>PMTT01000789.1:0-2676 GCA_003167275.1 Bryobacterales bacterium | reverse complement strand
CCCATCTCATAGTCGTAGGTGTAAGCCCACACCGTGTTGACGTTGCCCTTCTGCTGCAGATTGTCGAGTGCCCGGTCGATGCCCTCATCGATCCAGGCGTGGGGTTTCATCTGGATCGCGACGAAGTTCTTGCGGTGCTTGACAGCCGCGCGATTCCGCTGCGGCGCGGCTTCCGCGCGGGGAACCGATCGCCCGGCCAGCCAGGCGGCGCCGGCGGAGCACAAGTGGACGAAGGTCCTGCGAGCCAGAGATTGACGCATACGGTACAAGTAATATCACAGCGCGTCGGCCCACCCGGTTCGCAGCGGCAAGAACCGCCGGTGCCTTCCCAAGCCTATTACTCGATTTCGATTTCCGCCGGGGCGATGATGGCGGCATCCTGCTTGGCGGACAAAGCCGGCAGGTCGATCTTGGTGGCCCGCCATCCTTTGTGCCGAAGGGTGCCGCCGGAGGGTGGCTTGGCCGGAACGTTCCCGATGAACTTAATCACATTTGGGTCGTTGGACGGCGCCTTGGCGAAGGTCCCTTCCACGCCGTCGATCACCGGCTGGAGCGTGACGTACCGGGCGATGGAGTCGCGGCACTGGTCGTGGAGTTCGCGGACCGCGGCGCCGATCTGGTCGTCGGAGTAGGAGGCGATGTCTTCCATGAGGAAGTCCACCAGGCGGGAATCGCGCTGTAAGATGCCGAGGAACTGGAGAGCTCCGTCGGAAGTCTTGGCCACGGGTAGCGCGGCGGCGGGCTTTGCAGGCGCGGTCTTGATGGGCGCCGCTTCACGGCGCGTGAGGCTGAGAGAGGTCAGCACCTCAGGGGACAGCGCACCCTGGAACAGCATATTGAAGAAACAACGAAATGCGAGAACGATGCGGCTCAAATGTATGGCTCCAATCCTCTAGGATAACGGAAAGGGGACCGGCGCCGCCTGCCCCACCCTGGCCTTGCTTGCATCACTGAATGTTGACGGCGTTGTTGGTGGCCGACAGCGCCTGGCCTTCGCTGTCGCGGACCACGAGGCGCACCAGGTAGGTTCCGGGCTTCACATCGAAGGTGGTTTTTACGGTGACGCCATTGCCCATGTGGGCCAGGGTCTCATCCTTGAGGCGCAGTTCCACCACCTTCTTGATGCCCTGCAGATAGTTGCCATTGCGGTCGAAAATGCCCGCGACCAGCGTCACTTCGTTGTGATTGCGCCCGTCCGCTTTGTGGAACTTGAACTGTTTCAGATCCAGGTGAGCCATCACGGAAAGCTTAGCCAAGTCTCCCGTTGTGAAGAACTGGGTGTGCATTTCGATGGGCAGTTCCATCATTTCATCGCGCGAGAAAAGCGCCGATTCGATTTCCTGGCGCGCCGTCTCCGTTGCATCGTCGGTGCGTTTGGGGGCGTAGTACCCGTGGCGCGCCGTCATGGTGAGGCTGGGCGCATTCTTCAGGGAAACCTTCAAGGTGTGAAAGCTGCCGTCCGACCTCAGGTTCTGCGGCGAGAATCCCAGCAGGTAAAGATACTCCGGCGCGGCCGCGAGCCGCCGGAATCCCTCCTCGTATCCGTTGCTGTTTTCAAAGAACTGACCGCCGGTGCCGGAGGCCAGTTCGGCCATCAAGGATCCTGCCATATACATGCCTGTCAGGCTGCGGCCTCCGCCGGGCGCGACATTGAAGCGTGGATCGGTATAGAGCCCGCGAGCGTCCATAGAACTGATGATCACCTTGGAACGGATGGCCTGTTCGATGATGGCGGCCTTGTCTTCGGTGTACAGGCTCGACAAGGTGTTGAAACCGGGCGAAACCAATACCACGGTCCGCTGACCAGGGACGATGCTCATGCGCTTGACGATGGCTTTCAGGTTACTCAGAGCGATGAGGACTCTCTGGTCGATGTCGTTGAGCGCGCCGGCGCGAACCATGATCGCGGGACGGATTCTCGCCAGCGCGGCATGCAGTTTCCGGCGGTCGTCCGTAAAATCCTGGCTCATCTCGCCGGAGATGGAGTAGAGCGCCAGCCGGTCGGTGGGCACCATATTCTCGATGTGCTGGTCGGCGGCTTCGCGCACCTTGGCCAGGTCGTTGGGGGCAAGGTGAATATCGTCAAATACGAAGGCGACGAATCGCTCAGGGGCGATGACCGCGGGTTCGGCGCCCTCCGCCGTTGGAGGCGCCACTGGTGCCGCGGCGGGCTTACCGTTGGATTCGGTGGCGGACACGGCTGTTTTTTCGACACTGAAGCGGGCGATCTCCTGCGGTTTGCCCTTATCGAAGAGTTGGAAATTATCCTTCGTGAGGTTGCCCACGGCGTTGCCTTGGGCGTTGCGCACCACCACCGGCACCATCACCAGATTAACCCTGGACTTGAAGGACGCCTGCTCATCGCGCGTATTCATCTCTGGGGCATTCTGGGGAGGGCTAATCTGCACAGAGGGATTCTGGGCCGGGGGAGCCTGGGCTGGGGTGGTCTGAGCGGGGCTAGCTTGGGGAGGGCTAGTCTGCGCCTTTAGGAAAAACGGGCCGCCCGCCGCGAGGGCGAGGAAACAGGCAACCTGCGAGACCAGCATCATGCCCTTACATTCTACGCCTTAACGGAGTACCGGCTGGGCCTCGGCGACCGCTCCCTGACGGTCGCGGCTCGGTTTGGTTCTTGGTGGGACAGGCGGTTCCGCCTGGCTCGCCCGCTTGCGGGCGATT
>PMTT01000643.1 GCA_003167275.1 Bryobacterales bacterium | reverse complement strand
ATCGTGGTGGACTTCCCCGCCCCGTTCGGCCCCAGAAAGCCGAAGAATGACCCTTGGGGCACTTCGAGATCGACTCCGTCGACGGCGGCTTTGAGTCCGTAGAACTTCTTGAGGTCGCGGACCAGGATCGCGGGGGAGGACATCCTCTCCAGTGTACGTTGGATTGGCCGGAGGGCCTGGAGAGGCTTGAACGGATTCGGAAATCTTCAGCGGTTGCCACACCAAGATGAAGCCCAACCCCGTGTCATGCGTGCGGGTCGAACGCGTCCACGTAGGCCTCTTCACGGGACCACTCGCCGTCGGATCGCAGATCGAGAGCCGTCACTTCCGCGGGCGGCAGGTCCTCGAACTGCAAGAGGTTCGCGGGCGACCGGGCAAACTCGGCGGTCCGCCGCCACGCCAAGACCGCGGACACCAGCAGGATGGCGAAGAGCACCGCAAAACGGGTGTTCTTGTGCATCGCCCAAAACTCGATCTGGACGCCCAGGCTGGCGGCCAGGAGGAATCCGATGCCCACTGTCCCCAGCTTGGTGTGGATCTTCGCCTTGCCCGGTAGATACGAGCAGGCGAAGGGGATCTTGCGAAAGCGGTGGAGCGAGATTTCCACCATCAGGATTCCGGTCACCACCATGATGGCCATGTGCAGCCCGGCGAAGCGCACGGGCCAGATGGCGAAGAACAGCGCGGCCGAGAGAATCCAGATCGGAATGGCGGTGAGCGCATAGAGCGACCTGCGCACCGCCGCGGAATAGGCGCCGGGGCTGTGAACCGCGGTGATGCGGAAGATCCAATTCGAGCGGAGAGCGATCGGCATGGCGAAGACCGCACGGGCGCCGATCACGGCGAAGAAGAGCAGCACCAGGCTGCCCACCAGGAAGGGTCCATTGACGTGGTTCCAGCGGAGGTCGCGCCACGCCCCGTCTCTCGAAGATGAGCCATACAGGAAGTCCCGTGCGTAGGCTAGCGCGATCGCGAGGCCTATGCCGGAATATGCCGCGAGCAGGAGGCGGTGCTGGCGGCTGCGGGCGATGGTGCGCGCGGTAAAGAGCAGGATGGCGCGCTCGATGGGACGGGCAAGAAGTCTTGCGGCCAGGAAGCTTCCGATGCGGGTCGCCGGGCGCCCGCGGTCGGCGGGCGCGATATCCGGCTGCTCGATGATACGGCGGATGTTACGCTGATACGCCAGGGCCAGCGTGCACACCGCTACAGAAAAGACGATGAGCAGGCTCCACAGCGCGCGCAGGGTGAGTGTCCGGAAGTGAGGATCGGAGGCGCCGTTGAGCACCTGGAGGAGTCCGCAGAACCAGAACGAGGGCAACCAGTCGAGAGGCCCGGCCAACCTGGTGAATGTGGGCTTGAGGAAGTAGACTCCCAGACTGACGAAGAAAGCCGCCAGTTGCAGGAAACTGGAAACCCGCAGTAACAGACGGTAGCTCAGAAGCTGCGCCGCCAGGCCTTGCAGGGCGAGCAACGCGCAGCAAACGAAGAGGCCGGCCGCCGCCATCGCCAGCCAGTAAGCGCCCAGCGAGCGGAGAGTGGCCAACAAGCCGCCCGGAGGCGCGACTGCCAGGAAGGGAAAGCTTAGCCCCGTGAAAAGGTTGACCGCGACGGTGCAGACCGCCAGCGCGGTGGCGATGGCGGCCACCTTTGCCAGGAAGATGGTCCGGAGGCGGACTGGGAGCAGACCCAGAATGAGGCTGTCGCGCCGGTCGGGGAAAACCGCATTCCAGGCGAGGACCGAAAACAGGCCGGCAATCACCATGGTGGTGGCGATCAGGAACTCCTGTTCAATGCGCACCGGCCCGATCAGCTTTTCGAATGGTATCCCGGACCGGGCCAGCGCGGGGAAGGTGAAGATCGTAATCGTGAAACCGAACGCCGCGAGCATGGCCCCGAACTGGCCCAGGAGCTTCGGAACATCGCCCGCGGCCGAGAGTAGCTCCAGATCCACCAGGCGGAAAAGGAAGTCCCGATACAGGACTCGAAATTGCAAGCGCTCTTCGGGCATTTAGGACTCCATCACCTGCAGGATTTCCTGGGTGATGGCGCCCGTGTCCTGCTCAATGGCCAACTGGTAGAAGATGCCTTCCAGGGTGGGCAGCGACATGAGCACGCGCAGTTGCGCGATGGAGTCGTTGGCCACCACGCGGCCTTTGTGCAGGATCACGACGCGCGAGCAGACTCGCTCGACGGTCTCGAGTTCGTGCGAGCTGAAGAGGACCACTTTCCCACGGGCGGCGAGTTCGCGGATGAGGTCGCGGAGCACCAGAGCCGAATTCACATCCAGCCCGGAGAACGGCTCATCCAGCAAGACGAGCTCGGGATTGTGGAGCAGCGCCGCGGCCAGCAGCACTTTCTGGCGCATGCCTTTGGAGTAAGACGAGATGGGAACGTAGCGATCTTCATCGAGCGAGAGGAGCCGCAGAAAGCCATCGATCTTCTCCGCCAACTGCTGTTTGGGGAGGCCGCGCAACTGGCCCACCATCTCCAGATACTCGGCGCCTGTCAAGTGCGGATAGAGCTGCGGCTCTTCGGGAACGTAACCGAGGCGCTGCCGGTAGCGGATCCGGTCGCGTTCGATGGGCTCTCCGCGAAACAGGATCTGCCCTTCGGTGGGCTCGATCAGACCGGTAATCATCTTGAGGGTGGTGGACTTGCCGGACCCGTTGGGTCCCAGGTAGCCCGTGACCTCGCCCGCACGCGCCACGAAGCTGACATCCCTGACGGCCGTGACACCGGAATACCGTTTGGTGACGCTACGCAATTCAAGCATGGATGATCTCCGTGGCGCCGGTCTTCGCGCCCGTACCAACGCTGGACTTGCCGCCGGTGACCGCTCTCGCGCCAACACCACCGGCTCGAAGCGCCCCGGGCCCTCCGGATCCGCCGTCACGGATGGGACGAGGACCAGCGGCCAGACGATCGAGTCTCCTTCCGTTGAGGCTCCTTACCCAAGACACCAGCGCCGCCACCATCAGCACCAGTCCGGCCGCGACCCACATGACCAAGTGCATGAAGTTGTCCATGGCCAATAGATCGGCTGGAGTGGCCGGGGGCTTTAGGGGTGCGGCCGCCAGACGCGCCGACATGTGCGCGTGCATGAACAACAGACCTCCCAGCCCTCCGGCGGTGACCTCCACGACTCCCCCGATGACCGCCGCCGCCAGTTTCCACGGCGGGGACCGCAGGAGCCATTGCCGGAGCAGCGAAAGCAAGCCGTCGGCAAACAGCGGAGCCACGCCCTCGGGGGCGGCTTCCTCGAAGATCCACAGCATTTCGCCCGCGAATTCACGGCGGAAAGCAGGCGGGTGCAGCCACAGCAGCCATCGATACAGGACCCGGGTCATACCGCGCCCCCTGGACTCTCGATCCGTAAATGCAGCCGGGCTTCGCGGACCACGCTCTCCAGGCGGGCAATTTCCGCCGATAGGACGCTGCGCCCAGCGGGGGTGAGGCGGTAATACCGCCGTCTGGGGTCGTCATCGCCGGAGGGCGGAGGGGCGCTCTCCACGAGCCCCTGGTTCATGAGTTTCTGGAGATTGTCGTAAAGGGTGCCGGGGCCGAGCTTGTACTGGCCTTCGGACTGGCGGGCGACCTCCTGCATGATGCCGTAGCCATGCCGGTCGCCGGCGGCGAGCGAGAGCAGGATGTGGAGAGTGGCCGGGGATAGCGGGAGGAACGAAATCGGATCGTCGGACATGGTCGGATATCGTTATATCGGATTCCGAGTCAGGTGTCAAGGGTGGGGCGCCCTGAGATATCCTGGGCCGTGCGCCTGGTCCTCACTTTCGCAGCTTTGGTGGCCCTGACGGCCTGCGCCCCTGCGCCGAAACCTGTGGAGCCGCCTCCGCCCGATCCGACGACCGAAGACTGGTATCGCCAGATGACCGGGCAATTGGCGGCCATGGGCCGCGAGGCGGAGAGCATGCTCCAACACGGAAAGTTCGATCCGGCGGCCGAGATCGTTTCCAAGGGGCAGCCTCTCGAAAGCCGCCTCCTGGCAGTCCCACGGCCCACGTTAGAAGCTATGGAAGCGGCGTCGGATCTGGACGATCTCTATGGCCGAATGCTCCTGCGGAACCGGCACTATGGCTGGGCGCGGGACATGTTTCAGAAGAACGCCGTCCGCTGGAAGGTCTGGAAGTTGCAGACTTCGGAAACGGCCCGCCGCTGGAAGGCAGCCGTAGACGCGGTGGCCGAGTGTGATCGTCATCTGCCGGAATGATCCGGCTAATTCGGTGGCAGTCACCATAACCCCCAAATAGGCGGTAAGCGGCGCCTGGGGGAGGCAGCCTATTCGAAATCCGCACGTCGATGCTGGGGAAAGCGGCCTATTTGGGGGTTACGGTGGCTGTCACCGAATTAGCTGCCTATTCGGGGGTTACGGTGGCTGCCACCGAATTAGCCTCGGCCATTAAACTATTTTCAGATCTTGTAGTATGGTTATAGTTTAGGAGAATCTCATGACTCCGTCCCGCCGCAACTTCCTGGCTGCCGGGCTGGCTCTGCCCGCGGTCGCCTCTGCCACGCGCACCTCCAACTCCGAGCAGGCGCCGCAGACGTCCCTCAAGCCGCTGCCATCCGGCCCAGCGATGCGCTATAAGACCCTCGGAAAAACCGGGTTGAAGGTCACAGCCGTCGGATTCGGCTGCATGGTCACGTCGGATGGCAGCGTCGTCGAACGCGCCGCCGATATCGGGATCACCTATTTCGACACCGCGCGCAACTACCAGAGCGGCAACAACGAGCGCATGGTGGGGGCGGCGCTGAAGAACCGGCGCAAGGACATCGTCCTCTCCACCAAGACCGAGGCTCGAGACAAAGCCGGCGCCCTGGCGCAACTCGATACCAGCCTGAAGGAGTTGGCCACGGATTTCGTGGACATCTGGTACCTGCATGGCAGGACCAACCCCTCCGACATCACCGACGACCTGATCGAAGCTCAGCAGATCGCGAAAAAGGCGGGCAAGATCCGCTTCGCCGGCGTGAGCACGCACAGCGGCCAGAGGGACTTGATTCCGTTCCTGGCGAAACATCCCAACATCGACGTCATCCTGACCCAGTACAACTTCAGCATGGAGCCGTTCATGAACGAGGTGATCGATGAGGCGGCCAAGGCGGGTAAAGGCATCGTCGCGATGAAGGTCATGGCCGGTGGGTTCCGCCGCCCGCAGCCTGGCAACCCGGTTTACGAGAAGTTGAAAAGGGATGGCGCCATGCTCGCCGCGCTGAAGTGGGTGGTACGGAATCCGAACGTCCATACCACCGTCCCGAGCATGACGGACATGGATCAGTTGGACGACAACCTCAAGGCCATGGCCCAGCCGTTCGGCGCCGAGGATCAAAAGCTGCTGGCGCTGCAACTGGAACATATCGCCCCGATGTACTGCCGGATGTGCGGCGAGTGCAATGGTCAGTGCCGGCAGGGCCTGCCGGTGGCGGATGTGCTGCGCTTCCTGACCTACGCGGAAGGCTACAAGCAGTTCGCCCTGGGCCGCGAGCGGTTCCTGGAACTCGAGCCCGCGCACACGGCTGTCCGCTGCGGCGATTGTCCCGGCTGCACCGTGCAGTGCCCCTATGGAGTGAAGGTGGCTCAGCGCCTCATCCGTGCCCAGGAACTGTTCGCATGTTGAGGCTGAACGGTGGGGCGGCCAATCCTGGCCGCCCCGGGCCTTCATGCGGCGACGGTCCGCTTCCTCAATTCGATTCTGGCTCGAAAGAGCCGCCTGAAAAGGCGGCTGCGGGCAAGATTGCCCGCCCCACAACAATTGGCCGCATCGCCTGCCTCCTCGCCCTGTTCGCCGTCGCCCTGTCAGCCACCACTCCCTCCTGCGGCCTGGTCCCGGGATGGACGCAGCAGGGCGAGCCCCGGAGCTACCAGGCCGAGAACCTGTTCGAATATATGGATGGCAACGCTGAAGGCTACGTGCTCTACGGCTTCCAGAGCATGCGCGGCGTGACGTGCGTGAAGAACGGGGTGGCACTGGTGATCGACGTTTCGGATTTCGGCGACGCCGATTCCTCCTTCGGGATGTTCAGCGCGAACCGCGATCTGCGCGTGCCGTCGGCCAAACTGGGGATGGGCGGCCAGATCGTGCCGCGCCGCGCGATCTTCACCAAGGGCCAATACTACGTAGAGATCGCCGCCAATCCCGAGGGCGACTATACAAGCACGTTGCAGGCGTGGACCGCCGCAATCGAGAAGACCTTGGAAGGCAGTACCGACCCGCCGCTCGCCCTCTCCTGGTTCCCCGCAGAGCAACAGCAGTCGCTGCGGCTGGTGCCGGAGAGCGTCCTGGGGATTCGGCTGCTGAAGCGCGGCTACGTGGCGCAGTACGAATTTGGCAAGGCGTTCGTCGTGATGGAGGCGACCGCGGAATCGGCGGCCGCTCTGATGGAAAAGCTGCGGGGGCGGTTTGCGGGGACCACCGCCGTCAGTATCGCCGATGACGCGTTCCAAATGAACGACAAGTACCTGGGCCAGGTCTGCATTTTCCGAAAGGGCCGCTACGTGGCTGGGTACGGCAACGTTGTCGCCGGGCAGGACGCGGTCACCTTGGCCAAAGCGCTTTCCATCCGCGTCCCGTAAAGCCTTGGAGGCATCGGCGCTTGCCGCCTATTCGGGGGTTATGGTGACTGTCACCGAATTAGCTTAACGAAATCCGGAGTCGAAACGTCATACCCGGTATGAACAGAGGGCTGTTGGCGAGCGGTGTTCTTCTCCTGGCGGCATGGGCGTTCGGACAAACCGCACCCCCGCCGGCGTTTGAAGTGGCATCCATCAAGCCGAGTAAAGCCGAACCCGGCAGCTCAGGCATCTTCGAGGATAAGGGTCGCATCAACGCGAGGAACGTCACGCTCAGGCGCTGTATCCGGGGCGCTTATAACGTGCCCGAAACTCTTATCCTGGGAGGACCGAAGTGGATCGATGACGAACGCTACGACATTGAAGCCAAGGCGGCGGGTCCGGCCGGGGGGCACGAGATGATGATCATGCTCCAGTCATTGCTGGCCGAGCGGTTCAACCTGGTATTTCACCGTGAGACCAGACCGATGTCCGGCTACGCCCTGGTGGTCGGAAAGAGCGGGCTCAAGGCCCAAACCTCCGCGCCCGGCGCCCTATCCCGGACCAACTCGCGGCGGGGCGGCATCGACGCCCAGGGGTGCACCATGGCAGACCTGGCACTAAAACTCTCCGAAGCGGTGCACCTGCCGGTAGCGGATTTCACCGCGGCCGAGGGAAGATTCGATTTCAAGCTGCAGTGGAACCCCGTCGATGGGCAGGCGAGACCGCCGTCCGGCGACAAGGCGGCGAGCGCGCTGGTCGACGCCGGTCCCTCGATCTTCGCAGCTCTGCAGGAGCAGCTCGGGCTCAGACTCGAGTCGCGCAAGGTTCCCACGGAAGTCCTCGTGATCGACCGCGCCGACAGACCTTCGGAGAATTGAGCCCCGATCCGGAGACAGGGTGCAAAGGTGGGGCGGACGCCCTCGTCCGCGCCGGACCCCCTGGTCCGGCTCTTCGCTCGTGCCAAGCAGGCCGACCAGGGGGTCCGCCCCACCAAATCCGTTGCAGTGTAGGATTGGAGAGGACCGTGCCCTCCGACCCTATCCTCGAAATCCGCAACGTTTCCTACGCCATTGGCGGTCGGCCGATCCTCCGCGACATCAGTTTGACTGTGCACGAAGGGGAAACGGTTGTTCTGCTGGGCCGCAGCGGTTCCGGCAAGACCACGCTCCTGAAGGCGGTCAACGGCCTGGTCCATCCGAACTCCGGGGAAATCCGCTTCGAAGGTAAGCCGGCCCTCGAATGGGACCCCATCCGCCTGCGGCGCCGCATGGGATACGTCATCCAGGACGCGGGGCTGTTTCCGCATTGGACGGTGGCCGCCAATATCGGGCTGGTGCCCCGCCTGGAGAACTGGAATCCGGAGAAAGTGGCCAGCCGCGTGGAGTCGCTGCTGCGGGACGTGGGGCTGGAACCGGCCGAATTCGAGGGCCGCTACCCCAGGCAGCTCTCGGGGGGGCAGAAGCAGCGCGTGGGGATCGCCAGGGCTCTGGCGGCAGATCCGCCTTTGCTGCTGCTGGATGAACCCTTCGCGGCACTCGACCCGATCACCCGCTTCGATCTGCAACGGCAGTTTCTGGAGATACGGCGATCCGGGGAGACGGAGACTGGTGGTGCTACAGCCGCTGCCAAATCGGCCCTCTTCGTGACCCACGACGTGCGCGAGGCGCTCATGCTCGGGTCGCGGGTAGCCCTGCTGAAGGATGGCGCGATGGACGTACTGGCCACACCCGCGGAATTCCTGGCGGCCCGAACTCCCGAGGCGCTCGCCTTTCTCGCCAGCCTGGAAGACCACTGGAGACCGCATGAATAGCCGCCTGGCTTCGGAAATCCTCGCTCTCTCGCTCGAACACCTGGAACTGGTGGCCATCACCATCGGGATCGCCGCAGCCGTGGCGCTTCCCGGGGCGGTGCTGTTGGCGCGGCGGGCGCGGACGCGGCGTTGGGTGGTGGGCTTCGCCAACATAGCCCAGACCATCCCCAGCCTGGCGCTGTTCGGATTCCTGTTGCCGCTGCCCCTGATCGGCGGAATCGGGAAGCGCACCGCGATCGTCGCACTGTGCCTGTATGCTCTGTTGCCCATCCTGCGGAATTCGCTGGTGGGTATCCTGGGAGTGGACGCTACGGTGCGCGAATCGGCCGTCGCGATGGGGATGACCCAGCGGCAGATTCTGTGGCAGGTGGAGCTGCCGCTGGCGGTACCCTCGATCGTGGCGGGACTGCGGATCGCGACGGTGGCCACCATCGGCACGGCCACCATTGCGGCCGCCATCGGGGGCGGCGGGTTGGGCGTCTTCATCTTTCGCGGGATCTCGATGGTGGATACCCCGACGGTGCTGGCAGGGGCGATCCCCGCGGCGGTCATGGCTTTACTGGCGGATGAGGGTTTGGAATGGATCGAACGAAGATTGTCGCCTGCCTGAGCGTCTGCCTCCTTGCGGGGTGCTCGGGAAAGGCCCGGATCGTGGTGGGCTCGAAGAACTTCTCCGAACAGGTGCTGCTGGGGGAGATTCTGGCGCAGCAGATCGAGCGGCGGCTGGGAGTTCCAGTAGAGCGCAAGCTCAACCTTGGCGGGACCCTGCTCGCACAGGGAGCGCTTACCCAAGGCTCGATCGATTTGTACCCGGAGTACACCGGGACCGCATTGACGGCCATCCTGAAACAAGCGCCCTTTCCGGATGCGGGCGCTGTTCTGGGAGCGGTGCGCGCCGCTTACGAGAAGCAGTGGAAGCTGCGCTGGCTGGCTCCGCTGGGCTTCAACAACACCTTCGCCATGATTGTCCGCGGGGAGACGGCGCGCGGCTCCAAGCTCGGGACACTCTCGGACGCGGCTCGGAGCCAGTCCTGGCGGATGGGCGTGGGGTACGAATTCAAACAACGGCCCGATGGGCTTGACGGGCTGCTGTCATCCTACGGGCTTCGTACGGATGGCGAGCCGATAACCATGGACCTCGGCTTGCTCTACACGGCGCTCCAGAGCCGCAAAGTGGACATGATCGCGGCCAATTCCACGGACGGCCTGGCTTCCGTCCTCGATGTGAAGATTCTCGANNCTGCCCGATGCGGTAATGCGGAAATTGAACTACGCGGTGGATGGCGAACACCGCGATCCGGCCCAGGTGGCTTCGGAGTTCCTTCGGACCTTGGGCGTTCCCTAAAGGTGCTGCCGGCAACAGTGTGATGGAGTAGGCCAGTATTATCTAAGGTTTACAAGCAAATACCGCTGGTACCGAGATAGTACATGTGGTACTATTGGGGCATTATCAAACTCGCGAGAATTGAGTTGGTTTTATGTTTCGAGCTATTACTTTGATGGCGATGGCCGGCGGGTTCCTGGCGATATCGCCCAGTCTGCGGGACAGTCTCTTGGACGGCTACACCCAAGCGGGCACAACGATGGAAGTGAATAGCCCGTACTCCTACATCGCCTTGGGTGGAGTGCTGGTGCTAGCGCTTATGGTTTTTCTCTACAAATCCGCTCAGCCACGCTGAACGAATTCGTTTGCCCCACACAGCCCGCTAGTGTAGCGTCCAGCGAATAACCGGACCATTGAGGGAATGGCAACGGCCGCCTGAAAAGGCGGCTGCAGCCAGGATTGGCTGCCCCACAAGGACCCCTAGATCGCCCTCGTCTTACGTGGCGCAGCGCCGGTCTCCGATTTCGCCGGTTTCCGCTCAGCAGCCGCGGTCAGCCGCTTCACCTGGTCGGTCACGCAGACCAGGAACATCGGCTGGCGAGCGTTCTTGAGGAGATCGATGATGCGATTAGGCGCCTCTTCGAGATAGATCGATTTGCCGTCCGTGAGCAAATGTACATCCGAGGAGCCTGTCAGGGCTTCGCTGAGTCGCTTGCCCATGTCCTTTTGGAGGAACCGCAGGACACGGCGGATCTTTTGCAGGGAGAAGCCTTTGCGCCGGAGTTCGGCGATCACCGAGATCTCGACCACCTCTTCGGCCATATAAATCCGCTTGTGGCCGTCCTGGCGCGGCGAAACGACGTTGCGTTCATCCCACCACTGCAATTGCCGAAGGCTGACGTCGCAGATTCGGGCCACATCGCTGCTGTTAAAACCCTGCGCTTCCGATGAGGAGACAGGCTGGGATTTCCTGGTTTTAAACATTTTCCGCCACTTCCGTTGTCAAATTGGGGCCAACTTGGATTGTACATGGGTGGCGGGCAGTGTCAAGGTCAATCCTTGCGTGCCTGATTTAGAACGTTTCCGGGGCTGGGACACGAATTACGCCGACAGCTTTCCGGGGCAAGCTGAGGCATGCCCCACCTCACTTCGTGCCGGAACTCGAACCCTTCCGCGGGTGCTGATCGAAGAAGTCGAAGACCTTCGGTTCCACCAGCGCCACAATTGTCAGGTGCGTCGCGCCGGGGACTTCCAGATACTGCGGATCGAGGCCATTCTCCTTGGCGGCCCTCACCATATTCCGTGAGCTGGCGACGGGCACCTCATCGTCTTTATCGCCGTGGCAGACCATGATCGGCATCCCCTTGAGACGGTCGAAGGGAAAGCCGGCCGGACGTGTGGCGGCTGCGCTGGCCGCGATTGCCGCCCATTTCTCGGCGTATTTCTCGCCCATGTACCAAGTTCCCGCCCCGCCGGCGGAATGGCCGAACAGGTAAATCCGGTTCGGGTCGATGGGGTATTCCTTGGTCACCAGGTCCAGCATGTTGAGTGCGTCCTTTTCGCTCAATTCGCCCTGCCGCTGGCGCGCGGGGTCGGCGGCGAAACCGCCTCGACCGGCGGGCGCCCCGGCGGCCGCGTTCGCCGGCGGGCGATTCAGAGAATTCGAACCCCACCCGGCGCTGGGCCGGTAGCCCATGGGGCACACTACCAGGTAGCCGTGCTGTTCCGCGAGCTTGGCGAGGATGTGGTCGTCGCGGTCGAAATAGTAGTCTTGATCGCGCGTGTTGCCGTGCAGCACCAAGACCATCGGTAGTTTCGACTTGCCATCCCACTTCATCGGGGCGTACACGTGGTAGGCCATCATCTCGCCGGCTTCTTCGAACCAGTAATGCCGCTCGTGATCGCCCTTGGCGCGATAGAGAGGATCCTTTCCGGCTTCGAGCGATTTCAGAAAGCCATTCGCGGAGACCACACCTGCGGCGAAATCGTATGGAGGCTGAGGCTGGAAAGGCAATCCGAAATCGGCGCCGTTCAATTGACGGCAACCCATGTTGACGGTTTCCGCCAGCACATAGGGATAGCGAATCGACGCCTTGGCGCCCTCGTGTCCCTGAATCAGCGAGAGACGATGGTCAATCGCCGCGTGATCCCGCGTGATGCCCTTAACGACCGCGACCGGGGAGACGATCGTGGCCACGGGAGTCGCCCCCTCCATCACCTCTGCGTGCACCAGGTAGCTCCCATCGGCCACACCATCCAGGCGGGCATACATACCGAAGGGCTGCTCGATGAGGTCGTTGGCGGGAAGGTCGAAGACCCCGATCTGACGCACCTCCTTCTCGTCTGCTTGCCGCAAGGACACCGCGATCTTCAAGGCTTCCGTTCCTTTGTAGGATGCGGGATAGGTCTGCGCGAGGCGGATCATGAAGGGCAGCGACGAGTCCGCTACTACCGCATCGGGACGCAGCGCCAGGGACCATTGATACTCCTGTTTCTTGTCCCAGGGTTCGCCTTTGAGCAGCACCCAGGCGTTGGCCAGCTTCCGGCGAGCCTCCCCTCGGGCGATGCCGGCGCTATCGGACACCAGCTTGTCTACCTGGGCCGTCAGCGTTGCGTCAGTCGCGGCGCGTCGCAGGGTACGCACCGCGGCGGATAGCGCCTGGTAGTCGGGTTGGCGCTCCGGCGCAATGCCTGGAGCGGCCGGCTGTGCGGCTAGCACAACGGTGGCAAGCAAGGCTGCCGATACGAGTCGAACACACCGTGGCACAGTTTTCAAGGGTGTTCCTAGCCCGCCGCGGCGGGCAAAGATCGGTATGAAAACCGGTGCCGGCATCGCTATGGTGGGGCGGACCCCCTGNNCAGGGGGTCCGCCCCACCAAGGCGTGTCTGCGCCACATCTTTCGAAAACATCAGCATTTCGTTAGATCTCCAGAGCGCCCGTGCTGTCGCCAAAGGAATCGCGCCGGACGCCGGTCCGGCCCATCATCGCCAGGAACAGGTTCGCCACTGGCGTGTCTTTCTCGAGTGCCACGTGCCGGCCCGTGGCGATGGTTCCATTCGCGCCGCCCATTACCAGGATCGGCAGCTTCTCATGCGTGTGACGGTTGCTGTCGGCGATCCCGCAGCCATAGAGGACCTGCGAATGGTCGAGCAGCGTGCCATCTCCGTCCGGCGTCGCCTGGAGCTTCGCGATGAACTGCGAGAACAGCTCCACGTGGAAGGTATTGATCTTGGTCAGCTTTTCGAGCGCCTCCGGCATGTTGCGGTGATGCGAGAGCGGATGGTGAGGATCGGAAACCCCAATCTCATCGTAGGTGCGGACGCTGCCTTCACGCCCGATCACCATGCTGGTGACTCGGGTCAGGTCGGTCTGGAAGGCCACGAATTGCAGATCGAAGAGCAGCTTCGCGTGGTCGGCGAAGACCGCGGGAATGCCCGCCGGCTTGTCGATGGTGGGAGCGATGTTCCGGCCGTCGGTTTCGGCTTTCTGGATGCGCCGCTCGATTTCGCGGATCGAATCCAGATATTCGTCCACCTTTCGGCGGTCGTTGGGGCCAAGCGAACCGGAAAGCTTCTGCGCTTCGTCGCGGGCCATGTCGAGCAGGCTCTTGCGGTAGCGTTCCCGCCGGGCCCGGGTGGCCGCGTCGAGGCTGGTGTCCACGTCGCCGAAGAGGCGCTCGAAGATCGCGCGCGGATTGGCCTCGGGAGCCAGCGGCGTGGAGGGTGTGAGCCACGAAATGCTGTTGGTATAGGCGCAACTGTAGCCGGAATCGCAGTGCCCCACCACGCGGCTATCGTCGAGCCCCATCTCGAGCGAGGGCAGACGGGTCTCGGCGCGGTTGGCCTGGGCGATCACCTGGTCGGCGGAGATGCCGACGTGGATATCCGAGCCGCCGGTCTTCTTGGGATGCGCGGCGGTCAGGAAGCTGGAGGCCGCGCGCGCATGGTCGCCGCCTCCATCGCCCAGCGCGTTGGCGTTGTTGTCCATCAGGCCGGAGATCACCAGCATGCGGTCGCGGAAGGGTTCCAGCGGCTTGAGCGTCCGGGTGATCTCAAAGGCCGTGCCCGCGGTCTTGGGCGTCCAGTTGTCCATCACGATGCCGTTCGGCACATACACAAACGACGTCCGGACAGGCGCTTTGCCCACCTTGGCGGGCGCCGCGAAGGCGGGAACCATGGCGTCCAGCATGGGCAGGGCAATCACCGCGCCTATGCCTCGCAGAAACGTTCGGCGTTCCAGGTGCTTTCGTGTCACATACATGTTCGGACGATCTCCTTACTTTTTGTTGATGGCTTCCGCCGTCAGACTGGAAGTCCGCGGAGCGGCTCGACGCTCCTGGAACGGAACACTGTTCACAATCCCCAGCACCAGGCTGGAAAAACGATACTGATCGGCGGCCAGGCCGGCCACGATCTGGTTCACCACCGGGCGGTCGTACGACTCCAGTCCCCTGCCCAGGGCGTAAATCAGCAACTTCTCCGTCAT
>PMTT01000298.1 GCA_003167275.1 Bryobacterales bacterium | reverse complement strand
AGAATATCGAAGCCCAAGTCCTGACAGACGCGCGCGGCATCCGCCATCACGCGGGGGTCGGCGCCAAAAAGCTGCGCTGAGATGGGATGCTCCTCGGGGTGGAAGGCCAGGTAGCGCAGCGTCTTGGAAGGCTTGCGGGCGCCCAGCGAAGCGCTCACTCCATGGGAACTGGTGAACTCGGTCATGATCAATCCACAGCCGCCCAGGTTGCGGATGAATCGGCGGAACACGGTGTCGGTCACGCCCGCCATCGGCGCCAACACGGTAGCCGGGGCAACCTTCACGGGTCCGATCGAAAGCTGGGTGGGAAATGGATGCATGGCCCTCGGGGTTAATTAGATTATATCTACTATGCTAGGATTTGTTTAGCACAAGGGAAATCAGAAATGCCGACTAAACTCGAACTTCGCGTCTCGCAGCATGACCGCGAAATCGCCGCGATCCGCAAGCTGATCCTGACCGGGATGAAGATGATCGCCGGCATGCAGGCCACACAACGCGAGATCCAAGCCACACAACGCGAGATTCAAGCCGCACAACTCGAGTTCCGTCGGGACCTGAAAGCCCTCTCCGCTTCGCAAAAGGAGACCGACCGCGAGTTGAAGGCCTTGATCAAATCCCTACGCGGTGGGACCAACGGCCATGGCACGCTGAAGCAAGGGCTATGACCGCGGCCGCCTGTTTGAAGGCGTGAAATGGACGTCCCATGATCACCCGTAGACATGCGCTGTTGGCTCCACTTGCCCAGGTCGGAACCGTGCACGCGGCTCCGGGCGGCATGTCGCTCTGCCTGCACCAGACTACATCCAATGCCGCGGGGTATCGCAACTCGCTCGAAGGCTATGCCCGCGCCGGGATCCAATATGTTGAAGTAATTCCGCCTCACGTCGAGGAGTTCGTCAAGAAGGAGGGGATGGCAGCGGCGCGCCGCCTGTTGCACGACCTGGGCCTCACCGCGGTCTCGAGTGGTGGAGTTCGCGGACTGTGGGAACCTGGCCCCGGCCGACTGAAAGCGCTGGAGGATCTCAAGTCCAAATCGGAAATGATCGCGGAACTGGGTGTCGACCGGATGGTCTGCCCGTGCGGCGCCACCGAGAAGTACACGGCTGACGACTACCCGCGCGCCGTGGACAACCTCCGCGAGGCCGGAGAGATCGCCAAACGGTCGCACATGACCCTGATGGTGGAATTCATGCGAGGCTCTACGTTCATCGGGACCTTGCCCACCTCGCTCAAGATGACGCGGGAAGCGGCGCATCCCAACGTCAGGCCGATGCTCGATTGCTATCACTTCTGGGCGGGCCTCAACAAGTTCGAGGACCTGGACTTGATCCAGCCGGGCGAGATCCACCACGTCCACTTCCAGGACGTGCCGGACATCCCGCGCGAATTATTGGACAACGGCACTCGCGAGATTCCTGGGGATGGCGTCTCGCCCTTGCCGCGCATCTTGCGTAAGCTATCCGAGAGGGGTTACACGGGGCCGCTATCGGTGGAACTCTTCTATCCCAGGATTCAGAACGGGGACCCGTTCGAAGTGGCCCGCCGCATTCGAGAGAAGGCCGAACCGGTGATGCGTGCCGCGGGCGTGCTGGGTTGATGCGAATCGCAACACAACGCCTCGGTTGAGCTGAAACTAGTGGTCGTGTGCTGCTTCCTGGTCCAAAAAGTACCGGGACAAAATCAGTCCTATTTGCGGATTAATCCAAGTAAGTCCCAGGACTAATTCACACTACACCGACCATTATGAGACGACGCTCGTGAACGCGGGTTTGAGCAGCACCCCACGAGCACGCACCGTACGCAGCCAGCGCCGCCAGAAGGCTTGCAGAAACACTCACGATAAAGCCATGCACGCGAGTTCGATCTTCGGATCTTGGTTGCCGATCCCCAAATCATCAAAAAGTACTGGAAAGTTTAGGTCATACGACTAGGACAAAAGTACCGGAACCATGCCAAGACCCCTTGGACCAATTGAGATGACATGGCTTAAGTAGTACTCAGATTCGTCTGAGTTAGTCCTAGCACTAATTTAAACCTACCAAGTACATTATCGATGATCATTTTCGGGCAACCCGATTACAATCGTAACTGCCATGCTACTCACACGCGTTGTTTTTGGGGTTTTATTTTCGCTGTCCCTGTGCAGCGCCAACACTGTGACCATCGTCTTTACGGCCTTGCCGACGGTTAACCAGAACAACACCTACAATGGGTTCTCTACCGCCACGATTAATGGGATTCCAAACCAAATGCTGCTCTGCGACGACAGTGCGGATATAACCACGATGCCGTCGGGCACGATCATCTACGACTACTCCAATCTAGTCGGCCCGAATCCCCTCCAATACGCTCGATTCACCGCGGCGCCCGAGGTGCAGAATTACGAGGAGGCTGCCGTGCTGCTGTACGAGTTCGCGGCGCTGGTAAACCCATCGAACAATGTTGTTACGGAGTATCAGTACGCTGTCTGGAACGTGTTCAATCATGCTACGAATCTGCCTGCGACCACGATACCCCCGGGGAATACGACCCTGCTTGCACAGCAGCAACTACTCGAGACCAACGCTCTGAACCTGGTCTTGAGCACGACGCAGCCAAGCTGGGTAAAGACGGCTTATGCGGATCTAGTGGTCTACACTCCGGCCCCCAATAGCCCAACTTACCCCAATAATTTCAGCAACCAGGAGTTCCTGGGGTTGCAGAATCCGTCAGCCCCCGAGCCAGCGATGGTATGGCCTTTAGCCTTTTTGGGCGTCGCCCTCGGAATCGCGAAGCGAGTTCGCCGCCGGCGAGCCTAGATCGCAGAGACCGGTCGACGCCACTTCGCCAGCACCTTGCGTGTCCAAGATCCCTGTGCCTACACGTCAAGCGCCCAAAGTACCATTAGATCCGGATAGGACTTTGCGCACTGGCGGGGACGTTTTCCCTATGCGTGCCTTCAGATTAGTCTGACTAAGTACCAGCACGCTGAATGTGTTGATCACCATGACCACGCCGTTCGGGATACGGGGGGTAAAGAGGACGGCTGGGGCAGTTACACATTCCGGGTGAGCGGTCCTTGTGGGTTCGGGAGCAGTTGCTCAGTTGAGCTTCGATATAACGCGGTCCGGGACACCGTTTACCAGTGCCGCGAATATCGAAGCCGGGGGCGGTGGCGGAAACGGCTCGACTGTCTTCGGTCTCCACGTCCGCAACGCCTCGACCGGATTCACCGGATATGCGGGAACTGGCCAGCCTCAACAAACACAATCACCAACGGCGCCAGAGCCATCCTCTCTCGCATGCTCGGGGGCGGCGCCCTTTGCCTGGCAATCCTTCTCCGACGACGTAAGGCTATGCCCGGCCTGTTAACGGGCGTCAACGGTCAGTGCGGCCTAGGAGACTCCAGCAAACCGTGGCACAGGCATTCTTGCCTCGGGTGGTTCCCCGGGCAAGAAAAACCAACACAGGCAGGAATGCCTGTGCCACGGTGTTTAAAGGTGTTTGTTCACGAACCAGACCGGATTCCCGAGCTAAAACGCTAGAACCCGGCAGGCCGCGGTCTTGCCGCTATTTGGGCCGGTGCTGAAATATGGGCGGTGCGTACTCCCACAAGTGGCCCTGAATCAACAGCTTGGAAGCCAGGGTTTGGCACTTCAGGTGCACCGTCCCGGGGTGTGAATCCGAGAGTCCTGATCCTGCTGACGCTGACCTCCGCCGCCCTGGCACAAGAGACTGGTCCCCTGAAGCTCACCCTGCGCGAAGCCGTTTCGCTCGCGCTGAAACAGAACCCCCAAGTCATCCTGGCGAACCTGGGTGTGTCGCAAAGCCAGCAGGATCGCCAGATTGCCCGGTCCGCGCTCCTGCCTCAGGTCAATGGAAACGTCTCCGAGACGGTTCACCGCGTCAATCTCGAGACGGCCATCGGGTTTAGCTTCCCGGGCTTTCCGCAGCACATCGGACCCTATTACGTATTCCAGGGAGGAGTCGGTTTCAACGCGCCGGTCTTCGACCTCACCTTGTGGCGCCGCTACCGCTCCGCTCAAATCGGCATCGATTCCAGCCGTGCACAGGAGATGTCGGTGCGCGAGGAGAGCGTCCTGCTGGTGGTGTCGCAATACCTCGGAAGCCAGCGCGCCGCCGCCGACGTGCAGGCAGCCGAATCGCGCGTCGAACTTGCCCAGGCGCTCTACGATCAATCGGCCGACCTGCAAAAGAACGGCGTCGGCACGGGGATCGACACCCTCCGCTCCAATGTGCAACTGCAGAATGAGAAGCAGCGCCTGATCGTGGCCCGGACCCAACTGGAGACATCGCTGTACGGCCTCTCCCGGCTGTTGAACCTCGATCCCCGCCGCACCATCGAACTGGCCGACCGGGTCAGCTTCTTCGACACGCCCGAAGTATCGCCGGACCAAACCCTGGAGCGCGCCTATAGCACGAGGCCGGAATTGCGGCAGATCCTTTCCCAAGAGCAGCGCGCCGAACTGGAGCGGAAGACCGCTACCGATCAGCGGCTTCCCAAGCTCACCCTGTCCGGGGGCTGGTTGGAGCAGGGGCTCACGCCCACCGGCATCATTCCGGTGTATCAGTACCAGGCGAGTCTCGATTTTCCGCTGTTCACCGGCGGGCGCATCGAGGCGCAGCGCACCCAGGCGGACCTGGCCATCCGGCAACTCAAGCAGCAGGAGCAGGAATTGCGCAACCGGATCGCCCTGGAGGTAAAAACGGCCATCGCCATGCTTGAATCGGCGCGCAGCGAGGTGACCGTTGCGAACCTGGGAGTGGACCTTGCCCGGCAGGAGGTGGTGCAGGCGCGCGACCGCTTCCAGGCCGGCGTGGCCAACAACATCGAAGTAATTACAGCGCAGGACGAGTTGTCGCGCGCCAATGACAATCAGATCGGTGCGCTGTATCGCTACAACCAAGCTCGCGCCGACCTGGCCCATGCCACCGGCCAGATGGAATCTTTGTATGCCAAGTGAAGGGAAGAAGATGGAACCGAAGACGCTCGATTACGATACCGACAGTGAGCTGG
>PMTT01000015.1 GCA_003167275.1 Bryobacterales bacterium | reverse complement strand
CCCGCCGCATCCACCATATCCGCCACACCCGTAGCCGCCACAGCCGCCGCAGCCACCACATCCGCCACCGGGCTGGATGCAATAGCACACCTTGCAGGTTTGGTAAGCGCGGAGACCTAATGTGCGGCAATAATGCGCGCATCGTGGGACGCAAGCCGAACGGTGGATCTTATGGAGGACACCAGGCCGCGCCAGACACACGCACGTGAGCACCAGGGCAAACACTGTAAGTGCCGCCAACCTCACGGTTTTATTCATAGCACCCTCCTTTGGGGAACAGGCCCTTTACTGAAGTCTATCCCACCCTTGCCAGATCAACAATATCCCCGTTGCNNTCGTCTCGACGCTTTTCGGGTCGCCTGCCAGATCCGGGACCGGGGTAGCATTTTGCCCATCCGGACGCCTTGCTCCTTGGTTAGATGTTATCAAGTGCCCGATGTGCGAACATCCCTCCTTAGAGCTACATCGGGCCCCCATGATTCTCCGTTATCATAATGTCCAGGTACAAGAATGCGCTGGGGACTCTTCGTTGGTGTCGCGTCGCTCCTCCTCATGGTAAGCGCCGTTGGGGCGCCCAACCTGACCTTGTCCGGCTCGTTGGAACGGCTCACAGCGGTGTCGATTTCCATCCGCCTGGACGATGGGCGCATCATCGAGGCGAAAGACAACGCGACGCGGGGAGATTTATTGCCACGAACCCTGACCGAACGCTACATGGTCGGAGACCAGGTCGAGATCACGTGCGCGGCGATCCGAGGCGTATATGATCCGTTGATCGGTCGCCGTTTGTATTTGGAGGTAACCAGGCTAAAATCCCTTCGCGAGGCCTCCCCGGAGGAGAGGTTGAGTGCTCAGGCGTCGAAGGCTTGGCGTCAGTCCCCGAACCTCTTGCGGGCGCCGCCTCCCGCGGAGTCAGTTCCCGGCAATCGCATCCCGGAGCCCGCAATGGCTCATGAGGAGCCTGCCGCAGGCCCGGCGGCGGAATGGCCCGCCAGGCAGGAGCAGATTCGCTCCCACATCGTGCAGTTTGTTTCACAAATGCCGAACTTCGTGGCCGATGAAGTCGCCACGCGTTACGTCAGCACGGCGGATGCCCCCATTTGGAGCCGCGTCGATACGATCGAATCGCAAATAACGTTTAAAGGAAAGGCGGTGTCGAGGGAGCAGATTGTGTGGAACGGCAAGCTGTGGAAGTCGAGTTACAGGGAGCTGCCCGGTTTCAAATGGACGGATGGACTCGGTTCCCAGATGTCTTACCTTTTCGACCCGGCCTGCCCCACCACATTCGAACCCGAGGGGAACGTCATGGAAGGGGATAAGTCCCTGTCAGTCGTCCGTTATAGCTCCCCCCCTGACGGATGTGAGTTCTACTGGCAGAATTACCAACAATTCTATCCGGGTAAAACCGGCCGGATCTTGATGGATGAAACCGAGGCAAATGTAATCCGCCTGGAAACGAAGTCGGAGGGCTTCCCGAGAGCCTTTCCGATTTCAGCCGTCGAGAAACAGGTATCGTGGGATTTCGTGAAGATCGGAGACGCCGCCCACCTGCTTCCTGTGTCAGCGCAGATCATGGTGGTGCTCTCTACAGGTGAAAGGAAGTTGGCCAAGCACGAGTACAAGAACCACCGCCACTTCGAAGCCGCCACCAACATAACATTCCACTAGGCGTTCGCAAACCGACCGGGGCTATTTCGGTGGCAGTCACNNAACCCCCAAATTCACAATCGGGGAACCGAAATAGCCCCCTATTTGGCTGAAGCTCCCCGCTTTACTGCTTCTCCCCCATGATCACCGCGTAGATCCGGTCCAGATCGTCCTGCGAGTAATACTCGATTTCGACCTTGCCCTTCTTCCGCGCTCCCTCGACAATCCGCACCCGCGTCCCCAGAACCCTCTGCATCTCCTGAATGGCCGCCTTCACGTTCGGATCGACGGGCTCCTCCACCTCCTTCAACTTCCCGCCCTCCAGCGTCTTTTGCGTAACCCGCTCGGTTTCGCGCACCGACCACCCGTTAGCCACCGCTCTCCCGGCGATCGATCGTTGGAGGTCTACCGTGGGCAGGCTCAGCAGGCAGCGCGCATGTCCCGCGGTCAAAGTGCGTTCCGCCACAAGTTGTTGCAGGTCGGCCGGAAGTTGCAGCAGACGCGTGAAATTGCTGATCGTGGTGCGGTCCTTGCCGGTGCGCCGGCCGATATCGTCGGCAGGCAGCCCCAACTCGCTTCCCATGCGCATCAGCGCGACAGCCGTCTCGATGGGGTTCAGGTCTTCCCGCTGGATGTTCTCGATCAGTGTGATTTCCAACAAGCGGTCGTCCGGAATGTCGCGGACTACCACCGGGACCTGTTCGAGCCCGGCGAGTTTGGCGGCGCGCCATCGCCGTTCGCCGGCTACCAGTTGGTACCGGTCGCCCAACTTCCGCACCACCAGCGGCTGGATGATTCCGTTCGAGCGGATCGATTGTGCCAGTTCCTCGAGACGGTCTGCCTGGAAAACCCGGCGCGGCTGGAGAGGGTTTGGATCGATCGCCGCGATGGCGACAGTCAGCGGCGTCTCCTCGCGCTCGGGAGGCGGCGGTGGTTGGTGGGGAGCCTGCGGTCGCGTGGGCAGCAGCGTGCTAATGCCCCTACCGAGCGCCTTGCGCTGATTGTCGTGCTTGTTCATGATCCAGAATCTCCTTCGCCAGTTGGATGTAGCTTTCCGCGCCCTTGGATCGGGGATCGTAGCTCAGGATGGGTTTGCCGAAGCTGGGCGCTTCAGCCAGCCGGATGCTGCGTGGGATGACGGTCCGAAAGACCTTGTCCTGGAAGAATTCCTTGAGGTCCGCCGCCACCTGGCGGGTGAGATTCGTGCGGTCGTCGAACATCGTCAGCAGGATCCCTTCCACCAGTAGCGGGTGATGGAACGATTCCCCGATCCGGTCGATCGTGTCCATCAACTCGGAGATCCCCTCCAACGCGAAGAACTCGCATTGGATGGGCACCAGCACCGCGTCTGCCGCAATCAGGGCGTTCAGCGTGAGCAGGTCCAGCGCCGGCGGACAATCAATAATGATATACCGGTATTCGTCCCGTATCTCCGCAATGCGTTCCCGAAGGCGATATTCTCGATCCCGAATATCCACTAACTCCAGATTGGCGCCGACGAGGTTCTTGTCGGCCGAGATGAGGTAGAGACCCTCGAATTCGGTGGCGACGATGGCGTCTTTGGCCGCCGAGTCCCCGAGGATGACGTGATAGAGGCTAGGCCTATCCGGATCCTTCCCGACTCCGAGCCCGGTAGTCGCGTTCCCCTGGGGGTCGGAATCGATCACCAGGACGCGTAAATCATTAGCGGCCAAGGCGGCAGCGAGATTGATAGCGGTCGTGGTCTTGCCCACCCCGCCCTTTTGGTTCGCGATCGCGAGAACTCTGCTCAAGCGGCCATACTAGCATGAAGTTCCCCGCCTCCGCTCAGAATCCTCTCCCGCCGTGGCACAGGCATTCATGCCTGTGTTCTTTTCCCCTGTTTCACGTGAAACAGCTCCGTGCCCCCCTCCGCCCATGCCCCGCCAGCCGCCCTCCCCCAATCCTCCTTGTTTCACGTGAAACAAGAAATC
>PMTT01000864.1 GCA_003167275.1 Bryobacterales bacterium | reverse complement strand
GAGGCCGGGGAGCAGGCCGCCGAGATGACCCAAAAACTCCTGGCTTTCAGCCGGAAGCAGTTGATCCAACCCAGGGCGTTGGATCTGAACCTGGTGGTGGCGGAAGCGGAAAAGCTGTTTAGGCGGCTGATCGGCGAGGACATCGAGCTGATTACCCAGCTAAGTCCGGACCTGGGCCAGGTGATGGCCGACCCCGGTCATCTGCACCAGATTTTGATGAACCTGGTGGTGAATGCGCGGGACTCAATGCCTCAGGGCGGCAAGATCGTCATCGAGACGAAGAACGTGGAAGTGGTGGGGAACTCCGCGGCCCGGAGTCCCGATCTGGCGGCGGGCTCCTATGTCTACCTGGGGGTCACCGATACCGGTATCGGAATGAGCAAAGAGGTGAAGCAACATCTGTTCGAGCCATTCTTCACGACCAAGGCCCCAGGCATGGGCACGGGGCTCGGACTTGCCACGACTTTCGGCATTGTGCAGCAAAGCGGCGGGTGGATTGGGGCATCGAGCGAAGTGGGACAGGGTGCAGCCTTCCACATTTACTTGCCGCGCATCGTGCCCGATCTGGAGGAGCGGCCACGCCCGGGCCCGCCCGCGGCGGCGCTCCGCGGGTCGGAGACGGTATTGGTAGTTGAGGATCAGGATGCCGTGCGGCAGCTTGTCTGCAATATCCTGGAAGGCTGTGGTTATCGCATCCTCGAAGCCTCCAGCGGCCCCGATGCAATCCGGCTGGCGCAAGGGTATCCGGATGCCATCCACCTGCTGTTGGCTGACGTAGTCCTGCCGCTCATGAACGGACGGGTGCTCGCTGAGGAGATGCGGGCCTCCCGACCCGGGATCAAGGTGCTGTACGTTTCCGGCTACACCGAAGACATGATTGGCCGGCATGGAGTGCTCGACAGCCATCAGGCTTACCTGCAAAAGCCCTTCACCCCCGAAGCGTTGGCGGCCAAAGTGCGGGAAACGCTGGCGGATGGTGGAATCCAGGGCGAAGCGACAGGCAGCTAAAAGAAGAAATTGGGCCACGGATGAACACGAATAAACACGAATAAGAAGAAGCAAGAAACCAACGCTCGGTTTTTCTTATCTGTGTTCATCCGTGTTCATTCGTGGTTGTTATTCTTGTTTTTCTCAGCGTTCATCAGCGGCTCAGATCGCCCTAAAGTTTCCGCACCTTTCTGCCGATCAGTTGATTATGTTTGAGTGGAGCAACGACTACAGCGTACAAATCGTCGGCATCGATGCCCAACATCGCAACCTGTTCGCGATCGGGCACGAACTGCATGCCGCCATGGCATCGGGACACGGCAAGGCCGTCCTCGCCAAAATACTGGATCGCCTGGTGCAGTACACAGCGGTCCACTTTGCCCATGAGGAACGCCTGATGCGGCTGAACGACTACCCGGGTCTGGCAGCGCATAAAGCCGAACACGACAGCCTGACCACACAGGTGTTGAAGTTTCAAGCCGACTACGCGAGTGGACGGGCGGCCATGACCGTTCAACTCCTGACGTTCTTAAAGGACTGGCTGGAGAAACACATCAAGGGGTCGGACATGCGCTATGTGCCGTGCCTGTCGAAATCGGAGCCGCAGTTCGTCGGGCGTCGATCCCAAACATACTGAAGTACTTCGGGGGCAACCGCGTAGGCCGCAATTCACGAGTCAGGAAGATGTGGCGGGTGAATCCAGTGGCCAGTTTCCGGTCGTCGGCGGCCAACCGCATTTCGTACGCAAACTTGACCATCCGGCCACCAGCCTCTTCGATCCAGGTCTTGACGATCACCTCGTCGTCGAACCGGGCCGGCGAGGAGTACCGGCAATTCGCCTCCGCCACGGCCAGCAGCACGCCGTCATCCTGTTCCATGTCGCGGTAGTTGAACCCGCAGGCACGGCACAGTTCCACCCGGCCGACCTCCATCCACACCAGGTAATTGGCGTAGTAGACCACGCCCATCTGGTCGGTTTCCGCATAGCGTACGCGAATCCGCGTCTCGGCAGAAGGTTTCATTCGAAGAACCCGCATTGTAACCCGAGGACGAGCCACCAAACCTAACCCACCGCGGAGACGCGAAGACGCGGAGGAAGACGCGGAGAAAAAGAGACTTTATTGGGCCTGCGAGCATTCCGCGCAACCGCTCTCAGTCGCCAGCCGAGAGCAGATGCTGATGCCGGCAAGGCCCGAGCGGGACCGTCGGAGCTCCGATCTCTGTTGTGTTTTCTCCGCGTTCCGATCTCCGCGCCCTCAGCGCCTCCGCGGTGAGTTGGGTTTTGTACGCAACGGAGGATCGTCCTAAACCGTCTGTTATCCTGAAAGTCATCAGCCCACCATGCGTGTACGAGTGTTGTTTTTCGGGATGTTACGGGACTTCGTGGGACACCCCGCGGAGGAATCCGACTTTCCCGAGGGAAGCGATCTGGGGACCATTTTCGAGAATTACGCCCGCCAGTATCCCCGCTTCCGGGAAATGGCCAAGAGCATCGTAATGGCGCGGAATCAAGAGTTTGCGGCCCTTAGTACAGTCCTCGAAGATGGCGATGAAATAGCCTTCCTGCCGCCCGTGAGCGGAGGGGTCGCCACCGATCCGATCACTATGACCTCGGAAGGCCATTATTTCGCGCTGACGCGCCACGACATCGACCCGCGCGCCATCATCAGCCGCCTGTTGACCGGCATGGAAGGGGCGGTGGTCACCTTCGAAGGCACCGTCCGCAACAACACCAGGGGGCGCGCCACGCTGTGCCTGGATTACGAATGCTACGAGAGCATGGCGCTCAAGATGATGACCCGCATCGGACTGGAAATCGCCGCTGCGCACGAGGTCGGCCGGATCGCGATGGTGCATCGCCTGGGACGATTGCTGGTCGGCGAGACCAGCGTGGCGGTGATCGTTACCGCCCCGCACCGGCGCCCTGCGTTTGAAGCGGCGCTCGAAGGCATCAACCGGCTCAAGAAACTCGTGCCTATTTGGAAAAAAGAACACTTTGTCGACGGCGAAGTCTGGGTGGAAGGAGAGTGGGACCAAAATGTGCCAGTGGCCGGCTAGATTCCGCAGGCTGTTCCATGCGCGCCTTGCGCACGCCCCCGCCGTCTTCGGTGCCGCCCTTTGCCTCGCGGCGTTGTGGGCCCAGGAAGCTCCCACCATCCGGGTCAACGTGAACCTCGTCCCCGTCATCGCCACCGTCAAGAACAAGGCCGGCGAGCTCGTGGGAAAGCTCCAAAAAGAGGACTTCGAAATCCTCGATAACGGCGTCCCGCAGAAGATCGAACTCTTCGCCCACCAGACCGATCAACCACTCTCGGTCGCCCTGCTCGTGGACACCAGCGGCTCCACCGCCAAGGAATTGAAATATGAGGGCGATTCCGCCTCGAAGTTCCTGCACGCGCTGCTGGTGGAGGGGAATCCCGCGGATGCAGTGGCGCTTTACACCTTCGATTACGACGTCAAGGAGCAGGTGCGAGGCTTTACCCACAACTACGCTTTGCTGGAACATCCGTTGAAGATGCTCCATGGCGAAGGGGGCACCTCCATCTACGACGCGATTTACTTCGCCTCGCGGGCCCTACAAAACCGTCAGGGACGCAAGGTGATTGTCGTCGTGACCGATGGGGGCGACACCACCAGTTCCCACGATCTCAAGGCGGCACTCAAGGAGGCGCAACTGGCCGACGCCGTGATCTATGCCGCGGTCGTGATACCGATCACCAACGATGCGGGACGGAATGTCGGCGGCGAAAATGCGCTTACGATTATGGCTCGGGGGACCGGCGGCCGTACCTTCCTCCAGACGTCCGGCGTGCAGCTCGACAAGACCTTTGCCGATATCATTGCGGAGCTCCGGACCCAATATCTGCTGGGTTTCTACCCGCATGAGGTGCCGCTCACGAAGGATCCGTACCACAAGCTGGCATTGCGCCTGAAGTCTCCGGAATTGCGAGTCTCGGCTCGCAACGGTTATTATGGGGAAGCGGAGGGCGCAGCCGGCACACCGGCCGCCCAGATTTCGGTCACTCCCGATCGAAAGAAAGAGCCAAAGAAGAAGTGATCACCTCACAATCAGGCGGAAAATCGGCGCGCGCACCGGAACAGACTTTTGAGGAAGCCAAATACCTCAANNGAGTATTACGACCAGTCCTTCATCCGGCTGACCCGCCACGGCCAGCCGAATCTGTTTATCTTCAAGCAGGATATCAAGTACCTTCAGGAAGAGAGGTAAACGTGGGGCGTGCCTTCGTGGGGCATGCTTTAGCTT
>PMTT01000898.1 GCA_003167275.1 Bryobacterales bacterium | reverse complement strand
GCAGTGCTTCCTCCGATGGTTACGCCAGGAGTAACACTGGTCGCCGCCAGAGGTTGCGCGGGACTGGGTTCTCCGGAGGCCGGTTGGTTGCTCACCGCTCCCAACCCGTTGGCGTAGATCACCAGCGCATCGCCGCGCTTGACCGGCGTGCCGGCCGTCACCACGGCTCCCGATGTCGCATCCACAATGGCGAAAACGCCGGGCGACGCAGGGGCCAGCGGGACAGTGTAGACGCTGCTGGGCAACCCGCTGACGATGACTTTTATGGCCACCGAAGACTGCCCCTGGAACTCCCAAGGAATCTGCACGTTGATCTGGCCGGGGCTGACGTAGGAGATATGGCCCGGAAGGCTCAACCCGCCGCCATCGAAGCTCACGCTGACATCCGACAAGGCCACCGGCAGCGAGGTGGTCGACTCCACCTGCGTGGCGTCCGAAAGAGCAGTTCCGTAGATCGTAATGTACGACCCCGGAGCCAGGCCCTGGCCAACTTGGAAAGAGGCCCCGTCCACCACGCCATTGGACTTAATCGCCGGGTAGAAGCGCGCGTAGCCGTTGAATTGCACCGCAAGGCCGCCGGCGGTTGCGCTGAAGATCTGATCGCCTTGGTTCGGACCGAGGTTGACGAAGGCAAATGCGTTACCGAGTTCGGAGGTGGCGTTGTCCGCAAGGACTCGCTTGCCCGTCGGATCGGTAGAATCCTTCTCAAAGCTGGCGCCGGGCGCCAGCGAGAACTGCACGGGTGCACCAACCACCGGCACACCGTACTGATCGATGACGCGTAAGACCAGAAGCCATCCCAGGTCGCTCGTGCCCCCCAGGAAACCGCCGGCCGCAATCGGAAACGCGTCCGCCGCCGAACCACTTGCCACCAGGTACTGATACGGCATGCGCAAGGTGGGACCCGCTCCGGTCACCACCAGGAAGCCTTCATACGATCCCGGGCCAGGCCGTGTGCCGGCCAGGCGGACGGTCACGCTGTTCCGCTGACCCGCCGGTATGGTAAGGCTCGCAGGCGTCACCTGAACGCTGGCACTGGAGGTGTCGCGCGCCTGCACCGCAAAATTAAAGGCTGCCGCCGCGGTGCTGACGTTGGTGATCGTCAGCGTGCGGCTGATGGGCAGAGAGGCCGCGGCGATTACGCCGAACGACATCGTCGCGGGTTCCAGGGTGGCCGCGGTGTTCACCGCGTCGGAGGCGCTGAGCTTACCGGCTCCCACCGAATTCACTCGCGCCGGGGTGCCTCCTTCGTCCGCCACAGTGGCCGATGCCGTGTTGACCACCGCCGATTTGAGTTGCGCCGGCGTCAGTCCGGGATACTTCTGCTTCACCAGCGCCACTGCGCCGGCCACCATCGGCACGGCATAACTGGTGCCGGTCACGCTGGTATAGCCGCTCGCGTGGTAGGCATCGCCGTTGGGGTCGAGTTTCTGGGTTGCCGTGTAGATGTTGGCGCCTACTCCGACCAGTTCGGGCTTGATCGCACTGGTCGGGGTATTGGCGAAGGTTCCGGGCGATGGACCACGCGATGAGGCCGGCCAAATCGTATCGGGTTGCGCTTCAAAGGCGGTCAAAGCCGGGTCGAGCGCAACCTTCGCTCCGGAATTGGATGCCAGAAAACTCTTCAGCGCCACGCCGTCGTCATAACCGATCATGACGGCCGGAATGCCCGTGTCCTGTGCGAAGAGAGTGCTGAAGACCGTGTCTTGCCCACTCAACTGGTAGAGCACGACGCCAATCGCTCCCGCAGTCTGGGCGCCGTTAATCTTGTCGCTGAACGAACAGACGCCGCCTCGCTGGATCAGCGCAATCGCCCCCGCAAGGGAGCCCGCCGGAAGGCTGGTGCACGCCAGTCCATCATTCCCCAACTGAGTGACATCGCGGATCGGAGCGGTCAGAGGAGCCGCGATGTGCGGCCCATCGCCGAACAGCGCATTGATATTCTGCAATCCCGACGGCACGTTCGAACCAGTCACGTGCACCGCCTGGAAGAAGATGTGGGAGTTGATCGAGGCGCCCACGGTGATCGCCGAAGGCGCCACACCGGGTCTATGGATGGTATTCAGGGTTGGTACCTGGCTGAGATTGCCGTCATTGCCGGCGGAAACCACCACGACCATGCCATTGGCAATCGCATTCTCCACTGCCGTCGAATAGATGTCGCAGACCCCTCCGCAGACAGTCTGGTCTACGTCCAAAGGGCCGAAATACGTCTGAGAGTCACCCTCGCTCAGTGACAACGTGACTATGTCCATGCCATCTGCAAGCGCATCTTCGAGCGCCTGGTTGAACGCGGCGTACTGGGCAAACGGGTTGATGCTGGGAGATCCAATAATCTTGTAATTACCCAAAAACGCTTTGGGAGCCACGCCCTGGATCGTGCCGCCTGGTCCCGTGTTCTGCACTCCTGCGGCGATCATGGCAATTGCCGTGCCGTGGCCCACACGGTCTCTCGGAGAATAATCGTCTGGGTATGAGGTCGCAGCCGGGTCCGAGGGATCGCCGGCAGCGTCCAGCGCCACATAACTCCGCGCCACGATCACCTTATTGTTGGTGAAGTTCGGGTCGCCTTTCGGGAAACCGGCCGGCGGTGTCAAAGTAGGATCCTGGAACGCGGCGTGGTTCAGGTCGAGGCCCGAATCGATGATCCCGATCTTGATCCCCGCTCCGGCGTTTGCCGCGCCGCCAACCGCGCTCCACGCGGCCGGCACATTCTGCAGATCCAGCGCGCGGTTGAGGTCCATATGAAGCGGCGGCGTGCGGACCACGTGAGCCACTCCCGGGATGTCGCGCAATTGCGCCGCGGCCTCGCGGCTCGCGCTGACGAACACCGCGTTCACCAGGATCTGTCCCGCGCCGGTGACGCGGACTTTGCGCCGCTTCAATTCCGCGCGCACGCCCGACTGCGCGTTGCGAATGCGCTGACGCTGCTGTTGCGCCTGCGGACCCTCAAGGGCCAGGCGCGAGTGGGTCGTTTGAGCTACGGGTTCATCAGCCAGGATCAAGGCATAGTCCGCCAGACGGCCACGGGTCTGGCTAAACGCTGTAAATACCAGCAGGGAAAGGGCTAAAACCACTCGTTTCATAGCAGTGTTATAGACGAAATCCATCCCCTCCGGTTTCGGACAATTCACTACTCTTTGTAGCTAAACTTCGCTATGGCGGAAACAATGCTTGCGTGGGCAGGTCGAGGGCCTGTCATAGGCGCTAAGATAATGCCGTTTGCCAAGAGGAAGTCGGCCGTTGGGCCATCCAGCCTCAACCGCCCACTTTTGGACGCAACTTCCCAGAACGGCTAGGACCGTATCGGAAGCA
>PMTT01000055.1 GCA_003167275.1 Bryobacterales bacterium | reverse complement strand
CGCCTTGCGGGCGATTCTTTCACACGTTCTCACGGTCGCGGCTCGGTAACTCACGCTGAATCAGCAACCGCCGCAACCGAGCCGCGACCGTAAGGGAGCGGTTGCCCGCTTGAACCGCGAAACTCCCCAAAACGGTTACGCACCCATCCACCTTTTGCAGTCCCCATCGACAGGCGAAAAGAATTAGAATCGCTGGAGGCGGTGTAATAGCATCTGAATTCGAGTTCTTATCGGGATCCGCCAACTCTTCTCATGTGGGGGATATATGAAGGCATTTATAGTGATGTTTCTCCTGGTTGCCGCCGCCGTGAGGGCCCAACCGGCCATTTCCGGTTGCCCGGTGTTTCCGTCGACCAACATCTGGAATACCAGAATCGATACCTTGCCGACAGATCCGCAGTCGGCAGCGTTTGTCGCCACCATGGGCGGATCTTCCACACACCTCCGCCTGGACGATGTGATCCCCATCAACACCGCGCCGGCGGGGCCTCTCGTAACCGTTGGTGGCTTGTCGATTTCCGGGGGAAGCGATCCCGGTGGTTACCTGATACCTGCCGGTGTCCAGATCGAAGCCGCTTCGGACGCCCATGCCCTGGTCGTTGATACCACGAATTGTATTCTCTACGAGATTTACGCGCTCTCGGGAATGCCTGGGTCCTGGACAGCCTCCAGTGGGGCGAAATGGGATTTGCGGTCCAACGCCTTGCGGACCGATACATGGACCTCGGCGGATGCAGCCGGGCTTCCCATGGTGCCTGGCATCCTGCGCTACGACGAAGTGCTCGCGGGTCAGGTGAATCATGCGTTGCGGATGACGACCACCCCCACTCTTGGGTACACGTATTTATGGCCGGCTCGGCACTATGCCTCGCACGACACCGATGCCGGAGTTCCTGCCATGGGACAACGCTTTCGACTGCAGGCAAGCTTCAATATTTCGGGCTACACACCTCGAATGCAAGTGATTCTGCAGGCCCTCAAGACGTACGGAGCGATGATCGCCGACAACGGTCTCCAATGGGCAATGCAGCACGACCAGGACCCTCGCTGGGATCCCAACGAACTGCTCACACTGCACAACATAACGGGCGCCAGCATGGAAGCGGTGGACGCGACGGTGTTCCTGGTCGATCCGAATTCGGGGACGACTTCCTTAATTCCCAACAGTCTTTTTGTCTCGGACGCGTTGGGCCGGCCGAACCAACTGGCTCTAGGATCCGGCCTGGCTGTGCAGAATGGTGCGATCGTGTCCACCGGCTCCGGGGGTGGAGGATTGCAGGGCCCTCCGGGTCCGCAGGGCCCAGCCGGCCCACAAGGCCCCGCCGGTCCCGCTGCCTCCTTTGATGTCGCGAAGGGTAAACCGGCCACCCAAAGCAGCACGCTTCCGGGAACTCCGAGCGCCGGGGCGGTCGTAGATGGCCTTACAGACGGTGCATTCGGTGACGGCTCGGTGACGGCGACCAATTTGGACACGAACGCCTGGTGGCAGGTGGACTTGGGCGCTTCGTATAACGTGAGTTCGGTGGTGGTTTGGAACCGGACGGACTGTTGCAGCAGCCGGCTGAACGACTACTGGGTGTTCGTCTCGAATACGCCATTCCTCGCCACGGACACGCCGGCCACGCTACAGAACCGGGCTGGGACGTTCAGCAGCCATCAGACCACGGCGCCGAATCCGTCCTCCGCCATGACGGTGTTGGCGACGGGCCGCTACGTCCGCGTGCAACTCACCACCGCGAATTATCTGAGCCTCGCGGAAGTACAGGTGTTTGGGCAATAGATGGCTGCAACTGCTTCCGCCTCAGACGCTTAATACCTTGCGCCTGATCGATACGTCTGGTGTTGCCTGGCAGGATCGGGCACTGACGCGCAACCCGAACTGCGTCGAGACGAGTCTCGACGCGGCAGGCGCGGAGTGCCCACGCCACGACGGAATCCCTACAACCGAAAGTTCACCTCAATCGTTGCCGCCACCGTCACCGGCTGACCATCCTTCTGGCCGGGTTTGAATTTCCACTGCTTCACCGCTTCGATGGCCTTCTCATCGAGTCCCAGCCCAAGACTTCGGACCACCTTGATGTTCGTAGCGTTGCCGCTTGGGTCGATTTCTACGGCCAACACGACGGTGCCCTGGAACTTCGCTGAGCGGGCCTCTTCCGAGAACTCCGGGTCCTTCTTGGAGATCACGACTGGGGCGCTCACCCCGCCACCGACTCTATAGACGCCAGGGCCGGCACTGTTACTGATAGCGCCATCTGGCGTTCCTGGCCCGATACGATCTCCGGAACCGGAGCCGACCTTGGACCTCGCTAGAGTGGATAGCGACACCTTGGAGATTTGACCTCCAACTTCCGCTTCGCCACCGAGTCCGGCACCGGTCAGGGAGAGCCGAAACGTGACGAGCCGAGCGGCGTTGTCGTGGACCTCGAACGAAACGGTGTCGCCCTGAATGTCGCCCTTCTCGATGGGCACCGGCTTGGTCTCGTCGCCGGTCGCCACGGTGCCGGATACGATTGGACGGTATTGCAGTCCTCCTGTGGACGGCTGAAAAAGATTGAGCGTGACGAAGATTCGGACCCGGCTACCATTTGTTTCAATTGTGCCGGTCCATCTGCCAGAAAGATCAGCCGCCGCCAAGTTGCCGATTGCCGCCATTACGATTACCAGAATAAGCCTGAACATTCCGGTGGTCTCCAGTCGCATCGTACCGCAATCGAGGGCGGAACTGAAGGGCAGAGATGGATGTGGGCGATGAAGCAGGCCGGGTTGCGGCTCACGTGGATTCTAGCTATCGAAACGACGCTTCAGTGGGGTTGATCGCAACCGCCTGATGCTGACGGCGAGTAGCGGAATGACGAAGAATTGCCCGGGTCCGGTGCTACAATAGGAATAGCTGAACCCACCGATCCAGCCTGAAATTTTTTTTGAAGTGCCCCAACTCCCAGACAGGCTCGATCAACCGATGGCCGCAGGAAGGAATGCAAGTTATGCTGTTTGAAAGCACCACAATTCTGTTGCGTAGTATCGTCCACTCGATTGAGAACCGCGGTGAAATCGGTTGGGACGATTATTTAGAATCTGGGAATCAATGCCTTTACGAACTCCACCAGTTGGCCCGTTCCTCATCCCGCACGTACAAATCCTCTAACGCTAAGTTCCCGGTAATTGCCCCGGCGTTTGAGCGGGCGATCCGCGCAATCCCGCATGTGAAGTTGATGATGGGAGCGATTCGCCGCAAGGATCGAGAAGCAGGAGTTGAAAGCGGCAGGGCAGCGATCAGTGAAATGAACGGCACCAAGCCTGCGCTGCCATCCCTCCAATTCATCGAGCCGCAGCCGGAAAGCAGACAGCCCGAAGAACCGGCCAAAAAGGTCCACCGGCACAAAGGACCTGTAAAACAGAAGCGTGTGCCAGTAGCGAAGCAGAAACCAGCACGAGCTTCGGCGGCAGGTTCCAGGCAATAGGGAACAACAGCTTCCACGTCTCAAAGGGCGTAATGCACGACGGCCGGCGTCTGGTTGGCATCGACCGCCTTCTTGCCTGTCAACCGTCCGAGTGCGGCCAGGAAAGCACCGTACTCGCCACGGTTCGGCTTGAAGAGAAACGTTCCGCTGCCGGTCTTTCCGTTATCACAAGCGCAAATGCCGGAGGCAGACAAGGATCACGTGTGCGGTAATCTTCTGTAATCAGTCGATCAAACGTGCCAACCAATAACAATGCCCAGGCCCATCTCGACTCCGAACTGCCGCGCCAGAATAGCGGATGCATCACCCCATGGAACATGATCGGCAATGAGCAGTAGCGCTCCTCCGCCA
>PMTT01000799.1 GCA_003167275.1 Bryobacterales bacterium | reverse complement strand
TCGCGGGATCGAACGCCGGATTCTTCGCGGTATCGAGCGGCGGGTTTGGCGCGCGTTGGCCTGCTTTGCCCGGGATGAAGAAAGGGTAACCGGGATTCTTGGTGACGTTGTTCCCGCTTGTGTCCGGGTTCCCCGGCGTTCCGTAAACCACCTGCCCCTTGTCAATGAAGGTCAAAGAGGGCATCGGCGCCATCACGATGGTAGGCATGGGAACCAGGGCCGGGATGGGTGTGCCGTTCGCAATTTCCCCGTCGGGCAGCGCGCGAGTGCCCGTGATCGGCTTTCCCGATTTGGTGTCCAGATCGCTGCCATATTCGAAAACGTCATGAACCCGCCACATCGACCACATCCCCTGGGCGAAATGCGGATAGAAATGGCAGTGGAAAATGGAATCGCCAATCGTCTTGTTGCGATTGCCGCTGCCGTCGTAAGTCATCTCCAGCGTGAATGCCGACCCCGGCCCGATCGCCTGGCTGTCCAGGTACGTGCTCGTCTGGCTGTTGGGCGTGTGCAGCCATTGCTGCGCGTGCTGGTGGTGAATGTGATGCAAGTCCGAATCCGCCGAGAGGATCCGGAACGTCACGTGATCGCTCAGATAGCTGTGGTAGACGTTGGACGGGTCGTCCGGATAATAAGCCACGTTAGCCTGCACCAGTTGGTTCTGGGTGAACGGGTTTTTGCCGGGATTGAAGGTCGCGTTATTCACCGGCGGATTCGGCACCTTCGTCCCTTTGGGAGGAGCGGCAGCCGTCGGTTTGTTGCCATTGGCCGGCATGTCCACCAGCATCGCCGGGTCGCCTACCGCCCACGAGCTCAGGAAGAACTCTTCGAACTTGCAGTCCACGCAGGCCCCCTGCGGGCCCACACCGAACCGGTTGGCCAGGATTTCGGCCACGATCCCACCGAAGCCGTAATTGATTCCAAACGAATCCGACCCGGAGTTCAACGCACCCTGTATCCCCGGGATCTGGCAGTTCGGCTGAGCGGCAGTCGGTGTGCATGCAAATGCCTGGCTGGCCAGGAAATCGTTGTGATAGATGATGGTGAATTCGCGGAAGGGCTGGCTCCGGTCCGGTTCGGCCGAGTTCAGCGGCCTGCCCGTGAAGCGCCCGTTGTTTGGCCCCGCGATGATCGCAGTCAGATCGCTGTGGACGATCTCGTCGTTGGCATTCAGGATATCGAGCACCGGCGTGTTGGGTGGGATCGGCACATTATCGGGCCAGCCCCAGTTGGACCCAGCCGGGTAAAGCTTACCGTAGTCCGGAATGGTCGGCGCAAGATCGCTGTCGGGCATGATCTTGCCGGTCACCTGTTCGAGGTCCGCCCTGGTTACCTGGCTGCGCAGCCATCTCGCTCCGGCAGGTTCCACATGCACCGCTCCAAACAGTCCGGCCGAGGCCTGCCCGGCCCCCGTGCCGCCGATCGGAGCCGCCATGGACGTCAGCAGATACGCCCCTTCGGTGGCCGCGTGAAGCGTGTAAACCACCTCGGGATCGCCTGGCTTCGGCATGCTGTTTGAGTTGGCGCCGACATAGGACGAGTCGTCCGCGGAGCTCTTCGCCCACTGCAGACCGACTACGTGCAGGCCCGCTCGCCTGGTAACCGTCGACGCCCACACGGGTGCGAGCTTGGTGCCCAGCAGATTCCGAAAATGAATCTCCAGATCGTCGCCCACATTGACCCGCAGCACCAGCGGCCGCGGCCTCTTGCTTCCGCGCAGCCTCACCTGGCCGGGTTGGCATGGCGTCTGAGTGCCTTCCAGTTCGGAGCAGGGTGTGGCGCCGGTCGCCGGGTTGGTGGGCACCACATCGCGCTCCAGCGCATAGATCATCCCACCGGGCTGCATGGCGCCCATCCGGTTGAACATGATCACCTGGTCCAAGGCCACCACGTGCGCCTTGACGGTCTTGGCTTCCGCCCCTGCTGCAAACACAAGAGCCATTGCTAAAACGCTGGAGAATACGGTCCGCGTCATGTTGCATCCCTCCGAAGGACAATTCCACCCGGCTGCGCGCCCATTATCGGCATCCAGGTCCAGATTGGTAACGATGTTACCAGAGTCTATCAGAACTTTCTTACAGTTTAAAGAGGTTTTTGAATTAGAAGATCGGGATAATTTGGGATACTATTCGGGAGAATTCGGAGAATCGCGTAATTTGTGTGCCAGGTTGAGGTTAGGCGGGTGTGCCGGACTCCTCTGGCCAACAATTGGCGATTGGTTTTCAAAAAGAAATAATAAGGCTGGGATTTCACCACACCACCCCCTTCCGTGTGGCTGGCAAAGACGGCTCCACCTTATTGGACTGGCCGACGGCCCGGATCGGAAAGGCTGGCCGAGAGCGCACGGAAAAACTCAACCGGCGTCGCGATCCGAAGGCCACTCCGCCGTGCCACGGCCGGTGTGAAATGTTTGGTGTTGTGCGTGATCAGCCAATCGGGCCGGCTTGCGATCGCGGCGAGCAGCACGGGAACATCCGCCGCGTGACGAATCAGATGACGTCCAGCCAACACCTGGGCTTGATCCGGAAACGGCACGATCTCCGGCTTCATCAAAGCGATCGGATGGACATAGCTTTCCAACACCTGCTGCGCGTCGTCGGACGCCATCCCGCCCAGACGGATCGTTCGCACAGCAGGGTGACATTCACGCAGCACGGTGGCAGGCTTCGCTGTCCCAAGGCCCCGCTTTTGGGCCGCCGTGGACAGCGTTGCCTGTCACCACCCCCTTCTCGATCTGCAGTTCCCGCCGCCGGAAAGCTCGTGTTCGTAATCCAGCCCCCTTACCGCCCGCCCGCAGCTTTCGGTTTAACCGCGTTCGCCAGTGCCAGGCGGTTCTCATGCGTGACATAGCTGATCTGCAGATCGTAACCGTTGGGTGTCGTCGTGTGATAACTCTTGAACGCGGCAACGTGAATGTCGTCCCGCGTGGAGGTGTCGATGCGCGCCCGCAGTCCGCGTTTCTCCAACTCCGCCTTCACCCCGTCCGTGTCCGATGGCGAGATCCCATACGAGATGTGATCGATCCGCGGACTCCGCCCTGCCCCAGCGCCGCTCTTGCCGAAGTTGGGGTCGTTCGGGTTCCCGCCGCGGATGATGGCGTCTCCCACCTCCCCGATCGTCAGCTCGTGCTGGCTTCCTTCGTCGTACGTTTCTCTCCACCCCAGCAGATTGGAGTAGAAGGAGGCGCTTTCCTTATAATTCGTCACGCTGAACGAGAGATGGTCCAGCCACACAGTCTTCCATCCGGTCGGCTCGAAGGGCGCCGTGGCCGCCAGTTTCGCACTCGCAGGCGACTTCCGAGCCTTCGCGAGTCCGTTGCCGTTGCCGATTTGAAGATCCCATCCCACCGGGTCCTTCACATGGAAGTTCTCTCTCTTTTTTGGGTTTCTTCTCTCCGCGTA
>PMTT01000168.1 GCA_003167275.1 Bryobacterales bacterium | reverse complement strand
TCCGAAAATCAGCTTCCCATCTCAAGGCGCCGCACCTGCGAGTGAAATTCGGAGTTCCACCGGTCACGAGCGAAACCGCAACGGCGAGCGATTCTTGTTATCCTGCTTTTGTCGCATCCACTATGTTGTCGGGCCAGGTCGCCCAAGCGCGACTCAGGAATCCACTCGCATGCCAAGGCTGGCTCTCAAACCAGATTCGAGTTTCTTCCGGAAGATCGTGATCGGCGCAGTTGGCGCTCGATCGGTCTGCTCCGATTTGGCCTCGCATGGCCATCAAATGGTTGAACTCGAGCGCGGCTCGACCGATACGAAACTCTGGAAGGACGTCAAGAGAAAACGAGTTCGCATCCCGGACCTTGTTTGTGTCCGCTGTGGCCAGCGTGCCGAGAGCCGTGCGAAGACAAACGCGGAACTCGCCATGTCGCACAGCGTCACCGATGAAGCCCGTGCGTGGGATTTCGGGATGATTGACAGCGATCTGATCGGTTTCCCGATTTGCCAGGCAGTTGACGAACAGTACTGGAGCACTGGAAAGCTGAATGGCAGTGCTTCCTACTGGCACGAACGGAACTGGGTTCGATGGCGCCTGGCGGGGAAAATCAACTACATTCGTGCCGGTACATTCCGTGGCACGAGATTCTCGAAGAGCAGCGTAAAGGGCGTAACTGAAGGATCGGAAACCAGTATTTGCTGGGATGCCGTGTTCTCCAGTAGGACGGGCATGGTCGAGGGCTGCGCGGCCAACCGGATTACGATTCGCCGCGAGTCGGACGGTCACCGGCACACTCGGACTGTTCCATCGCGCCTGAACCTGCTCGTGTCGAGCGGGGACCGCGTCGAGGTCAATCAGGTCATCGCTTCGGCGTTGACCACCGTTGGCGATGCCGAGCTGATATGCTCGGCGACGCTTCCAGCCAACCACATCCCAGATCTTCTGATTTCACGAGAACGGACGCAGCGGTTTACTGGAATCAAATTGGCCCGCCTGCGCCATGACGGTGGCCATTGCGATGCCATAGCCGAACTGTCCGCTGATGATGAGGAGGACATTTACATCCGGCTTGAAGGACTGTCGTACTTGGCCGCCGTCTGTGAACAGTCTTCGGCAGAGATCTTCTCCGGATACCTCGACAGTCCCGACCCTCAAACCCAGCTTGAATCCGTGATTGCTATCGGCGAAGTCGGCACTCCCGAAGCAGTGGAAGTCCTTTCCGGAATTCTCGATGATTCCACTCCGGCCTTTTTTCTTCGGACTGCGGCTGCATGGTCCCTGGGGCGCATCGGAACGGAGGCCGCGGTAAGCCGGCTGGTGAAGGCGTTCGCCGATATTGACGTCAGCATCCGTGAGGAGGCATTGGACGGCATTACCTCGATCGGTGGCGCCGCGGTGCCAATCCTGCTCTCTGGCCTTCGGGGCACAGCGATGGACGTCGCGGCCGGATGTGCGGAGGCCTTGCGGCAACAGGCCAGTTTGCCAGCCGATGTGATTTCCGAGCTATCCCAAGGCATTCTGGGACCAAATGCGCCGGATTGGGCCGTTTGGCTCTTGGGCCAGATCCCGCGCGAGCGTGTCGCGCCCGCGATTATCGGCTTGCAGGGTTCGGCGCCCCACCTCCACTACGCCATAAGCCTGCTATGGTCATTCATGGAGAGCTGGATCGCCCGCCGCTGGGAGGTTTATCCTGGACCGGTGGGCCCGAACGATGGAATCAAACATGGTGCTTGAGTTTGCCCGTGACATGCAGGTGTACAAAACGCGACAAGGCGTTCAGCTTTGTGCTGACAGTTTGGCGGTTCTCCGAACCCTGCCGGCAGACTCGGTCGATTTGATCGTCACCAGCCCGCCGTTCGCTCTCCTTCGGCAAAAGAGCTACGGCAACGAGTTGCAGTCCGACTATGTCGCCTGGCTCGGCGAGTTTGGAGACGCCGCCTTTCGAGTACTCAAGCCGACCGGCAGCTTTGTCTTGGATCTGGGCGGGGCGTACGAGCGCGGGAGGCCAGTTCGTTCGCTTTACAATTTTCGGGTGCTTCTGGATTGGTGCGACAGGATCGGGTATCGGCTGGCTGAGGAGTTCTTTTGGTACAACCCGGCCAAACTCCCTTCACCCATCGAATGGGTGAACAAGCGCAAGCTTCGCGCGAAGGACGCCGTCAACACCGTTTGGTGGTTCTCGAAGACCGACAATCCGAAAGCCGACGTCACCAAAGTCCTGGTGCCGTACTCGGAGCGCATGGAGACTCTCCTGAAAGACCCGGAGAAGTTCTATACGCCGAAAGAGCGCCCGTCCGGCCACGACATCGCCAAGGCTTTCGGCAAGCGAAACGCCGGCGCCATTCCGTCTAACCTCCTCCAGATTCCCAACACGGACAGCAATTCCCATTACCTGCGCACATGCAAGATGCTCGGAAGGGATAGCCATCCGGCCCGGTACCCTAGCGATCTGCCGCGTTTCTTCATCAACTTCCTGACTGACACCGATGATTTGGTGATGGACATCTTTTCTGGTTCCAATACGACCGGCCGTGTCGCCGAAGAGACTGGGCGCCACTGGATCAGCATTGAGTCGGACCGCCAGTTCGCAGCGCTCTCCGCCGTCCGGTTCATGACAGCCTGGGATGACCGGTCGATCCAGACTGCGGTAACCGACATCGAGGTAGGTCGAGTCATCGACCTTGATGCGGGTCTGTCGCAGGGGCCGGCGACCGAATCCCCGCGGCCGGTTGGATCGGTACAGAATCAGCTTTTCGAATAGGGCTCGAACTTCAAGAAAAAAGCGTCAAGCTATTCCCGGAGGCACCGAAACCCGACCATCTTATACCTGAGGTCGGCAGCGAGACCGAAACGGACGGCGGCGCGCAGTTCGGCCGCGCCGCTGTTGAACTCCGCCCCTCTCATCGATTTTCTGTTCCTGTCGAACTTGCTGTGCGTCCACTCCCATACATTCCCCGACATATCCGCCACCCCTTCCCGGGTATGGCCGTCGGGAAACATTCCGACCGGCGTCGGATTGCCAACCCTCGCGCCGAAGTTGGCTTGGTGCTCATCGGGCTCCCGTTCTTCCGGTCCCCATGGGTAGATGCGTCCTTCGGGGCCACGCGCAGCGAACTCCCACTGCCTATCGGTTGGCAGCTTGCAGGCTATGCGCCACTTCCTGCTGGCCCACTCGCAGTAACGCCGCGCATCGTGCCACGACACAGAAATCACTGGCCGGCTCCGATGGAGCGTCTGGCCTCCCCAATCGTACGGCTTGCCCGCGTTGGTCTCGTTTAGGTATTGGCTGTACTCCCAAACTGTCACCGGGAATCGGCCGATCCGAAACGCGGAGACTTTCACGGATTTAACGTACAGGCTATTCAGTGCTTTCAGATCGCCGATGGTAAACTTACCGGCGCCGATCTCCACCCAGTAATCCGGATCGCCGGGAGTGCGCAGGCGCGACTGGCTGGTCAGGTCTAAGGCTTCGGCCGCCGCCACGCGGGTGTTCAGGTCGATACCCTTCGTCCCACCCTTCTCGAAGATCGCCATCACGGCGTCGCGCAATTCACCGAACTGCTTCTCGGCCGGTCCCTTTAGCAAATAGCCGGCGGGAGCCACGTCTGCCAGCATGTTACCAAGCACTCCCGCCGCGTGCGCCTTGCGCTCCAGTTCCTTTTGGGAGACCGCATGTCTCGTGAGATCCGTGAACAGATCGTCCAGACGCTCCCGCGCGGACCCGGCCATCCGGCCGGCCAGGAGCGGCAGCACCTCCCGCCCTTCCAGCGAATAGAGGAAACCGCGCGCACGTTCCCACAGCTTGGTGTCCGGAAACCCCGCGAGCGTCCGCGCGGCCAGATATTCCTGGAAGCTGAGGTGCCAGAAGGCGATCTCCTCATCGCGCAGCGTGACGATGCCGCTGTCGATTTGCGCCTGTTCCAGAAAGTGGCGGGCGGGCTCGATGGACTGATCCTTCGGCGTGAGGAGCTTCGCCGCGTCATCGATGCCGATCTGCTCCTTCCGCCCGCCCTTCCACTCCTGCATGCCCAGCGCCAGAGTGCCGAACCGGCCGAGCAGATCGTCCTTCGAGTATGCCGGGTGCCGATCCACCGCCTGGTCTGCCAGCCATTCCATGATCTGTTCGTATAGTTGCGCTCGTTGCTCGGGCAGGCGGCGCCGCCGCAGATGCAGCACGGCTAGCGCGGTCAGCATCAGCGGATTCCGCGCCAGCATGTGGATCGCGGGAACCGCCAGTGCCGGGCGAAGCTCGGCGTAATAGGCTTGTGCGGCGCCTTCATCGCCGCGCTTGAGCCATCGGCACCACTGCGACAGAAAGCCCTCGATCCCGGGGTCGTCCAGGTCCTCGATCCTCGCCTTTTCGAAACCTCTCAAGGTGGCTCTGCCCTCATCGCCACCCGGACGCGTGCTGACCACTATGTGGCAGGCGTTTTGCGCCGTCAGCAGGATGGTCTCCACGGCCTTCTGGCGCCGCACCTGGTTGGCGGCTTCGTCCAGACCGTCCAGCAACACCACGGTGTCCTCCGCATCCAGCTTTTCGCGGAAGAATTCCTCGTCGAGGCCCCATCCTTGCGAGGCGAGGAAGTGTGCGATCCAGCGCGCGTCCGCTGCCGTGCAGGGGTCTCCCGGCTGTGGACGGCTCAGTGTGCTCACGATGTGCTGGTCAAGCTGGCTGATCCGGACCCACAGCGGGAATCCCCGCACCGGAAGCTCTGGTGGCGGCCCCGCGGGCCGGCACAGCATCCACGCGACCCTCCGAAGGAACGTCGTCTTGCCGCTGCCAGGTTTGCCCTCTATCACCAGCTTCCGGTTTTGCAGAGCCTCTTCCAGGGGCACGGGCTTGGCTCGTCCCATCGCTTCTTCGGCTGTCCGGCCCGGCGCAGTGGTCATCAGCCGGATGTACAGCACATCAATGCCGGGAGGCGGGGTCTGACCGGGCCCGACCTTGAGTTGATGTAGATCGATGCTCTGCGTCTGATCCCGCAGCCAGGCAAGGTACTTCGCGGGGTTGGCCACATCTCGCCCGACCGTCTCCGTGCGAAGCGAATAGGCCTCCCGCGACTTCTCCCCATACTGGGGCTTTCGCGGATCGAACTCCCACGAGCGGCGGGCAATCGTGCGGGCGCGGGAGTCGATCTGGAGCAGCGAGAAGTTGTTGCGGTAGGCGTGGCTGTCGTAGCTCGCGCCACCCAGAAACAGCCTGGCCCGGTCATAGCACCGTGTGGCGCGTTCGATGGCGCCGTGCGTGTGGCCGGCGAGGATCGCGTGGGCGCGCTCGGCCAGGTACCTATAAGTATTCGGCCGCTCGCCGTATGCGTTGTACTCGGGGTTAGCCAGCCAATCCTGCGAATGGTGGAATACCGCGATCGTGATCGGCGCCGTGTTGTAATTGTCCGGATCCATCAGTGGCATCGATTGAAGTTGTGGCAGTCCGATCCAAAGCTGGCCGCGGTCCGTTTGGCTGTCGCGGCAGAACCAGGCGGAGTTCCCACATACGAACTGGATACCGCGGACCTCGCGCAACCCGGCCAGATAGTTAGGCGCGCCGTGCAGCCCCGGCGCGGGAATCCCGAACGTCTCGGCGAACTTCGCGAACGCTGCGAACGGCCGCGCGAATCCGTCCGCCAGGCGCTCTGGCCGCAGGACTTGGTCCGCCTTCCGCGCATCGCCGGTCCGGTCGAGAAGTGAGATGGCAGCCTCCCGGTCGATATCGTGATTGCCCGGGCAGATGACGCAATCGGCTGCGGTCAGTTCGATGGCTGGGAATAACTTCTTCGTCAGCCATTCTCCAAGTTCGATGTACCCTGCGGGCCGCCCCTGCCAGGTGAGGTCGCCCGAGATGACGAGGATCTGAGGGTGCCATTTGGCATCCAGCCTGCCAAGTTCCGTCACCAGCAGATCCAGCGCCTGGGCGCGCTGGGCGCGGGCCGTGGCATCGCGGTCGTACCCGAAATGAAGATCGGACAAATGCAACAGGTTGATCATGAACTGATGCCGGTGGCGACAATTCTACAAGGGCTCCGATGCCCGGTCAATCGTGGGCGAAGAAAACGCACGCCGCCATCTCGGGCGATTCTCGTCGTCGCAACATACCGCCGCCACGTAGGAGGACCGCAGATAGAAGTTGCATAGGCCGAGCGAAGCCAAGCTTTGGTACGGCCATCCATCCAAATCCCTTGAGCACCGGATTCGACTGGTATTCGGCCGGCCCGCCAGCCTGCAAGCTTCCCCCGAAACGGCGTTCGAGGAGATCACGAAGCAGCCGGCATCGCCTGGTCGTGCTTCCTAAACAACAGCACGGGACTTCTGGATAATCAGTGTGCGAGAATGATTCTCTTATTCCCAGTCCGGGCAGGCTCGAACGCCGTGTGGCGGACGTCAGGTTCCGGAGAAAGCGAGAATTTCCATGAATCCACTCCGCTTCAGGCAGGCTGCCGCGATGATCACGGCCCTCTTCCTCATCCCGGCTTCCTTCGCGCAGGCGCCAGGAGGCGATAAAGTCGATCTGGACGCCTTGGCCCAGATCAAGACCGAGGCCTTCCAGCACTCGCAAGTGATGGAAAACCTCTTCTGGATATCCGAGGTTTATGGTCCGCGCGTCACCAACAGCCGCAATCACAAGCTCGCCGCCGAGTGGGCGATGAAGCAGATGAAGGAGTGGGGACTTAAGAACGTCCACCTGGAAAAGTGGGCCTTCGGCTATGGGTGGCAGATCAAGCATTTCTACGCCGCGATGGAGACTCCGGTCTATACCGCGTTTACCGGGTTTCCGCTGGCATGGACGCCTGGGACGAACGGCCCGATCACGGTCGAGCCGGTGTGGGCGCCCATCCACTCGAAAGCGGATTTCGCCAAATACCATGGCAAGCTGAAAGGCAAGGCGCTGCTGATGTTTGACCCGGCTCCACTCACGCTCCACACGCGGCCGGACGCGCAGCCTTCCCCATCGGATGAGGAGATTCTGGCACGCGGCGGCGGGGGCGGCGCGCGAGGAGCGGCAGCCGGCGCTGCAGCCAATCGCGACCCCAGCAACCGGGGGCGCCCCGGCGAAGGCGAGTGGGAGTACACCCCGACGTCTCTTGCCCTGGCCAATGCGAAGAACGGGGTCCTGCGCAACGAGGTCAACGCTTTCCTGAAGGAAGAGGGCGTGGCCATTTCCATCACGCCGGGTTACAACGGAGACGGCGGTACGATCTTTTCCACGTATGGTGGGTCGGAGAATCCCAAGGATCCAATTCCGTCTCCGATCGTCGCCATTGGGGCAGAGCAGTATAACCGCCTCGTCCGCCTGTTGCAGCACGGTATCACGCCGAAGCTGAACTTCGATATCGCTGTCGATTATCAGACGGAAGACGAGAACGCATTCAATGTCATCGGCGAGATTCCGGGCGCCACCAAACCCGACGAAGTCGTCATGCTCGGCGGTCACTTTGACAGTTGGCAGGGCGGCACCGGCGCCACGGATAACGGCACGGGATCGTCAGTTGCGATGGAGGCGGTGCGCATTTTGGCTACGTTGCACAAGCCCATGGCGCGTACGGTTCGCGTTGCTCTGTGGGGCGGCGAAGAGGAGGGCGTCTACGGCTCAACCGCCTACGTGCAGCAGCACTTCGCTCAACGCACCACCATGGTGAAGACCCCCGAGTACGACAAGCTGGACGTGTACTTTAACGACGACGGCGGCTCCGGCCGCTTCCGCGGAGTCTCGGCGGGGGGAAGTCCGCAGATGGCGGCCATCTTCAAGTCCTGGATTGAGCCCATTAGGGATCAGCACATGGTCGCTGTTTCTGGCGGGGATCAGTTCAGACCCACCGCGAGCCCCGGGGGCACGGACTCCTCCGCCTTTTCGTGGATCGGCCTGAACGGCATCGGTTTCCAGCAGGATGGGTTGGAGTACGGAACCCGTACCCACCACTCCAACGCGGACACCTATGACCGCGTACAGAAGGACGATGTGATGCAGAGTTCCATGATCGAAGCGTGGTTTGCCTACAACGCTGCCACCCGGGAAGAGATGCTCCCACGCATCCCAACCCCGGCCCCTGACCCCAATGCGAAGAGCCACGAGTAGAGCGCAACTCTAATTCAAAGCGAAGGGTGAGTCCTCTGGAGTCTCACCCTTTATCACTGCGCCAGTTGTCTGGGCTGCTGGGCGGAAACCGCATGCCGGAACATCAGTACACGGAGATCAGTCACAGCACATTTGCGCGTGATCGGCAAGCTGTCTTAGGGCGCTGGCCAATTTCAGAGCAAAAATCGAGGCGACAACGTATGAATAGGAATGGCTCTATCCGTTTGCTGAGAACCTTGTGGCACCCACTGGATTCGCGCTTGAAGGACGACGATATGCGAAAAGGGTTTACGCGAAAACCGCAACCAGACGAGCCCGCGACGCGCGGCAAGAACTACATAACGCCGGGTGGGCTGCAGCGCCTCCGAGAGGAGCACCGGTTTCTGCTCACCAGGGAACGTCCGGCCGTGACGAAGGTGGTGGCGTGGGCTGCGAGCAACGGCGATCGCAGTGAAAACGCCGACTATCAGAACGGCAAGCGACGGCTGCGCCAGATCGATGGGCGCATTCGCTTTCTCTCGAAACGAATCGAGGACGCGGAAGTGGTGGACCCGGAAAGTCCAAGAGCGGGCCAGGCGGCGGCGAGGGCATTCTTCGGAGCTACCGTGCGCTATACCAATGCTGCAGGAACGGAGCGGGCGGTGAGCAT
>PMTT01000649.1 GCA_003167275.1 Bryobacterales bacterium | reverse complement strand
GAATGCCCGTGCTACAACGCTTCCAGTACGGCGGCGGCGTGGCCTTGGGCTTTTACTTTGGAATAGATCTTCTCGATGGTGCCGTCCGGGGCAATCACAAAAGTGGTGCGCTCGATGCCCATCACCTTTTTGCCGTACATGTTCTTCTCTTTCCACACGCCGTAGGCTTGGGCCGCAGTCTTGTCCTCGTCCGCCAGAAGTGTGAATGGGAGATCGTACTTGGTCTTGAACTTCGCCTGCGCGGCGGGCTTGTCGGGCGAAATCCCCACCACGGCGGTGTCCTTCTTGGCGAACGCCTGGATGCCGTCACGGAACTCACAGGCTTCCACGGTACATCCGGGAGTGTCGGCCTTGGGATAGAAATACAGCACTACCCGCTTTCCCTTCAGACCCGACAGCCGGAAGTCCTCGCCCGTATCCGTGTGAACCCGAATATCGGGAGCCTGGTCGCCTTCTTTCAGCATATTTCCCCCGTCCCCAGTTTGCGCTTCAATAATCCAGTTACCAGCGTAACATTCGCCTGGCCGCGAGTGGCCCGCATGGCCTGGCCCACCAGAAAGTTGATCACGGTCGTCTTGCCGCCGCGGTACTGCTCCACCTGCTTGGGGTTGTTCGCGATCACTTCCGCGATGATGCGGTCGAGCGCGTCCGTGTCGCTGATCTGTTTCAGGCCCTCGCGCTCCATGACAACGCCGGCAGAGTCCCCCGAAGAGAACATTTTGGGAAAGATCTCCTTGGCCAGCTTTCCCGAGATTTCGTCCTTAACGATGAGTTTCACGAGTTCCCCCAGGTTCTCGGGGCGCACCGGAGATGCTGCGATCTCCTTGCCTTCCGCCTTGAGCAGGGCCATCAGGTCGCCCATCACCCAGTTGGCCGCAATCTTGGGATCGCCCGAGACCTTCGCCACGGTTTCGTAATACTCGCTGGCGGGCCGCGCGGCGGTCAGCACCTCGGCGTCGTAGGCGCGAAGGCCGTACTCCTCGATGAATCGCTTCCGCTTGCACGCCGGCAGTTCGGGCATGGAGGCCCGCACTTCGGCCAGCCACTTCTCACCGACGCGCAGCGGCACCAGGTCGGGCTCCGGGAAATAGCGGTAGTCATGGGCGTCTTCCTTGCTGCGCATGGTGAAGGTCTCACCGAGATCGGGATCGTAGAGGCGGGTCTCCTGCACCACACGGCCGCCGCCCTCCAGGAGCGCCACCTGGCGGACAATCTCATAATCCAGCGCCTGCTTGAGGAAGCGGAACGAATTCAGGTTCTTCACCTCGGCCTTGGTGCCGAACTTCTCAGCGCCCTTGAGGCGCACCGAGACATTGGCGTCGCAGCGCAGGTGGCCCTTCTCCATGTCGCAGGTGGAGACCTCGACGAACTGCAGCACCTGCTTCACCTCAGTGAGGTAGGCATAGGCTTCGGCGGAGCTGCGCATGTCGGGATCGCTGACAATCTCGATGAGCGGCGTGCCGCAGCGGTTGAGGTCCACGTAGGAGTAGCGGTCGGAGTCCTTGAAGCCGTCGTGGATGCTCTTGCCGGCATCGTCCTCCATGTGGACGCGGGTGACGCCGATGCGCTTTTCTACGCCGTCTACCAGGATATCCACGAAGCCATGCTCCGCCACGGGCTCATCGTACTGCGAGATCTGGTAGCCCTTGGGGAGGTCCGGGTAGAAGTAGTTCTTGCGCGCGAATCGGGATTGGGAGCGGATGTGGCAATTCAGCGCCAGCCCGCCCTTGATGGCGAGTTCCACGGCCTCGCGGCTCAACACCGGCAGGGCTCCCGGCAGTCCCAGGCAGACCGGACAGACATTGGTATTGGGCGACGCGCCGAAGCTGGTAGGGCATCCGCAGAAGATCTTGGTGGCGGTGGCCAATTGCACGTGGACTTCGAGCCCGATGACGGGCTCGTAGCGCGCGATGGCGTCGGGCGTGGCCATATCGATGGCGGAAGAGGACATGGTGTGCTTCCATTATAGGCGGGCCTGGTTCGCGGCGGTTAGAATGGAGGACGGAGTTGCATATAGGAAGCCGGTCGCGGGGCCACGGATCGCTGGCCAAATTGGGCTGTCCAAACTCCGCCAGGCGTGCCAGCACTTCGATCAGTGGATTGGCAGGATTGAGAGCGCTGCCGCTACAGCCGGGTAGCATTTACACCGCGACCCTTTTGGGCGGCCATGAGGCGTAACCGTTTTGGGGATTTCGCGGCTCAACCGCAGCCACCGCTCCCTCACGGTCGCGGCTCGGCCAGTCTGCGAGCTTAGGTGAAGCTCAATGCAGCGCGAGCTTCTGCACCCGCAGATTGCCAATCTCGCCGACGTATAGGGTGTTTTCGTCGCGGCAGTCGATGGCGTTCACCGTCCCGAACTCCTTGGGCAACTTACCCGCTTTGCCGAACTTGCCGACCATCGTTCCATCCAGGCGCATTTTGTAGATCTCGCCATCGCGGTCGATATCGTTGGGAGGATTGGAGTTTGAGACGTAGAGTACCTGATTGGGCCCCTTGGTCATGCAAATCGCCTGCGCATTTCCGACGTTGTCGATGGCCGTCTTGAAATTGCCGTCGTTGTCGAAGACCTGAACGCGCTTGTTTCCTCCATCCGCCGCGTAAACGTTGCCTTGCGCGTCAACCGCGATGCTGCGGACGTCGGCGAACTCTCCGGTTGCGGTCCCCTTCTTGCCCCAGGACTTCACGAACTTTCCACTCTTATCGAACTTTGCGACTCGGGCATTGCCCAGACCATCGGCGACGAAGATGTTCCCCGCCGCGTCCCAGGCGACGTCGGTCGGACGGTCGAACAGGTCAGTCGGTTGTCCCGCCCCTGTTCCTCCCCGCCCCCCGCGTGCCGGAACATTGACGTTCTCCGCCTTACGTCCGAGCAGCATCACGACGCGCCCCTGAGGATCGAATTTGATGACCATGTTGGTCATCTCGTCAACCACCCAGATGTTGTCGCTGGAGTCGACACGAACCTGCGAGGCGACCATAAAGCCATAGGTATCCTTGCCGATCTCCCGTACGAACTTGCCGTTGCGGTCGAATTGGAACAGCCGTGAGCCGCCATGCGCGAACGGACGCGCGGTGCCGATCGTGACGGTGGGATGGCCGGTGCGCGTGTAGACAAAGACATCCCCGTGTGAATTGGTGGCCACGCCGCCCACTTCGCCGAGGTAGATGCCAGCGGGAAGCTGCAAAGCATTGGGCACGGAATCGAATTTGATCTCCGGCGCGTCCTTCTGAGCGATCAGGGGGCCGGCCATCAACATCGTGGCCAGCAGGGCTGTCATCGTATTCGTGCGGTTCACTGGCGTCCTCCTGTGGTCTTGCTTGCGGCATTGGCAGAAGATGGCTGGAGAATCAGTTTCTGCACCCGCCACGACTCGATTTCTCCGACGATGATCTCGTTCGGATTCCGGCAATCCATCATGTGAACCACCTGGAATCCGGGCGCCGTTTTGCCGGGGCGGCCGAACCTGCCGAGCATCGTCCCATCCAATTCGGCCTTGTAAATCTCACCCGTGTTATCCCACGTCCCCGGCATGTTCCCATTCGGGTTCGAGTTCGAAAAGAACGCGTACTGGTGTGGGCCCGCTGAGATACACATCGTCCAGCCAGTGCCCAGGTTCGTAATCTCCCTGATGGGCTTCAGGTCATTGTCGAGCACCTGGTAACGGTTGTTGGTGCGGTCGGCGACCCAGACATTGCCCTGGCCGTCAACCTGCAAGGCGTGGGGCAGATTGAACTCCCCCAGGGCGCTGCCTGGTTTCTCGCTACCCGCCTGCGCCAGGAAGCGGCCATTCTTGTCATACTTCACGACGCGATTGTTGCAGTAGCCATCGGAGACGAAGATATTGCCCTGCGGGTCCCAGCCCACGTCCGTTGGCCTGCAAAAAATGTACTTCTGCGCCGGCTGGTTCGGGCCGACGGGGTAAGCCTGGGCGCCCAGAACGGCCGGCGGCCGGCTGCCGAGCACCATCAGCACCTTTCCATCCGGGCTGAACTTGGTGATCATGTTGGTGCCTTCGTCAACCGTCCAGATGTTGTCGTCCTTATCGACGCGCACCGAATGGGAGAACTCGAAGCCGTAGTACCCACTGCCAATCTCCTTGAGGAAGTTGCCGGCCTGATCGAATTCGAACAACCGCGTATTGGCACTGCGGTGAAAGACAAAAATATGGCCCCGGGAGTTGGTCGCCACCGCAACCGCTTCGCCGAGGTACTCCCCCGATGGAAGTTTCAAGAAATTCGGTACCGATGAGAAGGGAATCTCACGGACATTCTCGATGGTTGCCTTGCGCTGCCCAAACGACGGCAGGCCGGCCACCATCACCAGCGTCATGGAAGAAATCAGCATCCGTTTCATAGAAGTCTCCTGGAGCTTTCCGATTCGGCTTCCCATTGTAGAGCAACCAGAGAATCCGTGCTAGTTCGCGAGATTCTGGGCCGCCTGGCCCGGACGCAGCCGTAGGAATCGGACGGCGCCAGGAACGCGATAGCCTGGAAACGTGACCACTGGCGGGTTCGAGCGTCGGTATTGATGCAGCCCGTGAATGGGGGGACAACGCATGCCATCTAACGATTTTCTTTACGCCGCGCGCACCTTGCGCAAAAGCCCGGTCTTCACGATCACCGCGACGGTGACGATCGCGCTGGGAATCGGCGCCGGCACGGCGATTTTCAGCGTCACCAATGCGGTGCTCCTGCGGCCTCTGCCCTACAGAGATCCGGGCCGTCTGGTAATTGCCTGCGGCGACATGCTGAAACGGAATGTGAAAGATTTCCCATTATCCAACGTCGATTACCTGGACATTCACAACCAGGCCCGCAGCGCCTTCGAGGATTTCGCGGCTCTCCAGACTTTCCGCGGGACGATTCCGCAGAGCGACGGCACGCCCGAACGGACCATCGGCGCCGTCGTCAGCCCGAACTTTTTCCGCCTGATGGGCCAGTCCATCGTGGCGGGCCGCGACTTCACGGAAGCCGACGCCACGCCGCAAGCGCCACCTGCCGCCGTTCCGCAAGGCGCTGTCCCACCGGCCCCGGTTCGGAACCTGGCGATCCTCAGCTACGAATTCTGGCAGAGGCGATTCGGTGGCGACCCTTCGATTCTGGGGCGGCCCCTGCCCGGACTGCCGGCGCAAAACACGCCCATTCCGGTGGGTGTAGCGGCCCCGCACTTTCAGATCCTGTTTCCGCCCGACGCCAACTTGGAAACATCGCCCGACTTATGGATCTGCGCGCGCATCCCTTACGACGTCGCCAATCGCAACAACGTGCAGTGGCGCGTAATCGGGCGGATGAAGGACGGCGTCTCATTGAAACGCGCGCAGGCGGAAGCCGACGCGGTGTCGGCGCAGATCCGACAGGGAAACACCATCAAGCAGACGGCGGGGTTTCACATTCGGCTGGACCCGATCCACGCTCACCTGGTGGCGGAAGTACGGCCGGCCATTCTGGCGCTGATGGGCGCCGCGATTTTCCTGCTGCTGATCGCCTGCGCCAATGTCGCCAATCTGCTGCTGGTGCGGGCATCGCTGCGCGCGCGCGAACTGGCGGTGCGCACGGCGCTGGGCGCGACCTGGTGGTCGCTGGCGAGGCAGATTCTGGCGGAGGCTCTGCTGCTGGCCGCGTTGGGCGGGACTGCCGGAGTGGGCCTCGCGTGGGTGGGGCTTCACGAACTGCGGGTGATCGCGCCGCCCGAACTTCCCCGCCTGGATTCGATTACGATCGATCCCACGGTGCTGGGGTTTACCCTGTTGGCTGCGCTCGGTTCGGCGGCCCTCTTCGGGATGGCTCCCGTTTACAGCGCCTCGCGGACCAACCTGATCGATAAACTGCGCGCCGCCGGGCGCAACGCCGGGCTGACGGGCGGCGGGGCGCTACGCAACTCCGTAGCAGTGGCGCAAGTGGCGCTGGCGTTTGTCCTGCTGATCGGCTCCGGATTGATGTTCCGCAGCTTCCTGGAGTTACAGCGAGTGGATACCGGGTTCGACCCGCACAATCTCTTGACGTTCCAACTGCAAGGCGGCGGAGGGACAACCGCGGAACAGCGCGCGGCCTTCCAACAGAGCATACGCGCGAAGCTGGCTGCCATTCCCGGAGTGGTGAGTGTTGCGGCTGCTTTTCCGCTGCCGCTGGCGGGAGGGTTCAGCCCGATTCGCTGGGGCACCGAGCAGGCGCTGGGCGATACCTCCAAATTCCAGGCGGCCGATTTGCAATTTGCGCTTCCCGGCTATTTCGAAACCATGAAGGTGCCGGTGCTGGAGGGCCGCACTTTCACCGAAGCGGACAACGGGCCGAAGCGCCTGCTGATCCTGATCGATAAGGGGCTCGCCGCCAAGGCATTCCCCGGCCAGTCGGCCGTAGGCAAGCGACTGCTGATCCGCATCAACACCCCCGAGGCGCAATGGATGGAGATCATCGGGGTGGTGGCCCACCAGCGCGAGGGCTCGTTGGCGCAGCCCGGGCGTGAACAGGTCTTCGCCAGCGATGGCTACATCGGCAACTTCGCCAATAACTGGGTGCTGCGCACTTCCGGCGCTCCCGCGGGATTCGCGCCTCAGGTGCGCGCCGCCATTGCCTCCGCGGGTGGGCAGCTTGCGATTAACGATCTGAAACCGATGGATTCGCTGGTGAGCGGCGCGCAAGCCGGGACTCGTTTTTCGCTGCTGCTGATCGGCGTTTTTGCGTCCATCGCCGCGATCCTGGCGGCCGTGGGATTGTATGGTGTCCTCTCGACGGTGGTTCGGCAGCGAACCGCGGAGATCGGCGTGCGGATGGCCCTGGGTGCCGCGCCCCGGAGCGTTTTCGGCCTGATAGTGGGCCAGGGGCTGCGGCTGAGCGTGGCTGGAGTCGCTATGGGTCTGGCGGCGGCATTTGTACTGACGCGGGCCATGACCAGCATGCTGGTGGGGGTGAAGCCGACGGACCCCACGACTTACACGGGAGTGGCGATCTTCTTTTTCGCGATCACTTCGCTGGCATCGTGGCTGCCAGCGCGGCGAGCAGCGGGGTTGGATCCGACAGTGGCGCTCAGGGAAGAGTAGCGGCCGTGCCGGTGCTTAACCATTTTGGGAAATTCCTCACCAGTCAACACCGCTCCCTCACGGTCGNNCCCAAAACGGTTACGCACCCGCGGCCGTGCCGGTTTAGCTCCGGAAGCCGCGTAGTGCCTCTTGGGCGCCACGCTCGTAGGCGTCGATCAGTTTGTCCCAGAGGGCGTTGGCTGGTTCGTCGATCTGCTGTCGCGCCGGGTCGGCGTCGAACCAGGCCAGGGTCTGTCGAATGCCCTGCGTGAATGGTACCGTCGCGCAATAATCCGGAACGAAGCGTTTGATCTTGGTGTTATCGAAGACCACGCTGACGGCTTTGTCGCCCAGCAGGCCGCCGCGTGTCTCGGGAACGCACATGGCGATGAAGTCGCTGGGTATGTGCACCAGTTGCGCCTCGGCTCCGGCCGCCTCGGCGGTCACGCGATACCACTGGTCCCAGCACATCACCTCGTCGCTGGTGATATGGAAAGCGTGCCCGATGGTCTGTTCGCGTGCCAGCAGCCCTACCAGCCCTTTGGCGAAATCGGTGTTATGGGTGATGACCCAAAGCGACGAACCATCCCCCGGAACGATCACCTTCTTTCCGCGGCGCATGCGATCCACTACGGTGTAGGACTTGGCCCAACTGTTGATCGCCAGGGCGATCTGCGTTTCCCCATAGGTAAGTGACGGGCGCACGATCGTGACTGGGAAACCCTCGTCCCGGTACGCGCGCAGCAGTCGCTCTTCACAGGCGATTTTCTGCTGCGAATACGTCCAGTACGGGTTGGCGAGGGGTGTGGATTCGGTGATCAGGTAGTGGGTCGGGGGCTTCTGGTAGGCGCTCGCGGAACTGATGAAGATGTACTGCCGCGTCCGGCCGCGGAACAGCGCGATGTCGCGCTCTACATGCGCGGGCTCAAAGGCGATCCAATCGACTACGGCGTCGAAGGAGGCGCCGGCGAGCGCTTGAGATACGGCGGCAGCGTCTTCGATGTCCACGGATAAAGTGTTTGCGCCGGCTGGCGGGTCTCGGTGACGGCCGCGGTTGAGGAGCGTAACGTCGATGCCGCGGCTAATCGCCAGGTGAGTGCACGCGGTGCTGATGATGCCGGTTCCGCCGATGAAGAGAACTTTCATGAATCAGTTGTAGCAAAACCCAAAGCGGAGAAGCGCGCGGCGCCCCGTGCGCGTAGGT
>PMTT01000144.1 GCA_003167275.1 Bryobacterales bacterium | reverse complement strand
TCGACGGCCTGCCCATCCACGGTCAGCGCGACGGCGTTCCCAGGCCCTCGCCGTTCCACTTGGATGTCATAGGTGACCCCGCGGAATCGCCGCGTCACGTGAAACGCCGTCCACCGATCGGGGACCACCGGCGCAATGCGGAGGCCGCTGTGCTCCGGACGTACGCCCAGAATCCACTGTGTGATGGCGTAGAAGTTCCACGCCGCAGTGCCCGTTAGCCACGAGTTCTTGGCTTCGCCGTGGGTGGGCGCGTCGCGGCCGGCGATCATCTGTGCGTACACATACGGCTCGCACCGATGCAGGTCGCTCAGCGGTTCCCGCGCCGACGGATTGATCCGCGAGTAGTAATCGTGGGCTCCGTCGCCGTTGCCCGCCATGGCCTCGGCAATCATCACCCAGGGATTGTTGTGACAGAAAATGCCGGCGTTCTCCTTGTACCCCGGGGGGTAAGACGAGATCTCGCCCAGATTGAGGTAATAGCGCGAATAAGCCGGCTGCTGCAGGATGATGCCGTGCGGCGTAGCCAGGTAGCGGCGCACGGAATCGAGCGCCCGCTGGGCCATCCCGTCGGCAAGACCGATGCCCGCCAGCACGCAGAAGCCCTGTGTCTCGATGAAAATCTTGCCCTCGGCGCACTCCTTCGATCCGATCTTGTTTCCGAAATCGTCGTAGGCCCGCAGGAACCAATCGCCGTCCCACCCGTGCTGCCGGACAGTCTCCTCCATGCGCCGGCCTTCCGCCAGGCAGTCCTCCGCTTCTTCCTCCAGACCGCGAAGCCTGGCGATGGCGGCCAGTTCCTTCGCCGCCAGCACAAACAGGCCGCCGATAAAGACCGATTCCGCCACTTTGCCGTCTTTGTTGGTGGTGGTCTGGAACGATTGTCCCGGCGTATCGGAGAAGCAGTTCAAGTTGAGGCAGTCGTTCCAGTCGGCCCGGCCGATCAGAGGCAGGCCGTGAGGCCCGAGCCGCTCCAGGGTATAGCGGAAACTGCGCCGCAGGTGGTCGAACAACGGCTGCTCCGATCCCGGCTGGTTATCATAGGGCACAAGCTCGTCCAGGATACCGGTGTCGCCAGTTTCCTTGAGATAGGCCGCCACTCCGAGAATCAGCCAGTGCGGATCGTCGTTGAAATTCCCGCCGATATCGTGGTTGCCCTTCTTGGTGAGAGGCTGGTACTGGTGATAGGCCCCGCCGCTCGGAAGTTGCGTCGCCGCGAGGTCCAGTATGCGCCCGCGCGCGCGCTCCGGAATCATGTGGACAAAGCCCAGCAGGTCCTGGTTGGAATCGCGGAAGCCTAAACCCCGGCCGATCCCCGATTCGTAGAACGAGGCCGAGCGCGACATATTAAACGTGGCCATCGACTGATAGGCATTCCACACATTGACCATGCGGTCGGTGTGTATGTCGGGCGTGCGCACCTGGAGGATGCCCAGAAGGCCAAACCAGTAGGCCCGCAGCCCGGCGAACGCCCGGTCGACGTTGGATCGGTCGAGGTAGCGCGCGATCACCGGCCTGACGGTCCTCTTATTGATGGTCTGCGACTCCGGCGGATCGAATTTCTCGGAGCCAGGGTTCTCGTGATACCCCAGCACCGAGAGAACCTGCCGCGTCTCGCCCGGCTGCAGGACCATCCGCACCTGGTGAACGCCGACGGGCGCCCAACCGTGCGCCACCGAATTCGACAACACGCCGCGCTCGACCGCCGCCGGCTTGTCCCAGCCCCGGTAAGGTCCCAGGAACTCCTCGCGCTGCGTCTCAAAGCCGGCGGTCGTTTCCGAGCAGGCGAACCATGCGAAATGGTCGCGCCGCTCGCGGTATTCCGTCTTGTGGAAGATGACGCCGTCTTCGATTTCCACCTCGCCGATGCTGAAGTTGCGCTGGAAATTGGTGGCGTCGTCCTGGGCGTCCCACAGGCAGAACTCCACACAGGCAAACACGGAGAGTGCCGCCGGAGCCAGCCGCTCGTTAGTGACCGTGAGCTGCCAGATTTCGAGCGTTTCGTCGAGCGGCACGAAGTACCGTGTGCTGGCCGCAATACCGCGATACTTCGAGCCTATGATGGTGTAGCCCATGCCATGCCGGCAAACATACTGCTCGGCGTCATGGCGTGTAGGCTGCCAGGAAGGCGACCAATAGTCGCCGCTGGTTTCGTCGCGCAGGTAGATGTACCGCCCGCCGTAGTCGACCGGCACGTTGTTGTAGCGCCCCCGCGAAATGCGGCGCAACCGGGCGTCGCGGTAGAAAGAGTAGCCGCCCGCGGTGTTCGAGATGATTCCGAAATAATCCTGGCAGCCCAGATAATTGATCCATGGCAGGGGAGTATCTGGCCGCGTAATCACATACTCGCGATTCCGGTCGTCAAAGTAGCCATATCGCATGTAGAACCCTTCAGGCGTTGCATCATTTCGTAACAGACCCGGCTGTTGTGATACGGACATTTCCACGGACCCACCAGACAGGCATCGGAATCCTCGTGTTCCTGGAACGGGGTGCCGTCCGGTCTCAGCTTGGCGTGCCATTCGCCGTGGGCGCGATCCACTACTTTTTCCTCGATGAATTCCCACGCGCGGTACGAAAGGTCGCGGAAACGCTCCTCGCCGCTCAGTTGATAAGCGTTATAGAAGCCCACTACCGCTTCCGCCTGCGCCCACCAGTGCTTATTCGGGTCGATCCATACTCCCGCGGAATTGGCCTCGTAAAAGATGCTGCCATCCCGGTCTACGGCCTCCCGTGCAACGGCATCGGCCATCCTGANNCCCTCGATGTCGTGGCCGTAGGAGATGTGATCGGTCAGCGAATTCCACTCGGCATCGAAGAACATGCGGAAGTGAGCCGTACGTTGATCGACGATGTGCTCCAAGGTCACTTCCAACAGCTCCTTTTGGCTGGCCAGCAGCCCTGGGTCCCGCCACACACGCAGCAAGTTGGTGTACGCCTCCAGAATGTGGAGGTGCGTATTCATGGATTTCGGGCTGTTCAGGTCCTTCTCGCTCAGGCGCATGTCTTCCAGCGTGCCCCAATCGCGCGCGCAGGCCTCGATGTAGCCCTTGTGAACCGGATCGTAACTGTGCGCTTCAATCAAGTGGTAGAGTTGCTTCGCCCGTTCCAGGCTTTGGGTGTTGCCCGTGGCGCGAAAGTACTCGGCCATTCCATAGATTGCAAAGGCTTGCGCATAAATCTGTTTGCGGCAGGAAATCGCTTTGCCCAAATAATCCACCGTCCAATAGATACCGCCATGCTGCGAGTCCCAGAACCGATCCATGATATAGTTCCAGGCCCGGTCGGCCATGTCGCGGTAGGTGGAGTCGATCAGCCGGCACGCGGCCGCATAAGTCCATAAGATGCGCGCATTGATTACGGCCGCCCGAGGGGCTTGTGGGTCGATCTTCAGGTCGCAGTCGATTTTGCCGTAAAAACCGCCATTTTCCACGTCCACTGCATGGCGCGCCCAGAAGGGCAGGATGTTCTCCGCGACCTCCTTCTTCAAGCGGACTGCCCACTCGATGTTGTTGACAAGTGTTCCCCCGGCGGTGTTGGTGGGACAGGCGATTCGCCTGTCCTCGCCCCCGTTCCGCGCAGCGGGACCGGGCGAGCTTCGCTCGCTGACAGGCGAATCGCCTGTCCCACCGGGTGTTTTCAAGGGTGCGGTCATCGCAGAAGAGCTCCTCGCAGTCGCAGATTCCGCTCGATCAGGGCGATCCGCTGTTGCACGCAGGCCGCGCTACGGAGCGGGTCGGGCGGAGTGTTCACCACGTAGTCCAACAGCCGGTCCACCGTCGTCTCGGCAACATTGGTGCGCGTGTCGGAGGCGCCGTAGTAGATCAGAACCTGCTCGCCGCGCCGTACCCATCCGTTCGAAAAAACCACATTCGACACGTCGCCCACGCGCTCATCGTCTTTGGGCGCCAGAAGATAGCCGCCCGGCTTGGCAATCACTTTCCAGGGCTGATCCAACTCGCACAGGAAGCAATACAACACGTAACGCAATCCGGCCGCTGTGTTGCGGACGCCGTGCGCCAGGTGCAGCCAACCTTGTTTGGTTTTGATGGGCGCCGGCCCGATCCCATTCTTCACCTCGTTGACGGTGTGGTATTCGCGGCGGTCCATGATGGTCTCGCCCTCGATCTCCGCGTGCTCCATGCTGGCCGCCAGCCCCCAGCCGATTCCGCCGCCGCTGCCGGCCTCGATGAAGCTGTCCTGCGGCCGCGTGTAGAATGCGTACTTGCCCCCAACAAACTCGGCGTGCAGCACGCAATTGCGCTGCTGGGCCGACGGAGTTCGCAAGTCGTCCAGCCGTTCCCACGTCTTCAAATCGTGGGTTCGCGCGATGCCGCATTGCGCGACGGCCGACGACAGGTCGCCCGCCGGCGCCGCCGCGTCCTTACGTTCCGCGCAGAACAGGCCGTAAATCCAGCCGTCCTGGTGAGCTGTCAACCGCATGTCGTAGACGTTTGTCTCGGGATCGGTCGTCTCGGGCATCACCACCGGGTAATCCCAGAAGCGGAACCCGTCAATTCCGTTGGCGCTTTCCGCCACGGCGAAGAACGATTTCCGATCCACACCCTCCACCCGCGCCATCAACACCACATTGCCATTCCACTCCATCGCACCGACATTGAACACGCCATTGATGCCCAGCCTCTCCATGAAGAAAGGGTTGGTGGCCGGGTCCAGGTCGTAGCGCCAGAACAACGGCGTATGGGCCGCTGTCAGCACCGGGTAGCGGTACCGCCGGAACCACCCGTTGGACTCCAGCTCGGGCTCATTCGGGCGATGGATTAGCCCTTCGTGCTCCGCGAACAGACGTTCCCGCTCGGCTTGTATAGCGGCACCATTCATCGGACTCCTCATCGGAAAGCAATCTCAAGTAGACGTCAGGGGCCACCTGCCCAGCACGATTGTAACTCCATACATCGAGTTGCGGAGGTTAAAGTCCTCTTTATCGAGCGCTCTGACAAGCTCCCCGGGGTCGCGAGGAGGTATCAACATACGTAAGCGTCCGATGAACCCCTCTTCCCAAGCTGTCCGCCAGCCCGCATAGTGGTTCCATGACGAGAGCTAATGCGGTGGGCAATAAAATGCGCCTCCGAATAAGGTCGGGTGGGAATGTCCCAGACGGTTCTGATATTGCGGCCGTTCGGTCCGCGCACCGCGGCGGCGTCATATCGGTAGTGCTCGCTCTTGCTGAATAAAAAACATACTCATGGCTACGCGTGGGCCGGTCCCTTACACTTTCGGGTTGGCAATTCGACTTGTTCCAAATGATGTCGGCCCGAAGATACCAGCCATCCCTCTGTAACGCGAAGGCCAGCAGCCAAGGGACGCCGATCAGATCCTTGGCCTTCAATCCTTCGAGCGTCGGGGGACGGACGTTCATCGCACGCGCGGGGTTCTTCTTGTCGGGCGCCCGCGAGGTGCGACCGCCGGAGGTGTACCCATCGCCGATGTTAAGCCATAACGTGCCGTCATCGCTGAGCACGCGGCGCACCTGCGAGAAAACGGTCACCAGGCGGTCGATGTAACCGGCAACCGCGTCCTCCAGACCGATTTGTCCAGGAACACCGTAATCACGCAACGACCAATATGGCGGTGACGTCACACAGCTTTGGAAAATGCAAGTAGGAAACCCGGACAGGACCGCCTCTGCATCGCCGCAGATCAGCGCGGATCCGTTGGCATCCTCGGCCACGAAGGGCGATGGAGAGATGGTCTCCGCCGGCGAAGCGATGCACGCCACGATCGCCAGTAAGGACGTCAGGAACCTTTACATGCCTGGAAGCGCCGAACTCCGGCGGCCGGCGTTTCTGCTGACTGTGTGAGCAGCGGCCTATGTATGAGAAGCCCGCGCCTGGTTCACTCGGCTGTTTCCTTTGATTCCATAGCAGTCCCGGCCGACGAAATGCATGGAAATACATCGAAGGCCAACGGAAGGGCTCAAAGATACTAAGGTGGGCCATCTTCTTGGTAGGCGGCACCCTACGGCAGGGGCGATTGGGTAGAACCTGTCGAGCCTGGATCAAGGATTAAGACGCCGCGGACAATGCCATGTTCGCCTCTCTTGGTGCCCGGGCCGCCTGATCAATCACGTTTATATCGCACACCCCCATGCGACGGCGAGCGGGCGGGAGGCTTTCGGCAGAATCCCGAAGAACTTCCACAGATCGCTGCTGGTCAACCGCTCGATCACACGCCCTCCTTTTGTGTATGACGCCATGCTGGCACAAGTGGCGTTGTGTTGGCTAGCGCGGCGATGCCGCGGGGCGCCCCGAAGCCGGATCTTGGTGCCCGGCTGCCCATTTGCGATTTTCGGAAAGCGGACTCTTTCGGGGGCCGCGGCGAAAGCTCGTGGTAGCGACTCCCTCACGTCCGAATGGAGAGAATGGAGAGCCGCGCAGTGGCGGCAGTGCCGGTTTTCAGGTAGACTTGGTTAAGAAGCGTCCACTCGCAGTTCAAGGCCAGCCCGGCAAGGGCGCGTAGCTCAGTTGGTTANNTGCTTCTACCTATCCTCAAAAACGTCAAAACGTATCAAATCTGTATCAAAACCCGGTTAGTCCTCGGCCGCTGTATCAAAACTCCGAGAGCCCGATTCGCTGGCTTGGCGGTTGAGCCTGGTCAGCGTCTCGCGCTTCATTTGGAGCTTCATCTGCGAATACTTCTTGAACACCTTGGCGTCGGTCTGCCGAAGGAGCTGGGTGACCCACTCGTCGGCCACGCCACCCGCCGACAGCCTCGTGGCGTACGTCGAGCGGAGGTCTTAGAGCCGAAAGTAGGGGACACCCGCTTTCCGCAGAGTCCTCTCCCAAGTCTTCTTGAAGTTCGTCTGGGGCTCGCCCGGCTTCTTGGCGCTGGGAAACAACCATGGCCCAGGGCCGGCGAGTTCCAGTTGGCCTTTGAACGCTTCGGTTGCAATGTCCGTCAACGGCACCTCGGCCACCCCGGTGGGCGTCTTGGGAGTCCGCGATGAACACCACTTTATTGGCCCTGGCGCTCACATGTCTATGCTTCGCGGGCCCTGTTCGCCCCCAACAAGGTCGCCAATACGGGTTGCGTTCCGCGAGGTTCGCATTGTCGCGCGTTAGCCCTGCTTGCATTTACCCTACCTGTACTGTCTGCTATTGTTACCCCGCCCCATCGAGGTGCGGCGGCAACCGATCCGGTCGGAAGTCTATCGAGACCGGCTCCGGTGGCGAGTCGGCATCGAATACCGCGCTCTGGTTTGGCCAAGATAACACCCTGAGGAACCTATGAGGCTGAGCTACTGGAAGAAACGAACTGCTCCTGTTGGACAATTTTGAATGTCTCTCCGTATCTTGAGATCTGCATTGTTCTGTGCTCTTATTTGCTTTCTGCCAGTCTATTCGGTCTCCGCCCAGCAGCAGCGGAACATTCGGCAGTACGCTTTGGTGCTGGATGAGCCCGCGGTGGGGGAGCGGTTTGCTACGCGCGAGGCTCTTCATTCTATCGAGGCGGAGAACTACCGGGGGAAACTCCAAAACCGACAGGCGGACCTGAAGCGGGAACTGGCGTTGAGGAAATTTGCTGTCGTGGGGGCGGTGGATACGCTCTCCAACGCGATTTTTGTGGCTACCACGCCGGATCGCGCGGATAAACTGAAGACGCTGCCTGGAGTCAAGGGTGTTGTCGAGATGCGGACGCTCAAGCCGCGGCTGAATGCTGCCACCACGCTGGCCAACGAACCGGTGGAGTGGACGGCACTGGGCGGGCAAACCAACGCGGGGAAGGGGATCATGGTCGGGGTCATCGGCTCGGGGATCGACCAGACCCATCCGGCCTTTCAGGATCCGTCGCTTCCCATGCCCGCGGGGTTTCCCAAGTGCACCAACAACTACCCGGCAGACTGCAACTATACGAACAACAAGGTGATTGTGGCGCGCAGCTACGTGCGCGAATTGTCGGTAGGCAGCAGCAACGACCCGACCGCGGTGGCGAATGACTCGGGGCCCGACGACTACTCGCCGCGCGACCGGTCGGGACATGGAACCGCAATCGCTTCGGTGATCGCGGGGAGCCAGACCACCAGTCCTGCGGTTCCCTTCTCGGGAATGGCGCCCAAGGCCTGGTTGGGGAACTACCGCGTGGAGAACTCCCCAGGAATGCCGGGCGGTGTGGGAGGGAATTTCGAGAGTGTCTACATCGAGGCGCTTAACGATACCTTCAATGACGGGATGCAGATCGTCAACCTGTCGTCAGGTACGATCGCGCTCTACGGTCCCCTCGATACAGGGTCCGTCTGCGGGCAAGCGGCGGGCGTGCCATGCGACTTCCTGGCGTACAACTTCGAGAAGGCTGCGCAGCTCGGCATGCTGATCACCCGTCGCGGCGGGCGACGATGGCGAGAATGGGTACGGATTTTTCAACAACGGGCAGACCGGCTTCAACCTGATCAGCTCACTGGCCACGGCTCCCTCGGTGATCGCGGTGGGGGCCACGATGAACTCGCACGTCTTCGGGCCCAGCGTCAGCGTGGTGGGCGGGCCATCGACGGTCCAGAACATCGCAGCGCAGATCCGCGACGCGTACTCGGCCGATATTGTAGAAGGATTGTTCGCGGGCGCCTCGACCTTCCCGGTAGTGGATGCGGCCAAGGCGGGGAACGATGGGTTTGCTTGCGCCGCGCTTCCGGCGTTCGCCCTCTACAATGCGATCGCCTTGATTCAGCAAGGGAACTGCAGCTTCAACATCAAGGCCACCAACGCGGCCAAGGCGGGGGCGCTGGGCATCATCTTTTACATGAATACGGCGCAGCCGATCATCGTGACGGTAAGCCGCCCCGTCGATACCGGCGGTAGAGACGCGACGTGGGGTCGTACATTTCGATTTATGGGACGAACCTGGCGAGTCCGGACTCAGTGGGGAACAACACCTTCCTGGGGGGCGATGCGCCGACGTTTCTGCCGTACCCCATGAATCTGGACGGCGTGACGGTGAGTTTCGACGTTCCGGGGTCGTACGACGGAAAACCGGCGGACTACAATGGCGCACCGGGGTTCTTCACGTTTGTCGGACAGGCGGGAACGCAGCTCAATGTGATGGTGCCGTGGGAACTGCAGGGAGCGACGTCGGCCTTGGTGAAGGTGACGGTGGATGGGATTGTGGACAGCAACGTATTGACCCTTCCGCTTGGTGACATATGCGCCCCAATTGTTCCAGAACGGCGGAATTGCGGCGGTGATCGATGCGACGACATATGGGGCTCATCCGGCGCCGATCTCGGCGTCGAATCCGGCGCACGCGGGGGACTCGGTGCAGTTGTATGGGAACGGATTGGGGCCGGTGAACAATCAGCCTGCGAGCTGGGGCTGTGCCGACTTTCAATCCGCTGCCGACGACTAAGAGCGCGTGTACAGTGACGGTGGGTGGACAGAATGCGGTGGTGTCGTACTGCGGCCTGGCGGGGTACCCGGCGGAGTACCAGATCAACATCACGGTCCCACTGGGGTTGACGGCTGGCCGTAGTGCTGACCACCGGCGGCGTCAGTTCAAAAGCCGCGAATCTGCCAATTCAGTAGTTTGGCCGGCGTCTCGCGGAAGTTCCCAGTCTTCGATATTCTCGCCGGCATTAGTCCGGCCGCCTGTCATGTGGGCGAACATGTCGAGTGTGTACAGGCTGGCCGCGCTGTCGCGGTGGCGGCCTCGATATTCTCGGGCCTGTCGATCAAGATCGTGCACGCCGGGAGATGGCCACACCCATGCGGTCCATACCTTCGCTCATTTGGCTGCATGGAGTGGGGTGAATCAACCCTGTTACCAGCATCGGCAAACCGTGCCGCTTCATCCCGGCAGCGCACTTGACAAGGTTGTCAGGTGCTGCGGCAGAGCCAGGGACGCCTCGACGACTGTGCCCTTGCCCGGCGAGGAATCGATCTTCAGCCTGCCGCCCAGACTATCGACCCGTTCCTGCATTCCAATCAAACCGAGCCCCTTGGTACCATTGCGCGAGAAGCCGCGGCCATTGTCCTGCACGGTGACGGTGATCTTGGCATCGTCGGCCCGGACGCCGATGAAAACGACGTCCGCGTTAGAGTGGCGGCACACGTTGTTCAGAGCTTCCTGAACGAGACGAAAAATGCAGGTCTTGTGCTCGTCCGGGATCTCCGGAGGCAGGCCATCCTCTTCCACCCTTATTTCGATCCCTGTGGATCTGGCGACCTGCTGCGCCTGCCATTGCAAGGCGGCGGAAAGACCGAGGTCATCGAGCATAGATGGCCGCAGCAACAAGGCCATATTGCGGATCATCGCCAGGTTGCTTTCCACCAATTCCCGGATGCGGTCAACCCGCGTGCGGAGCGGTTCGGGGTACGGTGCCAACGCCACCGCCAGATCATGCAGTTCGAACTGGACCGCCGACATCGATTGCCCAACGGCATCGTGCAACTCGCGCGAGATGCTCTTGCGTTCATTCTCCTGACTGTTGACCAGCTTGGCCGACAGGCTTCGCAACTCCTGCCGGGCCACGGTCACTTCCGAGAGATGGGCCAGGGTCTGCCTTTCCAACCGAAGGAGGTGAACGGTGCTGGCGCAGGCCAGAATGAACCCAAAGGAGAACATCAACACCAATGCGGCGATCAGACGGTTCCGCAAGGTGGAGAACATATCCAGCAGCCGATGATCCTGCTCCATGAGCTGCTGTTGATTCACTGCAGCGATGGTGTCGGCGATATTCAAAGTGCTGGACCGTCGCGGAAGCACCACGTCCCGCAGGAATCGGTAGCCATCCTGGCGGCGCTGCCGGGCCGTCCATCCCAGAACGGGATCCAGGGCCTCCCAATATTCCCGTAGCTCCTGTCTGAGGGATTGATACATCCTCTGATCCGGCAATCGGGGAAAAGCGCCGGGATCGGCTAACATCGCTTCGATCTGGAAACGTATACCGGACAAAGCCATGCGGCTCTGTTCGGCTCGCTCCAGGTCAGGCTCCAGCAAGTAGTCCCGCACGTAGGTTCCGGAAAGGTATACGGACGTGCGAATCTCGTCCAACTGTTTTGCGCCGCTGAGGAATTCCCTCAGGGTGCTTTCATCGCTGGACTGGAGCCTGGTCAGCACACTCACCGCATTGACACCAGACAACACGAGGAGTATCAACAGGACGCCAAATCCCAGGGCCAGAACCGCCCTGGTGGTGAGAAAGTGCCGGGCCACCTGTGAAACCGGAGGAGACGGATCGGTAATCGCCGGACCAGCCCGTTGCGATGACAAGCCAAGGGCATTAGACGCCATGTTCCACCGTCCCCCTGCCTGCCGAAATGACGCCTTTGCGGATCGAATATAGGATCAGGTCCGACAGGCTGTGAAAATTGAGCTTCTGAAAGATATGCTGGCGGTGACACACCACGGTGGTTGGGCTGAGGTTGAGAACCGTCGCGATATCCTTGTTGGATTGGCCTTCCGCCAGCATCTGTAGAATCTGCCTTTCCCGGTCGGTCAGCAGGTCATAGCTATCCTGGACGTTTCGCTGGTCGAGATAGCGGACATATTCGTCCGCCAGGATGCGGCTCACTTTCGGGCTGAAAAACGCCTTTCCCCGACTGACGGCCCGCACCGCTTCGACGGTCTCAGACTCCGCGGAACTCTTGAGGACATAGCCGCGCACGCCCGCTTTCAACGCGCTCAGCAGGTAGCATTCGTCGGAATGGACCGTCAGGATGACCACCTGGACGTCGCGGACATGCGCCGAGATCTGGCGGGCAGCCTCGATGCCGTTCAACACCGGCATGGCGATGTCGAGCACGGCGACGTGGGGCAGCACGCGCTGGGCAATCTCCACCGCTTCCCGGCCGTCGACCGCCTCCCCCACGATCTCGAAGTCGGGCTCGTGGGCCAGCAACGCCTTCAGACCCCTGCGAATGATCGCATGGTCATCGGCGATTAGAATTCGGACCGTGCTCATAGTGGTTTCGCCCGGTGCTGGAGTCATCTTAAATCGGCGGGTAATCGCGGTGGAATACCTCAAACAAGGGATTTTCCGGCAAAAACCGCAGGGGCCATCCCTTGTGGGGCAATCTTGCCTGCAATCTTGCCTGCAGCCGCCTTTCAGGCGGCTTTTTGGTCAGATGCGAACGGAGAGTGCCGCCGCAAACGTGAATCGAAGCCTACTCTTTTGTGAAGCCCGTAATACCCGGCACAGAGTATGGCAATCCAGTCGGAACTGCTTTACATTCAGAACGAAGCGTCCGCTGGGCGGGAGTTTCACTGGCTGCCGGTAATTTTTCTTCCCGCCCGGCAGCGAACCCGCTCGGCGGACTGTCTGGAGGGTCACATGAGGTCGACGATTGTCTCTGCCGCAGGCAAGGAAAAACAACCGCGGGGGCGCTCCGTCTCAGGGCCGTACAAGCTGTCGGCCATTTCCGGAGGGCGCGGTGCGACCACCATCCCGGTCCTGGTGGTTTCCACACGCAATGACGATCATCGGCAGGTGCGCGAGTCCCTGGAGAAGGGCCGATGGCTGGTAGTCGAGGCTCGCAACTGGAGTGCGGCGATGAGCCTTTCGCAATGCCTGGTCTTTCCGGTGATAGTCTGCGACCGCGATTTGCCCGGGCCGGACGGCAATTCGACCTTTCGCAGCCTGACGGGCGGCTGGAGAACGGCGTCCGTGGTATTGCTTACCGACCAATGGGACGCCGATCTCTGGGAGAGCGTGTTGCAACAGGGCGGATTTGATGTGCTGATGCGGCCACTGCTCGCGGACGACGTTCTGGCGGTCTTGGAGACCGCTTACCGGCAGTGGGTGGACGGGAGGCCTAGCGCGGCCGTCTCCGCCGAATCGTCGCGGAGCAGGCTAACACGATCGCGAACCGCTTCATGAAGGGTGCGAATCAGTTGAATCGCCCGAATAAAATCGACCGGTTTGTCCAGTGTTCCGCAGGCGCCTCGGGCATAAGCGCTTTCCAGGAACGGCCAATCGAAAGGCTCAGCGACGACCAAGGAAGCCACAAGGGGGTGCACTTCCTGCGCCATCAGCAGGGCATCCTGCCACGAGCCATCCAGAAACGTGACGTCGGAGAGGAGCACCGTGCTTCCGGTGACGGTCAACAAAAAGTCGGCCTCTTCCAAAGTTTCGGCCCGATGCATGCGGATGGCGGAGTACTGCAGCGTAATTGCCAATATCGAGAATTCGGGCTGGAAGCAGGTGAGGTACACACATTGGATCCGGTGTGCGCTCGGCACCTCTCGCAGGTGACTCATGCGGAGTTCAGACGATTTGGCCATATTCGAACGCCCTTCCTTACCATCGGTTCCAGGATAGCGGCGGAAAGTTCCGGATTCCATCCTCTGGATGGAGTACTCGCCCTACATAAGGCAAGTAAGCCGAACGGCCCGCGGACAACAAGACTGGTGACAGGCTTCGCTGTCCCAGGAAGCCGTTTGATGGACGCCCTCCAGGCCGGACAGCGTTACCTTTTTCACCATGTCTTGCGGCTGAGTGTTGACGTGGCTCGGGTGGGCGGGATTGGTCCGATAATAAAAAGATAGGGAGCACAGGACCCGACTCTTCGACGGGAGGGGGCGAGAAATGAATTTCCGTATCGCCGCACGCTTATCAGTTGTCATCGCATCCCTGGAACTACTCGCCGCGCAGAATGCTCGTGTGGAGGGTCCTCTGAGCGCCTTGAGCGATTCCATCCGGGCCCTGGCTGAGCGCGTTTCACCAGCGGTGGTCGAGATCCAGGTGACCGGATACGCCACAACGGAAGACGAAAAAGGTCTGGCAGCCAACCAGGTTTCCCGGCAAAGCTCGAGCGGCTCGGGAGTGATCGTGGATCCTTCCGGGTACATCGTCACCAATGCCCACGTGGTTCAGGGGGCCGTGAAGATTCGAGTCCTCATGCCTCGGAACTCGCGACTGGCGGGTTCCACGAGCCCGGAGACGCCGCGGACTCGCACCGTGAACGCCCGCTTAATCGGGATTGATCGGGAATCCGATCTGGCGTTGATTCGAATCGATGAGAAAGGCCTTCCGGTTTTGCCGATGGCCGATTCCGACAAGCTGCAACAAGGGGACCTGGTGTTTGCCATCGGGAGCCCGATGGGCTTGCGGAACTCGGTTTCGATGGGCGTCGTGAGCGCTACCCGGCGAGCCATCAGCGACGAGAATCCGATTCTCTATATCCAGACAGACGCCTCGGTGAACCCTGGAAACAGCGGCGGAGCATTGGTCGATACCGGCGGCTCGCTCATCGGCCTGAATACGTTCATCGTCAGCCGGTCGGGCGGAAATGAGGGAATCGGGTTCGCGATCCCCAGCAACGTGGTTCGTAGCGTTTGCGAGCAGCTCAAGCGAAGAGGGCGAGTCTCGCGTGGTGCGGTAGGACTTTTCGTCCAAAATATCAGCCCGACCATGGCGGCGGGACTCGGCTTGTCTCTTCAACAAGGCGCAGTGATCGCGGATGTCGAACCGGGCGGACCGGCCGACGTGGCCAATCTGAAGCGCCGCGACATCATTCTCAGCCTCAACGGGCACACAATTGAATCGGCGCGGCAATTCCAGGACGACATCGGGCGCCGCCAGGGCGGAGAGAAGATCGCGATTGTGGTTCAGAGGGGCACGGAGCGGATTACCATTCCGGTGGAGGTTAAGGAACAGCCCGCGCCGTTCGATCCGCTGGCCACCCTGGTTTCTCCCGAAAAGAACCTGGTGCATCGATTGGGGATTCTCTGCATCGAAATCGACCGGGAGGTAGCCCGTTTGATCCCCGAGTTGCGTCGAAGTTACGGGGTGATTGTGGCGGCAAAGGCGCCGGAAGGGCAGGCACAGTTTATCGACATCCAGCAAGGCGATGTCATCCACTCCGTGAACAACGAACCGGTTGCGTTGCTTTCGGCATTCCGATCCATGATCCAGGATTTTAAGCCGGGAGACGCGGTGGTCCTCCAAATCGAACGTGACGGGCGCTTTCAATATGTTGCATTTGAGATCGAATAGACGGCCATCAAACCGATCGGAAAGAGTCGGCCGGACTCCCGGAGTCCGATCAATTCGTAAAAGGTCGGCGTAAAAGCGCAGCGATCCGCCGACGGTCTCCACCTCGGTGAACTCCAGTCCTACGATGAAGTCTCCGCCCCCAATCGGCCGCCCCCGGATCACCGAGCCACTCGGAATGACGATCTTCCCCTTGTGCCTTACCCCGCCGGCAACCCGGCCCTCGATCAGCCTCCCAACCGTGTCCTTGTCGGTAATCGGTGTTGTGAGTTGTACGGTAATGGGCAGGAAGGCCGGAACGGCGTCGCTGGCGCCTACCGGGGCGACGACGGTGGGCGGGGCCGGTGGCGGGGTCTTCAACGGTTCCGCAGGTTCCGGGTCGAAGCGGATGGCGCTCTGCGCGGAAAACGCGCGACAGTGTGGTCCGAGTGCACATGCGTGAGAAACACCTTGCTGACACCGGTCCGGTTCAACTGAGCGAGCCGGTTGGGCACTCGTGGCCGCAATCGAATAGCAGTGTTTCGGAGCCGGCGACCACCAGCCAACCAGCTTCGGCGCGGTCCGGACTCAAGGATGGGCTCGCGGTTCCCAGGAGGCGCACGAATATCACGGGTTGTGCTTTCGAAGGTACAACTCCGCAGGCCATCAGGAGCGAAAAAAGGAACTGCGTCAATCGTGGAGAGGTGTATTTTGCGATTCTCATATGGCTCGATTTTATGGATTTTGAGTGATCCAAACCATACTTCAAATAGGGTAGACCATGGGCCCTTTAGTAAGGAGCAGGCTTTCGGAGCCCAGCCGCGGATGGTGTACGGAAGCGTGGGTGATTCTCAGGGCTACCCACATTTTCGCCGGTTTGTACTCCACACGTCGGATGGCCGCCGCTGGGATTTGGCCTGTATTGTTGATCCAGCCACCACTGCGGCGGCGGGAGGTCCCATGCGATCGACACATCAATGGAGAGTTGGCAAGCTGGTGTTGATTGGGTGTTTGGCGGCGTGCGTCGGATTCGCCGGAGATAAAAAGGACAAAAGGAAGGACCCGGAAAAGATCGGTGACCGCGACGTCGGCAAAGGGGTAAATTTCTATTCACTGGAGAAGGAAATTGCCCTTGGGAAGCAAATGGCGCAGGAGGTGGAGCAGCAAGCCAGGATCGTCGACGATCCGGTGATTGCCGAATACGTTAATCGCGTCGGCCAAAATCTGGTGCGCAATTCCGACGCCAAGGTGCCGTTCACCATCAAGGTAGTCGACACCGACGAGGTGAACGCGTTTGCGTTGCCCGGCGGCTTTTTCTTCGTTAACTCGGGTTTGATTCTCGAAGCCGGCGACGAGGCGGAATTGGCTGGGGTCATGGCTCATGAAATCGCGCATGTGGCGGCACGGCACGGAACCCGCCAGGCCACGCGCGGTGAAATCGCGAACTATGCGAGTTTGCCGTTGATCTTCATGGGCGGCTGGACTGCCTATGCAATCTACCAGGGCGCCAACGCCATCATCCCCCTGGGGTTTCTGAAATTCTCGCGGACGTTCGAGGCCGAAGCCGACATGCTGGGGCTTCAGTACATGTACAAGGCGGGCTATGATCCGACCTCCTTCGTCGACTTCTTCGAGAAGATAGAATCGTTGGAAAAGACCAAGCCCGGAACCCTCTCCAAGGTGTTCTCGACGCACCCTATGACTGAGGACCGGATCAAGTCGGCTCAGCGAAACATCGAAGAGAACCTCGCCGAACGGCCCGAGTATGTTCTGGATACCTCGGAGTTCCACGACGTTCAAGCCCGCCTTGAAAACCGCCGGAAACCGTACCAGGACGGTGTCCGGGTTACCCTGCGGCGAGCGCCCGGCGGCACAACTCCCGCTGATGGGGATTCCGACAGCAAAACCAACACCGACCAGGATGAAAGGCCGACCTTGAAACGGCGCAATTGAGCTGCCCGTCCGATGTAGTAGGGCCAAGATGACGTCCCTCCCTTGAGGAATCTTAGGAATCCATTCGACATGGTATCCGCTATGATTTGAGAACGTAGAGTGCGTCGGGCCTGCCATCAGTACGGAACACATTAGTTTGGGCTGGCCATGCCGGTGCCAATCAACACCGTTCGTCATAACTCCCCCAAACACAGTATTGTGAAAGGTGAAGCCTGAGCCGTATGATTGACACCGAGAGAAGGTGTGGCAGGCTCTGGCTCACTTGCAGAGATGCCAGACTTTCAGTAGGCCCGCATGAAGACGCGTCCTCTACGACCGGGATGGATGGTATCGTACGGCAGAGTCCGCTGGCGAGCCGCCGGGACGGCGTTGACCATCTGGGTGACCGCATCAGCGCAATTGCTGGTCGAGCCGGAGAGAATTGCCGCCGTCCGGCAAGCGTTTGACTCGGCCGCAAGTGCTCGTCAAATGCGCTGCCACGTTGATGCCGTCCGCCCGGTGCCCGACTACGCGATGCGCTTCCGGACCGGCTATCTAGTCAACATCCCGATGGCCCAGTTTCAGGGGGCAGGTCACAGCTTGGACACTTACCTGCGAATCACACCCGAGGGCCTCAAGCCCACCTATCTGGAGAGCACCGGGAACCTGCCCGAGGTGCCGGCAACCAAGCTGGATGGCGAACTCGGCGGAACCTTCGTGGTGGGCGAGGGAACCTATGATGTGGAGGCGCTGGTGACGGACGACTCACACCGGGCCTGTCACGCGAAATGGCGCATCCAGGCAAGACGCTCCGGCAGCGAACGCGAGTTGGCCCCGGCTACAGCCGCCTCCACCGTCGAGGAGCTATCTGTACACAGTTTCGAAAGCGTTGGTCACGCTCGCAGAGGAGCACCGGAACAGTTTGCGAGCGCAACAACGCCAAAGCTTCACGGCAGCCTGAAGCCTCGTGCAGTTTCCAGTTTCCCTGGGAGAGAATCTCCGGAAGGCGAACGCGATATCCTCGGGCAAAGGACTGACCGCGAGGACCGGTACGGTTCCCTCCGGCGATGGGATTGAATCCTGCAATCGGCAACTCATCGACTTCTCCGCGGGGACGCAACACGTTGCAAGAGTATAGCCATTGGCTCGCGAACGACCATACCCCGGTTGAAGTAGTTCATCGAAGAACCGCGGGTAATGGAAGATGTCATCGCCCGGGGGCCGTTACCAACTACACCGTGCGTCTCCGTACCAGTAAAGCTTCAAAGGGGAGCAGACCTCCGGGCAGCTTTTGCATCTCAGGTGTGCAGACTTTGCTCCCGATTTCGGGAACTTTCCGTAAACACCGCACGACGCAGTGGCTTCATGACTCCGCGTGACCCGAAGATCTGTTCTGGACCGTCTCGTGCAGGGGACGAACATCAATCTGACATTTCGAGACTTGGACACCTGATTCGATTGGGACTCCACCAGAGACTGGAAAGGTGCGTGGGTATGGGCCGCTTTGAATGAGCAACGAGACCCGCGGCAGACACGGGCTGAAGCAGAAGCTGAGAAGAACACGCGCTCGCCTCGCGCTGGCGGTCGTAACGCTAAGCCTGTGCGGTTGTTCACAAAAGCCCGCGCCGCCGCGCCTTGCCGAGGTCACAGTCGCGACGCCGGTCCGACAGGATGTTCCCGTGTACTCGCAATGGATTGGAACAACGGTCGGATTCATCGACGCAGAGATCCATTCGAAAGTGACCGGATACCTGATGGCGCAAGATTATCTGGAAGGGTCTCTCGTCAAGACCGGAGACCTTCTCTTCGAGGTCGACCCGCGTCCGTTCCAGGCAATTGTCGACCAGGCAGACGCTCAGTTGAACGTCGCCAACGCTCAATTGACACAGGCGAAGGCGGACGTGGACGCAGCCAAGGCCGAGATCGACCGGGCCGAAGCCGCGCAACTCAAAACAGAGTTGGACGTAAAGCGCTATTCGCCCCTTGCGGTGGATGGAACTGTGAGCCAACAGGAACTGGACGACGCCGTGCAATCCAACCTCGCGAACCTGGCTTCGGTGGCGGGTGCAAAAGGGAAATATGACCGATCTAAAGCCGCTGTCACCGCCGCGGAGGCACAAATCGGAGTGGCGCGCAGTTCCTTGCAAGGCGCGGAGTTGAATCTCGCCTTCACGAA
>PMTT01000341.1 GCA_003167275.1 Bryobacterales bacterium | reverse complement strand
GTGGCGCCGCCGCTCGGCTGGAGCGTGCGTCCGAAGTCCGATTCGGTGAAGGTCACCACATCGTTCTGCACCCCCATCTCCACTGTCGCGTTGTAGAAGGCGTTCATCGCCTGGCTCACGGTCGTCAATCCGGTGGATTGCTCGGTCAGTTCCTTGTCATGCGTGTCGAAGCCGCCCAGGAAGGCGAAAAAGATCTGCCTCTGCATCCCCAGCGTGGCCCGCACGTTGATGATCTTGGCGACCTCTTGCAGTTGCCCACCCAGCGAGGTGGCCGGGAAAACCGTCGTGAGCGCCTTGCCGCCCGCCAGCGCCTGGTTCAGCACGTTCGCCTGGTTGATTCCCGAGCCGCCAATGGCATTCGACGCTCCAATCAGAGTCAGACCATTGTCGAAGCCCAACAGATTATTCACCGCCGTCATGCGTGCCGTAGACGCCGCGGTGGTCGAAAAGCCCTGGAGACCCAGCACCTGGCCCGGCGTCACGGTGGCCGGATTGGTCTGGGCGCCGGTGACGAAAAGAGCATTCCCGCCCACTGACACGATGATGGGCAGCTTGCCGGTGTTGCAACCCTGCATGACATCGGCCACGCGGCCGCCCCATCCGCTGGTAGCGAAGCCCTGGGCCAGCGAGGACTGCCACTCCGTCTGCTGGTCCAGGTGCGAGAACAGGTTGAGCGGAATCTCCTTGGTCTGGTGCAGATACTGCTGCTGCGTCAAGGGAGTCACCAGCGTCCCGACATTGGCCAGGACGGCCACCTTCCCGCTGTTGTAGAGCGCGGCGATCTCAGTCAGCCCGGGATGCAGGCCGTATTGGTCGCCCTGCTTTGTGCCGATCATGTTCAGACTGGATTGCGGCAGCGCCAGCCCGCCCCGCACCGCCGCGTATTTGGCGTAGGAGTTGTTCGCGTTCGACTTGGGAGTGGTCACGGGGATGACGGTATTGTTGCCATCGTTTCCTCCGAAGAGGAAGATGCACACCAGCGCCTTGTAGTCCGTGGGGCAGGGGCTGAGCGCCAGTGCGTTCACCTGGCTGAGCCGTCCCGCGACGCTGGTTACGCCGATCGCCGACAGGGCGCGAAGCCCCATTTTCAGAAGATCTCTTCTTGATGTCGATAGCATGGTCTTAGTGCTCCACGGTGTAATAGGAAGACGTTACGGCCACATAGATCGCGGCCTGGGCCCTTGCCATGGCGGCTGCGGCGGTTGTGCCGGTGATGGCATTCATCGCCCGCAGAAGCTCGGTATTGACTGTTGTGGGCATCAGGCCGTGGAAGAAGCGGCTATTGATGAGATCCGCCAGGCCCTGCGGATTGTTGCCCAGGCTCGAAAACGGCGTGAAGTCGATGGTCGTGCCGGCGCCCAGGTTGCCGTAGACTATCGAATTCACCGCGTTGTAGCGCGCCACTGCTGCTGAGGGAGAGTGAAGCTGAAACTCCGGTCCCAGCAGAGCCAGTTTGGATGTAAAGTCCGGCGGAATCGGATAACCGGGGTCGAAGTAGCTGAATACCGACGGCGGATAGAATATCGTCTGGCCCAGGCCGGCGGCCAAGCCAGTCAAGCCGTTCGTGTCGTTGACCGTCGCCCCCAGGCCACGCAGAATCGAGGGGATTACGAACGCCGGCTCGCGCAGGTGGCCGCTGGTATCGGGAGGCGGAGTGACCGGCGGGCCGTGGTCTTCGGCGCGGGCTTCGGTATCCGTCAGGATCGCCCGCACTACCGCCGCCAGGTCGCCGCGAACGCCGTTGCCGTTGTTGCTGAACACCGCCGCCACGCGGCCCACATAGGCCGGAGAGGGGTCGCTCGTGACCAGATGCTGGATGAGTTGCTGTGCGATGAACGGCGCCACGTTCGGATGACTGAAGATGTTGTCGAGCGCATCCTTGAGATCAAGTGCGGCGGTCTGACCGGCCGGCAACACCAGGCCGTTCAGAAGCGTCTTGCTGGTAGTGTCGTGGTTGGCCTCGTAGGGCACCATCGGCCCGACGTAATCGGCTGGGTTATGCTCCTGAAGCACGGCACCCGGCTTGGTCGGATAGGTCCAGCCGGTGTAGATCTTGGCAAAATTCTGGATAGTGGTCTGATTGTAGGTGGGAATCAGGTTGTGGTTCGCGTCATACTGCGGCGTTCCATTCTGGTTCAATTCGTCCAGGCCGATGGTGAAAAGCTGCATGAGCTCGCGGGCATAGTTCTCATTCGCGCTCGTGCCGGCCACCGGGTTGGCCTTGTTGTTATTCACCATGTTCAGGTATTCGCCCATGGTGGGACTGAGGGTAACGTCTTCCATCAGTTTGCGGAAATTCCCGAACGCGTCGTTTTGCAGAATCTCGAGGTATGGCAGAATCTGGGCCGACGTGGTCTCGGTGATCCCCGACACCACGAAAATCTCGCTCAGCGCAAAGGCTACGCGCTGGCGCAGTTGATCGCGGCCGTGGACGGCATTGGTGAAGAAGCGCGCCTGTACCTGCCCCAATGCGTGGGCGGTCTGGCCAGGAGTCGGATAGGGCGAGATGGGAAGCGTGAGCTGCTCGGTAATGTACGGCTGCAGTCCGATACTGCGCACGTGGGCAAGGCTGTCGACGTCGGGGCCGAAGGCCGCCTGATCCAGGAACCGCGATGCCACGCTGGTGGAGATGATCGGCGGGCCTTCCGATCCGATCAAGACTGTGACTACGTCTGTGGAGGTGGATGGCCCCGGGGCCGGATTGCTTACCGCGACTGCCGCCCTCGGACCCGTTGGGAGCTTAGATCCGGTGGCCGTAAGGCGAGTGGGAGATACATAAGTAGTAGCGAGGCCCGCGCCTCCCAGGAGTACTTGCGCTCCGGGAACGAACCCGCTGCCGTTGATGGTGAGCGTGTAGGGGCCGGTCTGGATCGACGACGGACTGGTCGAAGCCACTGCCGGAATTGGATTGTCGAGCGTCACCTGGGCGCTGGCCGACGCCACCGGGGTGGCCAGAGTGGTGACTGTCACCGTCACCGTGTTCACACTTGGCATCGCCCCAGGCGGGGTATAGAGCCCTCCGAACGAAATCGTTCCCGGCGAGCCGGTGGCTCCGACGGGCAGGGCCACCGACCACGCAACGGTGGTGTTGGTCGACCCAGTTACATGCGCGGCAAACTGGACAAAGGTGCCCAAATGCACCTCTGCCTTGACCGGCACAATGGTCACGGCGGTCTGTGCCGATGCGAGCGGAAGCATCAGCAGGCCCGATAGGGCAAACTGCACGATCCTAATCCCCATAGATCTCCTCGACTGCCCTTCTTTCAGGACTATCCTCAGACAAATGGGCCACTTAGTCGGATTGCTGCAAGTCTAACACCCGTCACTCTTGAAAAGTCGCGGTACTGATTTGGGATTCTACCTAAGAAACCTTAATGTTTCCCTGTAGCACGGCATTCTTGCCTGTGTGGGTCTGCCGGATAGGGCCGCATTTTGCAGAGCGCAAAAAGCCAGCACAGGCAAGAATGCCCGTGCCACAAGAGGGATACCAGGAACAATCCGGCACTTCAGACGTCTGAACGGGTATGCGATCCCTCCTGCAGGACTTTCGCTACGGACTGCGCGGTCTCCGGAAGCAGCCTTCCTTCGCGGCACTGGCGGTCCTGGCGCTGGCGCTTGGGATCGGCGCGGCCACCACCATCTTCAGCGTCATCGACAACGTATGGGCGACGCGCGCAACCAGGGGGTTCAGGACCCGCCGATGCCGGAGATTCTGGTACCCTACACCGTCACCGCCGCCTTCGACCGAGGCATCCTGGTGCGCGTGACCCCATGCGCCTCGCGAATGCTGTGCGCCGGGAGGTCTGGGCGCTGGACCGGAACATCGCCCTGGCCTACACCGACACGCTTTCCAATTACCTGATGCAGTTCACCTATGCGGCGCCGCGTTTCAGCTTCATCTTGCTCGGCGTGTTTGCGGGCGTGGGACTGGTGCTGGTGTCGATAGGCGTCTACAGCGTGATTGCCTATACGGTGACGCGGCAGACCCACGAGATCGGGATCCGCATGGCGTTAGGAGCGGGCGGCACTGACGTGTTCCGCATGGTGCTGGGTATGGGGCTGCGGCTGATCGGGATGGGCGTGGCGGCGGGACTGCTAGTCAGTTTAGCAGTGACTCGCGTGATTGCGAGCCAGCTCTGGGGCGTATCTCCATACGACTTACTGACGATCGGGGGCGTAGTCGGGGTGGTGGGAGTGGTAGGTCTGGCCGCCTGCTACTTCCCCGCGCGGCGGGCTACGCGGGTGGATCGCTGATTGCGCTGCGGTATGAGTAAGGCAGGTCCTCGACCTGCCCAGCCCGGACTAAGACGCGGGCCGGAGCAGTTGGCGATCACTGCACCCGTCTGACTCAGACGGGTCCTCTCCAAGCAGTTTCAGTGACTTACAAGGATTTCCGTCGGACTCCGACGGAAATCTTCTCACCGCCTGTCCAGACGACATGAAACATCGTGGCACGGGCATTCTTGCCTGTGTTGGTTTGCCGAGCTGGAAACATCAGCACAGGCAAGAATGCCTATGCCACGAGTCCCTTAACCGAGTTCCACTTTCTCGTAGATATCGGCGAGCTTGAGCCGGCAGCCGATGGATTCGATTTCGATTGTGTCCTCCAGGCGCTTGCCTTCCGCGGTCAACTTCCATAGGCCGTCGGGCTGCCGGGTGAACAACTCCGCGCCAATCAACTCGGAGGCCACCATGAGATACCCGCTCAAGGATTCGATCGAGCGATAGTGTCCGAACTTGCGCCCGCGATCGTAGGCTTCCGTACTGGGCGAGAGCACTTCCACAATCAGGGTGGGATTCATCAGAGTATCGAGCTCACCGTCCAGGAACTGCGGTTGGCCGCAGATCACCACGATATCAGAATAGGTGTACAAACCGGTCGGCGCCACCAAGACCCGCTGATCGCTCGAAGACACCTCACAGGGACAAGAACGGAGCTGCTGGTATAGCTGCCCGCTGACATTCGTCTTGATCAGATTGTGGGGCCTCTTCGTCCCAGCCATGGCGAACACCTCGCCGTTGTAGTACTCGCTCTTGAACTCGGCCTTGCGCTCGATTTCGAGGTATTGATCCGGCGTCAGAAACGTCTTGGCAAGCGTGGACATGGGGAAATCTCAGTACCAACTTACCATGCCAACTCGCGGGTGGACCCGCTGATGGCGCCACGGTACCAGTAGGGCCCCCGGGGGCCGATCGCTCAAGAAGCGCTTCGAGGCTGGTGCGCAATTCGGGAGTTGCGGATTGCGGAGCCCCGAATTGCGCTGCACAAGCAAGAACCAACACAGGCAAGAATGCCCGTGTTACACCCACCAGGCGGCGGCGGGCTGCTGGCGGATCACGATGCCGTTCAGGAACGAGGCGGCCTTCGTCAATCCCTCTTCGGGTGAGAGCAGGCTGTCCTCATGTTCGATCGAGAGCACGTAGTCGTACCCGAACATGCGGAGCGTGGAGACGAATTCCCGCCACCACTCCTCGCCGTGGCCGTAGCCGCAGGTGCGGAAGATCCAGGCGCGGTTGCGTTCGTCGGTGTAGCTCTTGGTATCCAGCACGCCGGTCAACGGCAGGTTGCGCTCATAGATCTGAGTGTCTTTGGCGTGCACGTGGAAGATGGAGTCGCCTAACACGCGGATGGCGGCGATGGGGTCGATTCCCTGCCAGAACATATGGCTCGGGTCATAGTTGCACCCAACGGACGGACCGGCGATGGCCCGCAGCTTCAGCATCGTCTCGGGGCTGTAGACCACGAACCCGGGATGCATCTCGATGGCCACCTTGACGCCGTGATCTGCGGCATACTTCCCGTGCGCGATCCAGTAGGGCGTGACCACTTCCTCCCATTGCCACTTGAGGATCTCCAGGTAATCGGGGGGCCACGGACAGGTGACCCAGTTGGGCCACTTGGACTGGGGCGAGTCTCCGGGGCAGCCGCTGAAATCGATTATCACCGGGACGCCCAACTTCTCGGCAAGCTGGATCGTCTTGCGGCTGGTTTCCTGGTCTCGGCGGGCGCGGTCCTGGTCGGGNNCAGCTCAACGCGCTAATCGTGAATCCGTGATCCTCTAGCTTCTTCTTGAACTCGCTCAGCTCGCCGGGGTTGTCGAGCATGGAAAGTTTGCAGTGGGCATCGCCTGGATAGTTTCCGGTACCGAGCTCTACGGTCTCGATCTGGTTGCTCTTCAGTTTCTTAAAAACGTCTTCCAGCGACAGTTGCGACAACAGCGGGGTGAATACGCCGACTCTCACGTGGGGTCTCCTTTTGTGGCGCCGGCGGTCGTGCCGCCGGGGAAGTTTGGATAACGGCCAAAAACAGCATATCATTATCGGGCATGAAGAAGATGCGTCCACCCGCGTCGGCCGCGTGGGACAGGCCTCATGGCCTGTCTCTTGCCCTGTCCTTCCCCCGATCTCCCCGCCGGCCGGGCCTGCTGGCTTGCCTATCTCTGGCGGGCCTCCTGCTCTTGCCGATCCCCGCCCAGCCCGCCGAGCCGCGTTTCGAAGTTTCCTTCGCCGCCCCGGCCCACGACGGACCCCTCACCGGCCGCATCTTCGTTGCCATGGCGAAGGCCGAAAGCCCGGACCCCGTCCAGCAGATCGGCTCCTATACCGGCAAGACTCCCTTCTTCGGAGTGGATGTCGACCAACTTGCCCCCGGCCGCGCCGCCATCGTGGACGGCCGCGCCCTGGGCTATCCGGCGAACAGCCTCAAGGACATCCCGGCGGGCGACTACTACGTCCAGGCGCTGGTGAACGTCTACACGCAGTTTCATCGCGCGGACGGTCACACCATCTGGGCGCACATGGATCAGTGGGAGGGTCAGCATTTCACGCGGTCGCCGGGGAACCTCTACAGCGCGGTGCAGAAGGTGCATCTCGACCCCGCCGCGGGCTATGACGTAAAGCTGGAACTGACCAAGGCACTGCCGCCGGTCGAGGTCCCGCCCGACACCGCCTGGGTCAAGCGGGTCAAGATCCAGAGCCCGCTGCTGACGAAATTCTGGGGCCATCCGATGTACATCGGTGCGACCGTGCTGCTCCCCAAGGGCTACAACGAACATCCCGCCGAACACTATCCGGTGATCTACATCCAGGGCCACTTCGGCTTGAACGCCCCGTTCGGGTTTAGCGACGGGACCGGCGCCGGGGCAGGGCGGGCAGGCGGCCGCGCAGGCTCCGCCGAGTTCTCCCAGGCCTGGATGTCGGATATCTTCCCGCGTATGTTCGCGGTGACCTTCCAGCACCCCACGCCCTACTTCGACGACTCCTACGCCGTGAATTCCGCCAACAACGGACCCTGTGGCGACGCGCTGCTGCAGGAACTGGTCCCGTACCTGGAAGAGCATTTCCGCATGATTCGGGCGCCCTACGCGCGTGTGCTGACCGGAGGATCGACGGGCGGCTGGGAGTCGCTCGCACTCGAGGTGCTGCATCCCGACTTCTTCGGTGGCACCTGGACGATGTATCCCGACCCCATCGATTTCCGCCGCTACCAGCTTGTGGATATCTATTCGGACGATAACGCATTCGTCGCTCCCGGCTACGAATACATGGTCCCCGAGCGCCCCATGATGCGCACGCCCGAGGGGCAGGTGGTGCAGACGATGCGCCAGATGAGTCAGTTGGAGGAGGTGATGGGCAGCCACGGCCGCTCCGCGCAGCAGTTCGAGGCGTGGGAGGCGGTTTACGGGCCGGTGGGCGAAGACGGCTACCCGCGCCCGCTCTTTGACAAGCGGACCGGGAAGATCGACCGTTCGGTAGCCAACTATATGCGGGAGCATGGTTACGACCTGGCGGCTTACATGAAGGCCAACTGGGCGAAACTCGGTTCTGGTTGGAAGGGCAAGCTTCACCTGTATGTGGGTGATATGGACAATTACTACCTGAACCTGGCCGTGTATCTGCTGGAAGACTATTTGAAGACCACTGACTCGGACGCCACCTTCGAGTACGGCCGTCCCAAGAAAGGCCACGGCTGGCAGCCCATGACCAACGCGGAACTGGTAAAAATGATGGCGGATCAAATCAGAAGCAACGCCCCGAGTCACTGAGGGCACTTAGATATGGGCCTTGGGGTGCTTGGTGGGGCGGACCCCTGGTCCGCTGCCGACCCCCTGGTCGGCTTGTTTGCACTGCCAGTGAATATCGAAGACAGTGCGCGGAAGGGCGACCAGGGGGTCGCCCGCGGACTAGGGGGTCCGCCCCACTATCTGGTATAGACTTGGGCTGTATGCCTGACCCGTCGGCACGACCCTTCTTGACCGCCGAGTGGCGCAACCTGGCCATGCTGAACTACGCCGTCGATCCAGCATGGCTCGCGGATCGCGTTCCCCGTGGCACCGAGTTGGACCAGTTCGGCGGCAAGACTTACATCAGCCTGGTGGCCTTCCGGTTCCTCCGGACCCGCGTTCGCGGAATCTGGATCCCCTTCCACTCCGACTTCGACGAAGTGAATCTGCGGTTCTACGTTAGACGGCAGCATGCCGACACAGTGCGCCGAGGTGTAGTGTTCGTGCGTGAAGTAGTCCCGCGGTATTGGGTCGCGAAGGTGGCGCAGCTTGCGTTTCATGAGAACTACATTGCCCTGAAGATGCGGCACCAGATCGTGGAACCCGTGTCCGAGTATGGACGGGTGCAGGTGGAATACGGCTGGCGGCAGGAGCGGCGGTGGAGTTCGGTGCGCGTGGAATGCGAGGGACGGCCCCACCGAGCGGCTGAAGGGTCGCTCGAACAGTTCATTACCGAGCATTATTGGGGCTACGCGGCCCAGCCCGACGGAAGCTGCCTGGAGTATCAGGTGGAACACGAGCCGTGGCGGGTGTGGCAGCCCACTCTCGCCAAGTTCCAAGGGGATACGGCCGGATTGTACGGCGCCCAACTCGGCGGCTGCCTGAATCGCGAGCCGGACTCGGCGTTTCTGGCGGATGGGTCGAGCGTGGCGGTGTACTCGGGAACGCGTATATGAGCCGACACCAGGTAGCCGATGTCTGGTCGGGCGAGGAATCGCCGTCTGTTTAAGCCGCAGGATCCACGAGCTTCGCAATCCGCGTCTGTTCACGCTGGAGCCGCGTGGCGATCACACCGAACTCCAAAATCGCTTTCGTCAAGGGGACCAGCCGTGAATCGAGGCTCGAGAAGGTCGCCGCAAGAACTTCCAGGCGGTTTTCGATAATCTCCAGGCGGCCCGTGGTCTCCGTGCGTAGTTCCAGCACGTAGCGGGTGAGGTTCTGGAAGTTGCTCTCCGTGGACCGGGCCAGATTCTCCGTTGTCCGGGCCAGATTCTCTATCGACTGCTCAATGCGCTCCAAGCGTTCGTCAGTGGTCATGATGGCCTTCCTTCTTCGCCCACGTGCTTCCGCGGCTTTACGGGATTCCTCACCGCCTGCAAGTCTAGTCTACCAGTAGTCAAGCAGCGGTGTCTTCCCAAATCGCCTACCCCCCGCGTGCCTCACTCAGTCGATCAACCCGTTCCTTACCGCGAACCGAACCAGCTCGTTAATACTGTGCACGTTCAGCTTTTCCATGATGCGCCCCCGGTGCGCATCCACAGTATAAACACTGAGGTTCAACACCACGGCGATCTCCTTATTCGTCTTCCCCTCCGCCAACATTTGCAGAACCTCGCGTTCGCGACTAGTCAGCAAGTCAATGGGGTTGGTGACATGGCGCCGGTAATCGTCGAGCACCGCGTTCGAGACCGCGGGACTCAGATAGCTTTCGCCCGAAGCCACTGCGCGGATCGCCGAAACCAGGTCTCCCGCGCCGGAATCCTTAAGCAGGTATCCACGGGCGCCGGCACGCAGGATCTCGCGCACATAGACCGAATCCTTGTGCATGCTGAGGGCGATGACTCGCGTGTGTGGCATTGAGGTGGCCAGCCGGCGCGTGGCTTCAATGCCGTTCAGCTCGGGCATGGCGACGTCCATCACCACGATGTCGGGCCGCAACTGTTCCGCCTGCTCCACGGCCTCGCGCCCGTTGCCGGCCTCGCCCACAATTTCCATGTCCTTCTCGGCGCTGAGAATCATCTTGAAGCCTTGGCGGACTACCGCGTGATCGTCAGCCAGCAGGATTCGAATTCGTTTCATTTCGGATGGGGACCCGCACTTCAATTAGAACACCCTCGTCCGGGCGGGAGCGAACCGTCACATCGCCGCCGGCGCTGCGGGCACGGGCGCGCATCCCGATCATCCCCAACGACGCGGGCCTCCCCGACTGCCGGGCGTCGGCCGAGGGTGGCTTTCCCAGTCCCCGGCCATCGTCCCGGATGGTCAGGCAGATCTGATCGCCGCTGGATTCAAGCGTGATCGACACGTGCTTCGCCGCCGAGTGGCGCGCCACGTTGGTGAGCGCTTCCTGCGTGATCCGGAACAGGTGGGTCTCGGTCTCATCGGGCAGCCGGCCCGAGTAACTGGACGTGAAATTCACGTCGATTCCGGTGCGGGCGCCAAATCCATCGCACAGCCATCGCACCCCGGCCTCCAGTCCGAAATCGTCCAGGATCGTGGGGCGCAGAAGCTGCGACATCTGCCGCACGTTGCCAATCGCCTCGTCCACCAGCCGGAGGCAGTCTTCCAGGCGCGCGCTGTGCACCGGATCGGCCGCATCGAGCGCCGTAAGATTGGTCTTGATGGCCGTGAGCGATTGGCCCAGCTCATCGTGCAGCTCGTGTGAGAAGCGGCGCGCAGTCGCCTCCTGGTCTTCCAACATGTGCCAGGAGACGCGGCCCAGTTCGGCAGTCTGCGAGTCCATCCCGCGGATGAGCTGCGACACCATCCGGACCGTGACCACCGCGAATACCAGCGCCAGCAGGACGCTGGCCGAGCAAAAGAATACCGAGATCTCGAAGAGCCTCGAGGACTGCCGGTCAATCTGCTCCTGGGCCCGGCTCACTTTGCGGTACTCGCCCTCGATCAGGCGCGCCACCACGGAGATGAAGGCTTCGTGATCGCGGAACAGGTCGATGGTGGCATAGGTCTCCACGTTCTCGGCGGTGAGCAGGTGGCGGGCCTCATGCGAAAAGTCGATGGAGGTTTGTTTCAGGCGGGCCCACAGGCGGCTATCCTCGGTTTGGGCGCCTTCGGCGGAGATCCGGTCGATATCGCGGTCGGCTGCATCGAGCTGGCCCATGATGCGGTCGTAGTCCACCGAATCGGGATCGCGCGCCAACACGGAGAAGACCTCGCTGAGGCTGGTCTGCTGGCTGTGGAGCTCGTCGATCAGCCGGTTGGTGACGGACTGTTCCCTCACCAGGCTGGCGGCGTTTTCCCGGATCGACCGGATATTGCGGATGCCCACGGTCGCCGCCGCCAGAAGCAGCAGGATGACCAGGCTGAACCCGGCGATCAGGACCCGGAAGATATTCTGATGCGTGATCTGCCGCGGCCACATTGGTTATCATTATCGCGCGCCCGAGGTTCGCCGCATATCCCCAGTATGAGCTAAAGCCGAATGCGAATGAACATTAACCCGGACAGCGTGGGGCATGCTTTAGCTTGCCGATTCGTTATTGTTGGCAAGCTGAAGCAGGCCCCACGGCGACCTGTTAACTGATCACACCTTTCCGAATGGCGTACAGAATCAACTCCGCCCCGCTGTGCAGATTTAACTTCTGAAAGATATTGCTGCGGTGAGTCTCCACCGTGTAGAGGCTCAGGTTCAGAATACTCGCGACGTCCTTGTTGTTCTTTCCCTCCGCAAGTAACTGCAGCACCTCTCTCTCGCGGGTGGTCAGTAACTCATAACTGTCTTCCACCTGCCGCTCCTGCATCTGGCGCATATAGTCCTCCACCAGCATCTTGCTGATGGCCGGACTGAAGAATGCCTTCCCCTCACTCACGGCTTTCACCGCGTTGATCAGATCGTACTCGGCCGAGTCTTTCAGCAGGTAGGCCCGCGCCCCCGCCTTCAGCGCCTTCAGTACGTATCCCTCATCGGCGTGCATGCTGAGGAACACGATGGCGGTCTGCGGCAGCTTCCCGGCGATCTGGCGGGCAGCTTCGATGCCGTTGAGAATCGGCATCGCCACGTCGATCACCAACACGTCGGGCTTGTGGGCCTCCGCCAGTGCCACGGCCTCGCGGCCATCGGCGGCGTCGGCCACCACCGTGAAGCCGGGCTGGTTCTCCAGCAACAGGCGCAGTCCCTTGCGCACCACGGTATGGTCGTCCGCCAGCAGGATCCGAATGGTCTTCACGCCGACTCCCGTGCGTTCCCGACAGCCGGCTCGACCAACGGCAGAATGACGCTCAACAGCGTGCCCCGGCCGGGCTCGGAATCCACCGCGAAACTGCCGCCCAGATGACTGACTCTCTCCTCGATTCCTAGTAATCCCATCCCCTTCTCCTTCTGTGCGTGGAACCCCTTGCCGTCATCCTCGATCGAGAGCAGCAACCGGTCCCGTTCCTGCCGTACCGTGACCTTCACATCGTGCGCATCGGCGTGCTTCACAATGTTATGCAAGGCCTCCTGGACAATCCGGTAGATGCAAGTTTTGTGCTCCTCCGGAAGCTCCTCGGAGACCTGTTCGGCCGCGATCTTCACCCACACGCCGCTGCGCTTGGAAACCTCCCGCGCCTGCCATTGTAAAGCCGGCACCAGGCCAAGGTCGTCCAACATGGAAGGCCGCAAGAGCAGCGCCATATTGCGAACCACCCGGATCGAGCTCTCGATGAGCTTCTTGATCTCGTCCGTCTTGGCGGCGACGCTGTCGGTGTCCCCGGTGCGAATCAGTGTCGACAGATTGGCCATCTCCACCAGCACGCCTGTCAGGGACTGCCCCACTTCGTCGTGCAGTTCGCGGGAAATCGACCGCCGCTCGTCTTCCTGGGCCTCCACCAAGCGGGCGGACAACTGCTTCAATTCCGTCCGCGCATCCGAAATCTCCTGGTACCGCTCGGAGGTCTCGGATTCCAGGCCCACAATCCTGCGCACACTGAAGGCCGCCAGCAGCAGGCCCAGCCCGATGGTCAGCCCGATCGTGATGGTCAGGCGCCGCCGGGATTGCAGGAAGATGGCTTCCACCTTCAGCTTCCCGGCGTTCAATTGGGACTCGTTGATTGCGCCGATCCGGCCGGCAATTCCCAGCATGGACTGTCGGCGCGGGAAGACTTCGTCGCGGAGAAAAGCGTAGCCGTCGCGGCGCCTTTGCCCGGTATTCCAACGAAACACGGGCTCCAGCACGCTCCAATAGGCCGCCAGTTCCTGCGTCAGGACCCGGAAGGGCTGAGCCTCCTCCGCATTCAGGAGCGCCCGGTACTGCTCCAGCGCGGCATCCATGTCATTGCGAGTCTCGATCAGGGTATAGCGGTGGCCTTCTGCCTTGCCGCTCTCGGGCTCCAGCAGATAGTCTCTGACGTAGGTGCCCGAGACATAAACGTCGGCGCGGATCCGCTCCAGGACGCGCGTACGCAGCAGAAAATCATCGCGAATGGTGTCGTTGGAGGTCTGGATCTGCGCGAGGGCGTGAATCCCGTCGAACCCGGCGAACGCCATCAGGAGCAGCAGGCCGCCGAAGCCGGCCATGAGTGCAAGGAGGCTGTTCACAACCAGGGCTCCGTTGCGTCGTGGGGTGAACGTGTCTCCTGGTAAGGTCATGCGATGGAAGCACACCAACTCCCGAATCAGTGTGCCTCCTCTATCGTATCGCCTGGGCGTGGGGCATGCTTTAGCTTGCCCGGCCTTAATGACTGGTTGGCAAGCTAAAGCATGCCCCACCTGCTCAGTACTTCAACC
>PMTT01000839.1 GCA_003167275.1 Bryobacterales bacterium | reverse complement strand
GAGCGGCGGCGCCGATCGACAATGGATTCGGCCTCGGTACGGTAGAGCAGTTTCTGGAGGTCGCGATTCCGGAATCCATTGATCAGGAAGTCCCCGTGGTTCACCGCAGCCAGTAGTTCCTTGTCATCACCCCAGGGACGCAAAGCCCGCACCCGGCGCTCTTTCAGATAGGTATGCTTCTGAATCGTCGCCGTCAACTCCTCCACCCTTCGGCTGTCATCTACGCGGCTCCTGTTGCATGGCGTTCTACTTGTGTCGGTGATTTGGAACTTCAACGACACGGTACTACAAAGGAGAACGCCCTCGCTTTGACCACGGATCAGTTTGCGGCGGAGCCGCACTGTGCCACATGAAAATGGGGCAGGCGGCGACCGCCTGCCCCCACAAAAGCTAGAACCAACACAGGCAAGAATGCCCGTGTTACTGTGGCCGCATCCAGATGTCTTCGAGGACACTTACGGAGGACGTCAGGGTCTGGCCGCCGACAGTGAGACGGACCATGTAGGTGCCGGGTTCGATCAGAGCGCCACCGCCACCACCGAAGCCGCCGAAACCACCACCGCCGCCACCGCCGCCACCGCCACCGCCGCCGCGTCCGGCTGCGACGAAGGGCACGCCTTGGTTGCCGCCGCCGCGCCCGCCACGTCCGCCGCCACCACCGCCTGGACCACCGGCGGCCGCCTCAGGTGCAATTGTTAGGACCGGGGCAGCCGGAGGAGCCGCTCCTGCCGCGGCGCCTGCACCAGCCGCGCCCGTCTGAGCCGTGGCCGCCGTGTCGGTGCCTTGCGCGCCACCACCACGTCCGCCGCGTCCACGGTTTCTTCCGCCGCCACCGCCGCCGCCACCAGTCCCGCCTCCGGCAGCGGCTCCTGCTCCTGCTGCTGCCGCTCCTGCTGCGGTATTAGGTGCGGCCGGAGCCGGACCGCGCATGCTCCACTGGAAGCGATTCATGCCGGCCTTGATGTCCACATCCATGGTGCTTGCCACGGTGGTGCCCTGCAGGAACTCCACCTTGCCGGCTCCCATGTCAGACTTGGCCCAGATGTTGATCGCCGTCCCACCCTGCGGATTGCGTCCCACGAAATCGCGGTTCGTGGCGTGACGCTGCGCTTGCGTATCGTTCTTCCACTGGATGGCCTGGCGCGGCTCAAACAACACCACGTCCTGGGTGCCCTCCGGCTTGAGTTTTTCGAGCGAGGAAATATCGTCGCAAATCCAGATCGAACGCCCATGGGTCGCGAGGATCAGGTCGCGGTCGCGGGGGTGGATCAGGATGTCGTCCACACGCACGCTGGGCAGGCCGGTCATGAACTTCTTCCATTCCTTGCCGCCGTCCAACGTCACGTATAAGCCGAACTCGGTGCCTGCGAAAAGCAGGTTGGGGTTATCGTAGTCCTCGCGCAGGGCGTTGATGTTGCCCTTCCCTGGCAGGTTGCCGGCCACGCTGGTCCACGTCTTGCCGTAGTCGGTGGTCTTGAACAGGTAGGGCTTCCAGTCGTCGTAGCGATGATGATCGATGGCCACGTAGGCCGTGCCCGGGTCGAAATGCGAGGGCTCGATGCGCGCGATGTGGGTGAAGCCCTTGGGGGCGCCGTGACCGATGTTGTCGTAGACGTTGGTGAAGGTCTCGCCGCCGTCCTGGCTGACTTGCAGGTTGCCGTCTTCGGTGCCTATCCAGAGGACGCCCGGCCGTGAAGGAGACTCGCGCACTTGCGTGGCGGTCGAACTGGCGGCGTAGCCATCATGTTTTTCGGCCATCGGCTTGTCGCCCGATACGCCCATGATGGGCATCTCCGGCGCCCAGCGGTTGATGTTCTTGCTGAGATCGGTCTTGTTCATCCACCAGGTATCGCCGCGGTTGGTCGATTTGAAGAAGTACTGCCCCGCCATGTAGATCACGGCCGGATTGTGGGGGGAGATCTCGATGGGCGCATTCCAATAGAAACGGAACGGCTCCACGTTGGCTGGCGCATTCACCACGTTGGGTGTGCCGCCACGGCCTCCGCCTCCGCCGCCGCGTCCACCAGCGGCCGGGGCTGCCGAAGCCTCCAGGGCCACAGTGCTTTGCGCCGGCGGATTCGCGCCTATTGGCGGATTGTTGGCCCTCTGGATTTCATTAGCAGTTGCCGCCGTGGCGCCGCCGCGTCCGGCGGTCGGACGGATGCTCTTCTGCGTGCCGGCCCGAAGGTCGTGCCGCGACATGTTGCCATCCTGCGACTCGCCATAGACGATGGCCCAGTCGGTGGGGTCCTGACGGGTATAGAAGCCGTCGCCGCCCGCTACGGTGAACCAGTCGGTATTGACCGGGCCGCCGTTCGAGCGCAGGGCGCTCGGCCCGCACCACGCATTGTTATCCTGCAGGCCGCCGCAGACGTAGTAGGGGCGGCGCATGTCGGCCGACACCTGGTAGAACTGGCCGACGGCGATGTCGTTGTGGTAATCCCAGGTGGCGCCGCCATCGTAGCTCATGTCCAGGCCGCCATCGTGGCCCACCGCGACGATGCGCGGGTCCTTCGGATTGATCCAGAAGGCGTGGTAGTCGGTATGCGAGCCCTGGACGCCCGTCCACGTCTTGCCGCCATCCATCGACATCTGGGCCGGGTTGCCGCCCACGAACAGTTTCTGATCGTTGACGGGGTCCACGCGAATCTGGCTGAAGTAGGTGGGCCGGTTGTTCTGATTGCTCATGAAGGTCCAGGTCTTGCCGCCATCATCCGAGCGGAACACGCCGGAACCATTGGGATTGGGGGGGCCGGCTGGCTGACCGCCGCGGCCGCCTCCGCCACCACCGCCACCACCAAAGCCGCCACCACCGCCACCACCGCCGCCGCCGGCCGCTGCACCTGCTGCACCGGCAGCGCCTGGGTCACCGCCAGGAAACTCGCCTGCCGCGCCGCCTCGGCCGCCTCGGGCCGGACCGCCTTCAGCCGTGGTGCCGGCGCCAGTACCAGCGCTGGCGCCAGCTTCCACCTGCGCATAAATCGTGGTGGGTTTGGCGCGGAAGACCGAAATCGCGATGCGCCCGTAAATGCCGTCCTTGGGCTTCGGCCAGCCGGGACCCTCGAGCTTCGTCCAGGTGACGCCGGCGTCCGTGGTCTTCCACAGCGCGCTGCCCGGGCCGCCGCCGTTATAACCCCACCACGTGCGCCGACGCTGGAACGACGCGGCGTACAGGATCTTGGGGTTCGACGGATCGATGGCCACATCGGTGAAGCCGGTGTCCGGATCGATGTACTTGGACTGCTTCCAGGTCTTGCCGCCATCGGTCGATTTATAGAGGCCGCGTTCGGGATTGGGGCCGAACAGATGGCCGTTGGCCGCGACGTACACGATGTTCGGGTTGGTGGAGTCGACCACGATCCGGCCGATCGACTGGGTCTCTTCCAGGCCGAGGTGGGTCCAGTGCTGTCCGCCATCGGTAGTGCCCCAGACGCCGTCGCCAATCGACGAGCTTTGCCGGTTGTTGGCTTCGCCCATCCCGACGTACACGACGTTGGGATCGGAGGGCGCGATGCCGATGGCGCCGACGGATTCATTCGCCATGTTGTCGAACTGCGGCTTCCAGTGGTTGCCGCCGTCGATGGACTTCCACAACCCGCCGGTGGCGAAGCCGATGTAAATGGTCATCGGGTCCTTTTCGGCCCCCATGATGTCGTCGATGCGGCCCATCATGGTTGCCGGGCCAATCGAACGGAACTCGAAGCCGCGCAACAGCGGATCCGACGACGGATTGGGTGGCGGGACTGGGGGTTGTCCACCGCCCCGTCCCTGCGCCAATAACATTCCAGCCGCGCCCAGACCGGCTGCCGCAGCGATCAACACGAATGACCAACGATGGTACTTAGGCCGTAAACGCATAGTTTTCCTCTCCCTAACTCCCTGTGGAACTGCTGGTGGTGATCACCGCCAATGTAACATATGCAGACAATGAAATACGATAGCCATAGGAGAGAGGTTACCCCCCGCGGGCTCCGCGGCAGGAATTTAATGTGGCACAGCGTCACGCCGCAGCCTTCCTGCCTTGTTTTGGGTTCCAGGGCAAGAACCAACACAGGCAGGAATGCCTGTGCCACGTTTACTGGGCATCGTGAAAAATGATGCCCAGCGTCCATCGCAGGCCCGCGGTCACGGGGCTCACGCCGTGGCGCACCGAGACCTTGTAGGCGCCGCGCTTCCCGGTGGCCGGACGATGGCGCGTTGTGATGATCAGGGCGTCGCCCCGGTTGGGCCTCAGGGCACGTCCCATAGCTTGGGCCCGGGGAGGATTCTCCACCAGCAGAAACTCGCCGCCCACGTAATCGCTCTGTGGCTCGGAGAGGAAGAAAACTACCTGAAACGGAAAGGCTACCGGCCCGTAGAGATCCTGGTGAAGACAATTGAAATCGCCTGGGCCGTAGCGCAGCATCAGCGGGGTGGGGCGCGTCTGTCCCTGCTGGTGGCATCGTTCCAGCAGAGCGTCGAGGGTGTCGGGGAACCGCTCGCCATTCCGCAAGAGGTCGGCCCAGGTGTTGGCTACGGCCGACAGCCCGGGATAAAGCCTGTGGCGCAACTCTTCGACCAAGGGTGGGAGCGGATAACGGAAATACTGATATTCGCCCTTGCCGAAGCGGTACTGTGCCATGTCAATACGGCTGCGGAAGAGGTCTCCCCGGGGGTACAAGGCGATGAGGTCGCCGCACTCCTGCGCGGAAAGCATGCCAGGCAGTTCCGCGAAGCCAAAGTCCGTCAACGAAGCTGCCGTCCGATCCCAGTCGATTGCCATAACCCTATGGTACGGTCGCGGCATCCGGCCGACTATCCACTTCTTGCTGCGAATGGAACACAGGGGGGCTGAAAACACGACGGCCCCGGCGAAAATTTGCCGGGGCCGTTGGGAAGGAAGGATTGGAGTGAGTCTACTGCTGGATAGGTGCTCTGGGACGGCCGCCGCCGCCGGGGCCGCGTCCGCCGCCGGGCCCGCCCTTGGTCACGGTGTAGTCCGGGGGAACCGTGAAGAGCGAGGCATCGGGCTCCGCGCGATTGATGTTCGTCAACTGCGTCACCGTGGTGCCGAATCGAGGATCCGTGGTCTTGACCATGATCGGAACCTTGAGGTCGGCCGATACCCATCGCTCATGGATGGTCTCTAGCGGCTGAGCATTGCCGATGGCGCCGGCGGGAATCGTCCGCGTGGTGCGTGTGCCGGTGGCGAGCACGCCGCCGATCGACTGGCTACCCAGGTCTTCCGTCTTCACATTCGGATCGACCGGACGAGTTGCGCCGTTGGGATTACGAGGATTCACAGCATTGGGCCGGGGACCGGGGCCATTGGCATTCCGGGGAGCGGTATTCGGATTGCCCGGGCCAGGGCGAACACCGGGGCCGCGCGTGGGCATCTCGCGCGCTACCTTGGTCGTCGGATCCAGTTCATGCACGACTCCGGCCACCGGATCGTGGATGCTGATCCGCTTCACCGGCGTCTGGCCGGGAGGGGTGAATTCAGTTTCCGTGCGCACGCGGCCCTGACTGTCACGGTTGATGGTGGTCTGGGTCTGGTGCTGGATGGTGTTGCCTCCCGCGAGTACCTGCTGCTCAGTCCGCACTTCCACTGCGGAATACGGAGCACCAGTCACGGTGCGCCCCATTTCCGGACCTCCGGGTCCCATAGGACCGGGTCCAAAACCCATGCGGCCGCCTCTAGGGCCGCCCGGCGGCTGCGCCATTAAACCGGCAGTCGCTACCAAAACCGTCAAGACCAACTTCTTCTTCATCAAATACCACCTCTCATCATTCATTTCGCGGACGGGCCGGAAAGTTCCATTGTATCGAAAATATGTTCCCGGCCGGTGGTGTGAGACAGCGGTGGGCTCGGTTGCCGCCTTGGCCATCACGCGGTGGTCATGGTGCCCCAACTTATGTTCATAGAGGCGCTGCCCTTGCCCAGGATGTTGACTGCTCCCGTCAATCCAGCCACTCCGCAAGCTGCCTTGTAGTTGCTGAAGAGGGGGTTGGCAGGTCCCCCCTGGGTCCCGAAGAAGAACAGCGTGCCATATGCGCCGACCCCTGTATCCAGGACTTCGGCCCCGGGGACAGGCAAGAACGTCTTAGTGCCGGCGACTTCGACGATTACGCAAGGTCCGGCCAACTGGCGGGGATGGAAAGGATTCGGCGTGGGCAAGGGTCCGCGGATAATGTACGATCCAGTGCATGGCGTCCATTCCGCGGAGGCCGTCCCACCGACACCAGGCGTCATCACGCTCCAGCCGTGGGCTTTGTAGTACAAACGAAACTCCTCGCCCTTCTTCATGTCGCTGTTCATCACCAGGACGCCGTTCATGTACTCCCAGCCGACACCGCAGCCGACGGAGCCGCTGAAGCCCGCCGTTGTCTTAATGAACCACTCGGTAGCGGATTGGGTGATGTTGTTGCAGAAGGCATTCCAGGTATTCTGTGTGACCCCGGCGATGGTGTCCGATTTGAGCAGGGTCCATTTCCCGCTGCCCCTCCACGCGATCGCAGTCCCGGCATACGTGGGACGTACGCCGGGCTGGGCCTTCATCGGGGCACCCATGGCGCCTTGCGGAGCGTAGACCGAGCCTCCGCCGAAAGTGGTTGGCGGAGGGTAGATCTGGATTCCGCCGACGGCGCCTTGGGCTGGCGGTTCTCCGAAGCCCGAGAGGAGCGCATAGTCCTTCCCCTCGGTGTCCTGCAGGATCACATCGCCCCCCTGCCGGCGGAATGGCCCGCCTGTTGGCATGCGGTAATCATGATCGCCCAGATAGCCCCAGCGAGCGGTACCATCGTCATCCTTCTTCATGCGGATGGATACGAGGATCTTAAACGGTTGTCCATTCTTGCTCGCCAGCAGGACGTCCAATTTCACATCACAGACGTACATCGTTCCAGTCTCCCTCTCCCACGGGCGTGAGCCTCGTGCGTCAACCTGGAGTGAGGGGCCGGGGAGTTTTGTATCAGCGATTTCCGCCTATTTCGCGCCTATTTCGGTGACTGTCACCGTAACCCCCGAATACCGACCCAAATCGGGGGTTGCGGTGACAGCCACCGAAATAGGGGCGGTCACGGTAATAGGGGCGTGCCGACCGCAACGGGGCGCCTGTTCGTTTATTCGGGGGTTACGGTGGCTGCCACCGAAATACGACTCCAAATCGGGGGTTACGGTGACAGCCACCGAAATAGGGGCGGTCACGGTAATAGGGGCGTGCCGACCGCAACGGGGCGCCTGTTCGTTTATTCGGGGGTTACGGTGACTGCCACCGAATTAGGGCGGATTGATGGATTGGCAAGCTAAAGCATGCCCCACGCTTCACTGCTTGATTACAGTGCCGTCCATGCGGCGGATCTCGCCCCAGCCGCCGTTCAAGTTGCCCCGTCCCGGCGTGAACGGCGACTTGGCGGCTTCCTTCTCATTCACTTCGATGCCCCAGCCGGGCTTCTCGCTTACCCACAGATAGCCGTTCTTCATCACCGGGCAGTCCGAGAAGATCTCCTGCGTCCGCTGATTGAACGCCGAATACTCCTGAATCCCGAAGTTGTAGCTCACCAGGTCCAGCGTGACATTCGCCATATGCCCCACCGGCGATACATCGCCGGGACCGTGCCACGCGGTCTTGACGCCGAAATTTTCCGCCAGAATCGCGATCTTGCGCGCCGGCGTGAATCCGCCCACCTGCGAAACGTGGACGCGGATGTAGTCGATCAGGCGCTCGGCGATCAGCGGCTGCCATTCGTGCGGGCTGTTGAACAGCTCTCCCATGGCGAGCGGCGTGGCACAGTTCTGGCGCATCTGCCGGAAGTAAGCGATGTCCTCGGGTGAGAGCGGATCCTCCATGAAGAACAGCTTGAACTTCTCGGCATCCTTGGCGAATTGCACGGCCTGGTTGGGGGAGACGCGCTCATGCACGTCGTGCAACAATTCCACCTCTTCGCCCAGTTCCTTGCGGCAGGTTTCGAAGAGTTTCAGCGCCCTCCGGATGTAGACCGCAGGCTCGAACACCGGTTTATCGTGCAGCGCCTTGATGGTGGTGTCGCCGCCGCGCGCTGAGCCGTAGCCGGCCATTCCGGGCACGCCCACCTGCACCCGAACGTTGCGGAATCCCTGCGCCATGAAACGCTTGGCACTCTCGACGGTGGCCATGTAATCGGCCCCGTCCGCATGCGTGTAGGTGTCCACTGCTTCGCGGCACTTACCGCCCGCCAGTTGGTAGACCGGCATGCCCGCCTGGCGGCCCTTGATATCCCACAGCGCCTGGTCGATCCCGCTCAGGGCGTTGTTCAGCACCGGCCCGTTTTTCCAGTACGAGCTGTCGTAGCAGGATTGCCAGATGTCCTCGATCCGGTCCGTGTTCTTGCCCATCAAAAAGGGCTTCAGGTATCGTTCCACGGCGGGCTTCACCAGGTCGGCCCGCTGTGTGAACGTGGCGCAGCCATACCCGTACAGGCCATCCTGGTCTGTCGTGATTTTGACCACCGTGAGGCGCACACCGGCGGGCGCGCATTCAATCACGCCGATGTCTTTGATCTTCGGGATGGACATCCCGCGAGTGGCTTTGGCGGCCTGTTCTTGGGCCTGTTCGAGGCGCGGGCTCGCGAGTCCCAGCAGTCCCGCGGTCCCCATGGCCTTCAATAGATTGCGACGTTGCATAGCCTATGATTCTCCTAAGCGCCAGATTTCGTAAGGCGTGAGCATTGGCAAGCTAAAGCATACCCTACAGATCCAGGTACTGGCGGGCGTAGTTGATGGACTTCGAAATGTTCTCGTTTTCCAGCTTCAACTGCGCCTCCATGCTCATCCCGGTGGTCCGCGGCAGAGGGCTCTTGGGGTGGTTATTGCGCACGATCTGGAAAATCCTGGCGAGATCCCGCCCGGGCAGAGGGCTGTAGGTATCGTCGAAGGTCGCCCAGTATTTGTCGGTGAAGATCGGGATCTTCAGCGGATCGCGGGTGATCATCTCCAGGTCGAAGGGCATGTTGGGATCCTTCTTCTTCAGCGAAGCCACCATCCCCTTGATATCCAGGAACCCTTCACCCAGCGGCACTTCCGAGAGCAGGAAGCCATCTTCATAAGGCTCCACGGCCATGTCTTTGATGTGGCACGAAATCGTGTAAGGCTGCAGAATTCGCATGGTTTCCGCGGGGTCCTCGCACAACGACACGTTGTTGCCGAAATCCAGGTGAACGCCGACCCACTCGCTTCCCAGGCGCTTCATCCATGCGGCCTGCTCGGCGGCCCGCCAGCCCTTGTGGTTCTCAATGCCCAGCGGCAGACGGTACTTGCGCAGGACCGGCTCGGCCAGGGCGATGGTCTTCTGGCAGCGCTCGAAATCTGTCTTGAAGGCCTCCAGGGCGTCGAACTGCTCGTATCGACGCTGCGTCATGGCGGTGTGCAGGGACCGGACGCCGGCATCCTTGGCTCCCTTGATCGCAGTGTCGAAGGCCGCGACGGCGCTTTCGTCGCGCGGCAGGGGCACGTCCAGGATGGCCCGCATGTGGAAGGCTTCAATCCTCTGGCGGAATTGCTTGATGGCGTCCGGATTGGTGAGGTCGAGACGCGTTTCCACCACGCCGAAGCCCAGGTTGTGGCAGTGTTCCACGAAGTCGAACGGCGTGTTCCCAGACCGGGCCGCCCGCGACGCCATGGGAAAACCCGCCGGCGCTCCGCCGAGGTTGCGGAACTGTCCCACCACCTGCGCCGAAGCAGATTGTACGGACAACCAGGCCGCCGTGGACCCGGCCGCCTGCAGTATTTGTCGTCTGGTCATGGTGCTCATCTCCTGAGTTTGATTCCGATTGGCCGCTGGTCGGGAAGTATATCACTTCTCAAAGCGGCCGATGGCTCTGAGGTGCGCACTCTGAGGTGCGCAACCGCGGTCTTGGGAACGGATTCGCGATTATCCGGTTCAGGCGCCGGCAAGTATCGTCTTGATATGTGCTTGGATGGTGGCAAAGCTCGTCGTGGCATGGGTGACGTCCGAGGCAACGAACTTCTGCATTTCGTAGCGCGCGTTGTACCCGAAATACTTCAGATCCTGGTAATTAGAATATATTCTGCGGAGGTTTGGGTCCCGGCCTACAAAACCGTCTCTGGCCGTGTGGCTTCGAAGATGCTGCCCAACGGTTGCAAGGTATGCTTCAACGTAGTGCATGGCGGCGTAAAAGAGAATCACCAAGACCCAATCGATCTTCGCCTGGCTATCCAACGCCATTGAAAGTGCCAAGGTACAATTCCCTTCTGCTCTTGCGAGGTGCTCTGCTTTAGTCGGCAAACCGGACTACTCCTGACGCGAAAACATCACGTGAGCACCGCTGGCAAGTTCACCGGCATCTCGGCCCAAGGGCAGGAATCAGATGGAAATCGAAGTCTATCTCCGGGAAGAGGTCTATCAGTTCCAGTTCTTTCTGGTATATACTTTGCCGCACGCTGGCTTCGGGGTTGTCGACGGCGATCCATACCAGTAAAGGGCCGCCAGCCCATTCAGTCAGAACATGACGAACCTGTGGAATCGCTGCGAAATCCCTGCCGAGTGCGGTCTCCAAATCATCGGCGATCCATGCATCTGGCATTTTGGCGCTCCCTAACAAACTACTGTCTCATAGATTTGTCTTATGCCAAGGGCGGTATGGGAATCCGAATTCAGAACAGCCCGAGTCTCAAAACGCAGCCGCCCCCTGGGTCTCCTTCGAACGCGACACGACGTAGCAGACCTCCGGGTTAGCGAGGCTCGTAAGGGCCCAATTGCGGCGGCCGCTGGTCCGGCTCCAGCAGGAGCGCGGTCCGTCCCGGATAGTAACGCAGCAGCTTCTCGTCCTCTTCCGGCCCCAGATCGCGTGCCCAAATCACTCTGGCGGTATCCAGGGCGGCTTGATTGTAAACCCACTCATCCTGAAAGATGTGCTGCGGCGTGTACCGCACAAACACCAGGAGTTTTCCAGGAATCCCGGCCAGTTGGCGGGCGACCAGAATGCGCCGTGCAGGATTCTGGTGGTTGATCGAGTTCCAGACTTCAACCTGCCGCGCGGCCTGAGAGAATTCCTGGTCGTCGGCAGCGTGTACTCCATACCAGAACAGGAACTGCGCGCAGCAGAGCAGGACGATCAGCCCGGCCGCCTCCCGCCCCGCGGGGTGCCCGCGTACAGAGAGGCGGGCCATCTGTTCGAGGCCCGTCACGGCTGCCAGGATGAAGAGACACGTGACTGCGGCGATGTAGTGAAACTGGAAGGCCGGGAAAAAGTTGGTGCCCAGGGCGAAGATGACCAAGGTCACGACGACCCAGACGAACCGGTACTCCCGCAGGCTCACCAGGAAGGCCGCGGCGGCCAGGTAGAGCGGAGGCAGGAAGAAGAACCGGTAGAAACGCAAGCGATACTCGAGGCGTTGGAAATAGGTGGCCATCGTCTCATCGCCCTGGTGGAACGAAAGCTGCATCTTATAATCCATCGCCTGCTGAGGCGTGAGCTCCCGCTGCGGGACCGGATTGGCTTGAAAGGTGAGCGAGGCAGGAACACCATATTGAGATTGGCTGAGCCTCTCGGGTACGGTCGTCCAACTGCCCGTCACCATGCGGTTCTGCATGAGCGTCAGGAAGACCGCGGGGAGCAGCGCCAATGCCACGACTCCGGCCAGTCGGGCTGATGCTGAGAATCCAGATGCGCGGGCGGCGACCGCCTGCGCCACGGGGGCAAGTCCCGGACCTTGCGTGGTGGGACGGGCGGTGCCACCTGCCTCGCCCCCTTTCGTGCGATTCTTTCCAGGCACCGCCGAAGGACGCACGCGGATCGCCATGCGAATCGCAGGCAAGAAGAACAAAATCACCGCCAGGAAGAGAAAGAGGGACTCGAACTGGCG
>PMTT01000404.1 GCA_003167275.1 Bryobacterales bacterium | reverse complement strand
CCAATCATTTCACGCCGATCGTGACGACGTTCGCGCGTTGGCCTGCCACCGACAGATCGATATTCAAAGTCCCGCGGCCCGAGAGTGACTTAGGGAGCAGGATGTTGACTTGGTCCATGCCGGGGTATTGCCCCTGCCCGCCCGCATAGCTCGGAGTCACCAGCACTCCACCCACCGAGACGCGCACATCGGCGAGTGAATTGCACCCGCGAATTCCGGTGCCGAAGAGTTCCACAAATACCTGGTCGGTGGCCGAAGAGAGATCGATCGGGGAGTTGGAGCAGCTACTGCCCGTGCAAGTCGCGGCGTACCCCACGGAACTCGTGCCATCGGCGTGCAGCACGGTCACCAGGGCCGCTGCCGGGCCTCTCCCACTGTTGCTGGCGCTGAACAGGCTGGGTGCCACGGCCGCGAGGGTAGCCGTGCCGCTCCAACTGCCGATCTGAAACGTAACCGGCCCAGGGGCCAATTGGGCCGGCACCACCGCATTCACTTGTCCCGGGGAAACGAAGTAAAGAGACGCGGGTTCGGTGGAGCCCGTAGCATCCATGAACATGAGACTGGTTCCGTTCAGTGCGGTAGGCAGGGGCATTGACGCGCTGACGGTCGACGTAGCCAGATCGGATCCAAACAGACTGACGATCGAGTTGGGAGCCACGGGTCCTACCTGAGAGTTGGCTGCCGAAACCAGAAGCGGTGGCACCACCGGAGTCTGGATTAGACTCTTCCATGCCAGTCCGGTACTGTCATACTGGTTGTTCTGGATGGCCGTGGCAGAGGCTTGTATCACGTCATTCCGAAGGGGGTTATACGGCAGCGCGGCGTTGCCGGCGTTATAGGGAAGGTACGCGTGAAAGTAGTCGGTCCAATAAGCGGACACCAGCGCCAGTCTCTTCCACCAGGCGAGTTTGACCAGTTCGCTGAGAAACTGCTGGTCGAGCGGCGCCCAGAAACTGAAAGGGTCGCGTCCGAAGATGTTGGGGTCCGCTGCAATGTTCGCTGCGGGGTATTCCGAGTCCCGCCGTTTCTCGAGCCACGCGGAGCTGATCGTGACTGGCTTGCCCGTCGCCGCCGCTTGATCGATGAGGGCGGCGGTTGTGTCGAGCAGACCGCCATTGATCGGGAAAACATTCAGGTCGATGAAATTGAGACGGGGGTTGGCCGCCAGAGACTTGATAAAAGCGGCGTCGCCTGACAGCCAGGTTCCGATACCGGCCCCGACATAAGTTCCAGTGAAGCCGGCTTCATTTAATTGGGTCAGGAAGGTATCCACCATGTTAGTGAAACCCGCCGCAGTTGCCAGGGACGGCTGGCCGGTCATAGCAGCCTCGTTATCCGGCTCCCCGGCCACAACCAGGTAATCGGGCTGGATGAGTTGGGCAATGGTGAGGATCTGGTGCGTGCGGGCGGTGATGTAGGCGCTGGTTGTCAGCGTACGGTAGTAGGAGGCCACGTCCAAACCCGAGTTTTGGGTAAGAACGCCGGTGTAGAGGGGCTCGGTGTGCACCACCATTCGCATGCCGGCTGCGCGGATGTCGGCGGCCACCTGTTGGTAAAACGACAGGTATTTCTGGTAATCACCGGGGTCGCCGTTGTATTGGAAGAACGGCTGGTAGAGGCTGGGAAAGCTGATGCCCAAGCTTACGGTGGTCACGCCCGTCGCCTGCAGACTTTGGATCTCCGCTTCCACCAAGGCCGTCGGACTGATACCCAGCGATAGGAGGACGTTGGCGGCGCCAGGGGTTCTGAGTTCGGCGCAAAAGTCCACCGGGGGCTTCGATCCGTTCCACTGCGAGGTGAGGGTGGCGTCGAACGTCGTCAGATGCTGCTGAAGTGTCGAGTACAGATCCAGGTAATCCGCTGGAGGATTCTGGGCATTAGCTGCGAAAGCCCAGATCAGAAGGAAACCAACAGGCCGCATTTCGTTGCCTATTCCACTCAGAGTGTGGGCTCGTATCGCCCCAGACACAATCGGTCAATGGGGCCAGTGCCGGATGGGCACAATAAGCCATGGAGTGTCGGATTCGGCGACATTTCTCCCGGCCAGGCGTCCGCCCCGCAAGGCGAAACGCCGCACCTAACTGGCCATTCTGAGCCTATTTCGGGGTTTGGGCGCGTGAGCACAAGCCTCGCCCACGTTAGTATTCATCCACATCATGGCCGCGCAAGCACTCCCCCGCCGATCGTCCGGCTTGTTTTCTCTCCGCGTCTCCGCGGTCAAGCCCCATTTCGGCACAGCCTCGAATTTTTCCGCGCCCCGTCCCGCCACCATCCCCGCCGGCCGATCCCCGCAGTGCTTTAAAGTTGCGTGATGCAACCTTAGGATGCTACCAATCTGTGCTAAAGTTAGGGGTTCTCAAGGCTTTTCTGCTTCGATGCCCGAACAGATCCTGCTACAAGGTAAAATCCTAGGGACAGAAGAGTTCCTGTTGACCGGTTCCGCCGAGGGACGGTCTGCGCGATCAGCCGGCGAAGATCTCATCGCCGGAAGGTCCCAGTGGATCACTCTGCTCTGTGAAGTGCTGCCCCGCGCGCTGCTCGCGGAGTTGGGGTTGGCCCGTATCCTGTTGGGTTCCAGCGGCGGCGGCCAGTTCCTGCTCGTCCTGCCCGGCGAATTCCGCGAGGCCGCGGAGACTTTTCTCCTCGCCGCCGCGCGCCAGATGTCCGAGCTCAGCTCCGGCATCGTCAAGATCGTATGGGCCGTCACCGACAACCTCGGCGATTGGGCGGTCATTCGTAAGCGCCTGAACGACCAGATCGAAGGCAAACGGAATGCCCCTCTGGCCGACACCGGACTGGCCGCGTTCCAGCCCTTCCCGCGCGCCAACCGTCCCGAGACCGACCAGTATTTCGCCAAGGAGCTGGGCGCCAAAGTGCGCGAGGCCTCGCGCATCGGCTGGTCCCCCGAGAACCCCGGCAAGGTGACCCCCGGCCAAGGCAAGCACACCTGGAGCCTCACTTCCAACCTGTCGCCCGATGGCATCATGGTGGCGCGCCACGCCGCGCCCTCTGACGATGGCAAGTCCACGGCTCCGGTCCAGACTTTAGCCCGTCGATCCCAGGGCCGCTCGATTTGGGGCGTCCTGCGCGGCGATGTCGATAACTTCGGCCTGCGCCTGCGCCGTGTCAACTCCATCGAGGAGCACGTCCCGCTCTCGGTGCTCTACAAGCAGTTCTTCGCCGGCGAACTGGAAGTCCTCTGCTCCCTGCCCGAGTTCTGGCGCAAGGTGACGATCATCTACTCCGGCGGCGACGATTTCGCCGTTTACGGCTCCTGGGATGCCCTGATCGCCCTGGCCCGCGAAGTGCAGCGGCTGTTCCATCGCTTCACCGAAGAGAACCTTAAGGACTACCCGGGCGCCGATGGCAAGACTATCTCCATGGCTATCGCCCTGGCGCCCGAAACGTACTACCCGCTGGCCTCAATCTATGAGGAGGCCGGACGCAATCTGGACTTGGCCAAAGCAGCCGACAAGGATTGCATCTACCTGCTCGGCCGCATTCTCGAATGGCGCCACCTGGCGGATGCTTCGGAGCTCAAGGACACGGTCACTCGCCTCATCCACGATTTCCGTATGTCCCGGCAGTTCCTTTATCAGTTACGGAGTTTTTACCGGCGCGACTCATACGCCGACGCGGCCGGGGAGACGCAGCGCACCTGGCGTTTCCAGCGGCGCTTCAACCGGATCCTCAGCGGCACGCGCGACCGTGAGTTTCAGAAGCTGCGCACGCACCTGATCAGCGAGCTGGTGGGGCGCAAATCGGCGGAAGTGAAGCTGCGGCCCGCGGGCCTGGTGGCCCTGGAGTGGGCCAGATTGGTGACAGAGGTTTAGAGACATGCCACAAGAGCAGGAGCAGAAGAAGGAAAACCGTCCCCCGCGCGAGGGCCGCGGACCACAGGGAGGAGCGCCCCATTCGGGCCCGCCGCGTGGCGACCGCCCCGGTGGCGACCGTCCAGGGGGCGACCGGCCCGGCGGCGACCGCGGCGGTGGTGATCGGGGAGATCGCGGCGATCGCCGCGGCTATGATCGTGGACGCCCTGAGGGCCCCCCCGAAATCGAGATCGAGAAGCTGATGAGCGACAGCCTGTACCTCGACAATCAGGCGCACTCCATCGTGAGCCGCATCCGCGACATGGATTCCGGCACCAAGACCCAGTTGCGGCGTCTTTACAGCGCCGTCCGGCGGGCCGTCCGCGCGCCGGAAAGCGAACGCCAGCACGAATTCGTCATGCTGCGCGCCCGCTTAGCCTATACCATTGCCCGCCACGGGCTCCGCAGCCTGGACCAACTCGAGAAATTGTTGCTCCAGGTGACACGCAAGAACGATAACCGCGGGTACGAGCGGTTCAAGGATCTTTTCGAGGCCATCGTGGCCTACAACGAGTAAAGCATGAGCGCACATACCTCCCAAACCGAGTTGAAACTGATCGGCAAACTGATCCTCGAAGGTGAAATGACCTGTGAAACCGGCCTCCACGTGGGCGCCGGTAAAGGGTCGCTCGAAATCGGGGGTTCCGACAATCCCGTGGTCAAGGATGCGTTTGGCCGTCCTTACGTGCCGGGCAGCTCTCTGCGCGGCAAGATCCGGTCGCTGCTGGAACAGTCCACCGGCATGGCCATTCCCTCCGAGCTGGTCTTTCTTTCCCGCCGCAAAGGGCAGGAAGTGCGCATCCATCAGAGCGACCGTCCCGACGACGAGATCTGCCTGCTGTTTGGCCGCAATCCCGGACGCATGGAGCGTGTGCAGGGCGAAACCCTGGACACCACCCAGGCAACCCCGGCGCGCCTGGCGGTCTTCGATGCCCCGCTCGATCCCGAGAGCATCACGCCCCAGATGCGCGAGAACCTGGATGACGAACTGACCGAGGTGAAGAGCGAGAACGCCATCGACCGCATCACTTCCCAGGCCAATCCGCGCACCCTTGAGCGCGTGCCCGCCGGAGCCCGGTTCCGTACGCGCCTGGTGATGGATGTGCTTTGCGACGAGGACGCGCCGCTGTTCCAGCGTGTGCTCGAAGGGCTGCGGCTTCTGGAAGACGATTCCCTGGGCGGCGGTGGTTCGCGCGGCAGCGGCCGCGTGAGTTTCTCCAAACTGCGGCTGGTGTGGCGGGGCAAGAGTTACTATGCCGCCGGCGCCCCCGAGAAGGAGATCGGCGCAGGCGCGAAGCTCGCGGCTATCCAGGCCGCCGTCACCGAATCGGCCTTCTCTTTCCTGCGTGACGAGTAATGAACCCGGGACTGGTCGTTAAACTCCGTCCCACCGGCCCGTGGCGCATCGGACCCGATTCGGGCGCCCGCAACCGAGTGGACTTCATCTACCACAGCGACACGCTCTATTCGGCGGTGGCGTCCGCCATGGCGCGTCTGGGGTCGCTGGACGCCTGGCTCGACGCCACGGCGCGCCAGGGACAGACATCACTGTCCCCAGGGCCCGATTTTGGTCCGCGTGCACAGTACGTTTCCGACGCGGCTCCACCGGCCGTCTGCTTCAGTTCCTGTTTCCCCTTCCTGGACGAAATCGGCTTCGTGGTTCCGCCCCGCACCGTCTGGCCCCCGGTTTCCCGTGCTCTGGTGTCCGCCCGTGTTCGTTGGAAGAGCGCCCGTTTCGTACCTCTGGGCGTGGTCCAGGCAATCCTGTCGGGCCAGCGCCTCGACGACAATCATTGGATTGTGGATGGCGCCAGCGAATGTCTGGTGCCTGCGGGCCGTCTCGGTCCGTTCCGTACCGCCGTCCGCTGGAGCGCCGCCGTGGACCGTCTGACCGGTTCGACGGAGCGTCACTCCACCGCCTGCATGGAATTCCGTCCCGGCGCAGGCCTGTGGACGGTCGTGTCATTCGCGGACGAGGATGCCCACACCCGCTGGTTAGAGCCCATCAAGGCCGCATTCCGTCTGTTAGCCGACACTGGTTTCGGTGGCGAACGTTCCCGCGGCTGGGGCCGTTCCGAGTCCCCCGAATTCATCGACGGCATCCTGCCCGACATGATCCTCCCCGCGCCGGAGCCCGTGAAGCAGCCAGCGGAACAGGTCACCGACCTGCCGACAGAAGAATCCGCATCGCCCGTTCCCCAAGAGCCCGTG
>PMTT01000023.1 GCA_003167275.1 Bryobacterales bacterium | reverse complement strand
AGTCTCGACGCGGCAGGCACGAGTGCCGGCACGAGTGCCCGCGCCACGTTGGTGGTTTCTTGCGCACCAACCTGACGCGGCGAGGCACGGGCGGACCTCCTGGGTTACACTACTTCACCGCCAGGGTTACGGCCGGACTGATTGGGCTGGTCTGGCCGGCGACGCTGATTACGACGGGCACCGCGTTGCCAGTCACAATTCCCGAGGGGACCACGGCGTTGATCTGGTATAGGCCTGGGTCTCCCGGTGTCAGACCGGCGAACGAGACGGTCGCGGGCACGCCTCCGATCGTTACTGTCACGGGGTTGACTGCCGTCGAGAGCGGCGAACCCGGAGGCGGGGCGCCTTCGGCGACTTTGGGCGTGACGGGGCCGAGTCCGGTGCAGTAGATTACGACGGTCTCCCCGACGCTCGCGGGCGTGCCGGGCTGCGCGAGGGTCACGCCGTCGCTCTTGACGATGCTCCCCTGGCCGAAGCCTTGCGAGTTGGTCGTGAAGATCCCCGGCTCGGCTTGAGCGACTACCAACTGCTGCGGCACCGAGTAGCTGTTGCCGTGCTGGACGGTCAACTGGTAGAGCGTGTTGACGGGGACGCCGTAGGGCACCTGCACGTTCAACTGCGTGGGACCGGCATAGACGATCGGCAACGGCAGGTTCCCTGAAAACACCTGGGCTCCGTTCAGTTGGTCCGGCAGCGGCACGCCGTTACTCAGGCCGGCGGTGTCCGCCAGGTTCTGCCCATAGATGGTGATCAGTCCTCCTGGGGTGATCGGCACTGCCAGCGCACTGGCGGCGTGCTCAACGGCTGACACAATCGGGGTGGCTGCGGTGCTTACAGTGGCCGTCAACGCGGTCGTTTGGCCAGCCAGCACGCTGCCGTTTTGGCCCGACGCGAAAGCAGTCACCTGCATCTGCACGGTTCCGGCGCTCGATGGACGCCAGGTTCCCTGCCAAATCCCGTTGCCAATATTCACCATCGGCACCGAGTCTCCGTTGGAGAAAGTCGCTTTCACACCGGCGTTTTGGGGTCCCAGCAGGTTGCCGCACGCGTCCGTTACCTGCATGTCCAGCGTCGTCGCTTGCCCCACTGTTGCGCTGAAGGTCGATTGATTCGGCTGCGGCTCTCGAAAGACGATCCGGAGGGTCTGGCCGCAGCTTTGTGCATGTGCCACCAAGCCGCTCGACCCTGCCCCAGAGGGCGCCACCACGGTCAAGACGTTGATCGTCTGCGAGGGCGAAAAATCGGAGAATTGGAGTGTGATGGTGCCTTGCTGGATGCTTCCTGGACTTAGTTGGCTGAAGTCCGGATATACGTGCACGGTGGTCGGTTGATTGGGTTGGAGGCTGGCGTTCTTGGGCAGATAGTCGAGCCCGCTACCGATGATGCCGGAGACGAAGCTGACTGTGGTTCCTGCCGGATTGCCCACCTGTACGTCCTGCGATCCTGGGGTCCCTCCAGCCACGCCGGTGAAGATCAGTCCCGCCGGGAACACCTGGGGGCCAAGCGTCGTTCCCGCGGGCAGCACCGTGAGAATCACCGTCATCACTTGCGGGGTGTTGGCTGCTACGGCCGAGATCTGAATCCGCCCGTAGTAAGTCCCCGTCCCCAACGTGCTGGGGTCGACCGAGAGGTTGACGAGCGAAACGTCGAGATAGGGTTGTTGGACAGTCCCGCTCGAAGGCGAGATCTGCAGCCAGTTGCCGCCGCTCAGCGTGGTCGCCGCGGCGGTCCAACTCATGGAGCCTTGCCCGGTATTGAGAATGCCGAAGCTCTTCGGTAATGGGACACCGCCCTGCGCCACCGCCATGAAGCTCAAAGCGCTCTGGGAGAGCAGAATCGTGGCCGAGGCTGCGCCGATCGACAAGGTCACTGGAATCGCGATGCTCTTTCCAGCGCCGGTTGTGGTGATGGCTCCGCTGTAGGTTCCGGGAGTGAGCGAGCCGGGAGTGGCTGTGATCGTAACCGAAGCAGGGGACGACGGAGTGGCTGTGCCGTTCGTTGGTGAAATAGAGAGCCAGGAGCCTCCCGATGCGGTGGCGGCGGCGGTTGCGAAAACGAACGACCCGCCGCCGGTGTTCTGGACTTGCAATGTTTGGCTCGTCGCTGCGCCGCCCTGGGTTGCGGTGAAGCTGACGGTCTGCGGATTCACTCCGAGAGCTGCGGCGGTGGCCGATTGAACGTTGAACGTGACGCCGACCGTTGTTGTGGACGGCGACGCGTTGGGAACGGTGATCGTGATGCTTCCCGAGTACGAGCCGGCTGCGAGGGCAGACGGGTCCGCAGTGACCTGCAGTGCAGAAGGGATCGTTCCCGCTGAGGGCGTAGCAGCGAGCCAACTATCGCTTACAGAGGCACCGAAGGCCAAGCTGGGAACCGTGGACGAGAGATTAATCACCTGCCCACCGGTTGCGGCTCCTCCTGATGTGGCCGAGAAACTTAGTGTCGCTGGCCCTGCCTGGTATGAGGGCTTGGCAACCAGAACTTCACGAATTCGGTTATTGCCCGTATCCGCGATGTAGAGGTTTCCGACCGTATCAATCGCCACGCCGTGAGGGTTGTCGAAAGCCGCAGTCGCAGCGGGTCCCCCGTCGCCAGAAAACCCTAAAACTCCGGTGCCCGCCACCGTAGTGATCGTTCCGCCTGACACCTTGCGAATTAGATTATACAGTGCATCCGCAATGTAGAGGTTGCCAGCGGCATCCAGTGCGACGCCAAATGCGTCGACTGCCGCGCTCGTGGCGGGTCCCCCGTCTCCTGAGTACCCTGAAGTTCCGTTCCCAGCAACAGTTGTGATCGTCCCGCCAGAGACCTTTCGAACACGGCTGTACTCCGTGATGAAGACGTTGCCGGCGGCATCCAGCGCCACGCCTGCAAGGTTATGGATCGATGCAATCGTGGCCGGTCCGCCGTCGCCTGAAGACCCGGAGGTTCCGTTCCCGGCCACGGTCGTGATCGTCCCTCCTGACACCTTACGAATGCGGTTGTTCCCGGAGTCCGAGATGTAAAGATTGCCAGCGGAATCCAGGGCCACGCCGTCGGGGTAGCTGAGAGCTGCGCTGATAGCGGGTCCGCCGTCGCCTGAAAAACTGGCTGTTCCCGTGCCCGCTATAGTCGTGATCGTCCCGTCGGATACCTTGCGAATACGGTGGTTGTAAAGATCTGCGATGTAGAGGTTGCCGGCGGGATCCGGCGCTATACCGGAGGGGTAGTAGAGTGCCGCGCTGGTGGCGGGTCCGCCGTCGCCGGAGAAGCCCGCTGTTCCGTTGCCGGCCACGGTTGTGATCGTCCCGCTTGATACCTTGCGAATACGTTGGTTGTAATAATCTGCGATGTAGAGGTTGCCGGCTTCGTCCAGCACCGCAAAATTAGGGTCGTAGAGTGTCGCGCTGGTGGCGGGTCCGCCGTCGCCGGAGAAGCCCCCTGTTCCGTTGCCGGCCACAGTCGTGATCGTCCCGCCGGATACCTTACGAATCCTTTGGTTATTGGAATCCGCAATGTAGATGTTGCCAGCGGCATCCACTGCCGGCCCGTTCGGTACGTTGAGGGATGCGTTCGTGGCCGGTCNNTCCACCGTCACCGGAAAAGCCATTAACTCCGTTACCTGCCACGGTCGTGATCGTTCCGTTGGATACCTTGCGGATGCGGCTACCGAGTTCCGCGATATAGAGGTTACCAGCGGCGTCCAGCGCCACGCCGGTGGGGCCAGAGAGCGACGCGCTGGTGGCGGATCCCCCGTCTCCGGAGAACGTTCCAGTGCCGTTGCCAGCCACCGTCGTGATCGTCCCACCGGATATCCGCCTGACGCGGGCGTTGACGAAGTCAGCAATGTAGAGGTTGCCGGCAGCGTCCAGTGCTACTCCATGCGGGTTGAAGAGCGCTGCCTTGGTTGCGGGTCCCCCGTCCCCGGAGAATATATCTGTACCATTGCCAGCAACGGTTGTGATCGTCCCGCCGGATACCTTGCGAATGCGGTTGTTAAGTAGGTCGGCGATATAAAGGCTGCCAGCGGCATCAAGCGCCAAGCCAGATGGGTCGTTCAGTGAGGCGCTCGTGGCTGGCCCTCCGTCGCCCGAGAATCCGCGGCGTCCGTTCCCCGCGACGACAGTGAGAATCCCGTTCGGCGACACTCGCGCCACGATGTTGTTTCCTGGGTCAGTAATGTAGATGTTCCCTCCGCCATCAACAGCAACCCCGGATGGCGTTTTCAGGGGAGCCGCTAGTGCCGGGACTCCTGCTGACGGAAAGACCGGGTCCGTCCCCGCAACTGTCGTAATAATCTGCGCCTGCCCGACCGCCGCGCACAGCAGAAACGACAGACTCAACTGTCTCATGCCCGCAGAGTAGCACGTAGCAGAATCAGTGATCACACCTTGCGTACCAGCCTGACGCGGCGTGTTTCTGAGATCGCGCCGGGGGTTAGAGCATCGCTGACGATCTGCGCCTGCTCCTGCTGGTGGCGTTTGCCGGAACCTGTCGCAGGGCTGGCACTCTCGGGGCGTCCGACGTAGACTAACTCGCGGCGGGTGGGGTCCAGCAAGGGCTGGATGTTCTCGCGCAGGTAGCGCCAGGGGCCCATGTTGCGCGGCTCCTCCTGCGCCCACACTACCTCGACGGAGGAGGCGTAACGCTCCAGGATGTCGGCGGCCTGATCGGACTCGAAGGGGTAGAGTTGCTCGACTCGGACTATCGCGACGTGACTGGCTTTGTGCTCTTCACGCCCCGCCAACAGGTCGTAGTAGATCTTACCAGAGCAGAAGACTACGCGAGTGACTTGGTTGGGATCGACGGCCTCCGCCGGCTCGCCGATGATTTCGACGAAGCCGCCAGTCGAGAAATCGCGCAGGGTGGAGACGGCGCGCGCGTGGCGCAGCAGGCTCTTGGGGGTGAAGACGATGAGCGGCTTGCGCATGCCGCGGCGGTCGGAGCCGCCGTACATCTGGCGGCGCAGGACGTGGAAGTACTGCGCGGGGGTGGTGACATTGACCACCAGCATGTTGTTCTCGGCGCAGAGCGTGAGGTAGCGCTCGATGCGGGCGCTCGAATGCTCGGGGCCCTGACCTTCGAAGCCGTGGGGCAGCAGCATCACCAGGCCGGTGGGCTGGCCCCACTTGGATTCGGCGCTGGAGATGAACTGGTCGAGCATGATCTGCGCGCCGTTGGCGAAGTCGCCGAACTGCGCTTCCCAGAGGACCAGGCTGAGCGGGTCGGCCACGCTATAGCCGAACTCGAAGCCGAGGACGGCGTACTCGCTGAGCATGCTGTCGAAGACCTCGAAGCGGGCCTGGTCGGGGGAGATGTGCTGCAAGGGAATATACTGGCGGCCGGTTTCGAAATCGTAGAAGGCCAGGTGGCGCTGGCTGAAGGTGCCGCGGGCGGAGTCCTGGCCGCTGAGGCGCACGGGCGTTCCTTCGAGCGCCAGGGTGCCGAAGGCCAGCGCCTCGCCGAAGGCCCAGTCGATGCTGCCGCCTTTGGCGATTACGGCGGTGCGGCGGTCGACGAACCCGCGCAGCTTCGGATGCAGGTGGAAGTTCTCCGGGAAGCTGCCCATCGCGCGGATGATGCGCTCCAGCACCGGCTGGTTCACGGCGGTCCGCGGGCAGAAGCTGCCGATCTCGTCGGTCGTAACGGCGCTCAGCTCCTGCACCTGGTAGTGCTCGGACTTCTTCTGCACGGCGTCGTAGGCGTCGGAGAGGCGTTTTTTCAGGGCATCGCGCATGGCCGCGGCCTCGTCTGCGGTCATCACCCCCTCGCGCACCAGGCGTGCGGAGTACTGCGTGCCGACGGATGGATAATCCTTGATCTTGCGGTAAAGGATGGGCTGCGTGTAGCTGGGATCGTCGCCTTCGTTGTGGCCGTGNNGCCTGGACGCCGCGGGCGACGTCGGTGGAGTAGGGCGTGGAGCGGGCTTCGTCGGGATTGGTGGTGAAGCCGATCTGGTTATTGATGATCAGGTGGATGGTGCCGCCGGTGGAGTAGCCATCGAGCTGCGAGAGGTTCAGGGTCTCGGCCACCACGCCCTGTCCGGCGAAGGCCGCGTCGCCATGGATCAGCACGGGGATGACGCGCTCGCGGGCGGTGTCGCCGAGGCGGTCCTGCTTGGGACGGACGATACCCTCGACCACCGGGTCGACGGCTTCCAGGTGGCTGGGGTTGGGCGAGACGGAGATGGCGATCTCATGGCCGTCTTCCATTTTGCGAACGCCGGTGGCGCCGAGGTGGTACTTGACGTCGCCCGAGCCCTGGGTGCTGGAGGGGTCGATTTCGCCTTCGAACTCGGAGAAGATCTGCTTTACGTCCTTGCCGACGGTGTTGGCGAGGAAGTTGAGGCGGCCGCGGTGGGCCATGCCGATGACGATTTCGGCGACATTATGGGCGGCGGCGCGCTCCAGGATTTCCTCCATGATGGCGAGGGCGGTCTCGGCCCCTTCCAGGGCGAAGCGCTTCTGGCCCACGAAGCGGGAGTGCAGGAAGTGCTCGAACTCCTCGGCGGCCAGGAGGTTGCGGAGGATGCGCAGGCGCGTTTCGCGATCGAGCGGCCAGTGGTTCTTGCCGGGTTCCATGCGGTGCTGCAGCCAGCGCTTCTGGTCGGGCACCTGGATGTTCATGTACTCGCAGCCGATTTTGCCGCAGTAGGTATCGCGCAGGGTCTCGAGGATTTCGCGGAGGGTGGCGATGGGCTTGGGGCTGCCCTCGCCGATGGCCTCGCCCAGGCTGCCGGTGAGGAACTGGCGGTCGAGGTCCCAGATGGTGAGGCCGTAGGTTTCGGGATCGAGCTCGGGATGGTAGCTGGGCTCTTTGCCGAGGGGGTCGAGATCGGCGATCAGGTGGCCGCGCACCCGGTAGGCGTTGATCATCTGGATGATGCCGGCCTCCTTGGAGGTTTGGGCATGGCGCGCGGAGGACATGCCGGGGAGCATGGGCTGGCGGTCCTTCTCCCAGCGGACGGGCATGTGGGGCATGTGGAGGTGGTTGAAGACCTCCTCGTAGAAGCCGTCGTTGCCATCGAGGAGGGACTGGACCTTGCCGAGGAATGCGCCCGATTCGGCGCCCTGGATGATGCGGTGGTCGTAGGTGCAGGTGAGGGTCATCACCTTGGAGATGCCGAGGACGGCGCGGGTTTCGTCGGCTGCGCCCTGGTATTCGGCGGGGTAGTCAATGGCGCCGGCGGCGACGATGGCGCCCTGTCCGGGCATGAGGCGCGGGTTGGAGGACATGGTGCCGACGGTGCCGGGGTTGGTGAGGGAGATGGTGGTGCCCTGGAAGTCGGCGGGAGCGAGTTTGGAGGCGCGGGCGCGGGCGACGAGGTCGTCGAAGGCGGCGAGGTATTCCTGGAAGCTGAGGGCGCCGGCGTTGCGGATGTTGGGGACCATGAGGCTGCGGGAGGTTTTGTCGGCCTTTCCTGCGACGTCGATGGCGATGCCGAGATTGATTTGGGGGTGGATGACGCGGTAGGGCTGGCCGTCCTTTTCGGCGTAGGCGTGGTTGAGGGCGGGGAGGTCTTCGAGGGCCTTGATGAGGGCCCATCCGATGAGGTGGGTGTAGGAGACCTTGGAGCGGCTGAGGAGGGTGCGGTGCTGGTTGATGATGC
>PMTT01000689.1 GCA_003167275.1 Bryobacterales bacterium | reverse complement strand
GACCGGGGGGTCGGCCGCGGACCGGGGGGTCCGCCCCACAGAGCCTCCGGTTGGCAGCCGCGCTTACTCACTTGATTCCGGCGCTCTTCGCACTCGTATTCGCGGTGCTGCTGGGGGTGGAAGTCCACGGACTCCGAGCCACGCATCTGTTCGCCCAGGACATCTGGTACCCCATCGGACTCAAACGCTTCATCCGCTACATCGCCGAATACCTGGCGATTGCCCTGCCCTTGCTCGCGGTGATGCCGTGGACATTCGCCGGGGTGATTTCAGTCCTTCTGCTGGTGCTGACCGCGATTTCCGTGGGACCACTGCCGGCGCTGGCAGCGGGCTTCTTTCTGGTCTCGTCCTGCGCGCTGGGATCGATCCTGCTGGGGCGGACCAAGTCGGACTCGGTCACCATCCATCTCTGTGCCACGCTTCTGGGATGCGGCGTGTATGTCTTCTTGATGACCTTCATGGCGCGAATGAGTGTGAATTACCCGTTAGTCTGGGCCATCATACTCGCGATCCCCGTCGCCGCCGACATCCGCGGCGTCTGGCGGCGCCTGGTGGGATGGGCATCGGGGATCGGCTCGGTGGAGCTGCGCTCGCCCTGGGAGCGGATCTCTTTCGCCCTCCTGGTCTTCCTTTTGGGAGTGCAGTGGTTCAGCGCGATGATGCCGGAGACCAGCGCGGACGGGCTCGCCATGCACCTGGCGATCCCCATGAATATCGCGGCGCACCATCGCATGACCTTTGAGCCGAGCCGCTATCTCTGGTCGGTGATGCCCATGGGCGCGGACTGGCTGTATTCCATCGTCTTCCTGCTGGGCGGAGAGTATGCCGCCCGAATCCTGAACTTCGCGATGTTACTGGTGATGGTGGCGCTGATGTACCGCGCCACGCGCCGGTGGGTGACTCCGGCTGCCGGCTTCTTACTGGCAGCATCGCTGGCGGCGACGCCCGTAGTCCAGTTTGTTACCGGATCGCTCTTCGTGGAGAACTTCCTGGTCGCCCTGGTGCTCGGCCTCATGACCGCCATCTGGCATTTCTCTGAAACCGGCGACAGGAGGTTTCTCTACCTCGCCATGGTGGCGGGCGGCACCGCCATGTCGACTAAGTACGGGGCGCTGGTGTTTCTCGTGCTGGCACTGCCATTCGCCATCGCCGAGATAGTCCGGCATTGGAAGAAGCTCGGCCCGAGGCCTGCGGCGGTTTGTGCCCTGTCCCTTCTCCTGCTTCTCGCCACAGCCTTGCCCACCTACGTGATCGCGTATGAGAAGACCGGGAATCCGATCTTCCCTTTTCTCAACCCCAAAATCCACTCACCGCTCTTGAATCCCTCGGTATTAATCCAGGACGCCCGCTTCCACATACCGGTAGACTGGAACGCTCTGTACACTCTTACCTTTCACACTTCGAAAGCTTATGAAGGGCAGGATGGGTCGTTCGGCTTTCAATACCTGGTGGTGGTCCCGCTGGCGCTTTTCGGGCTCGTGGTGGCCCGGCGCAGCCCCGCACAGGCCGCCGCCGTACTGGCACTGGGTGGGGGCGTGATCATTATGCAGTCCACGCCCAATGTCCGGTATCTCTATACCGCGATGCCCCTGCTGCTGATCGCGTTTGCCGCGGTATTGGGCTGGATGAGTTCCCACCAGCGCTGGATGTACCGCGTGCTGATCGTCTATCTGTTTGCCTGTACGGCTTTTGACACTTACTTTATACCGGCGTCGAGTTACTATCACAAGGACTTTTGCCTGCGGGCGCCATTCTCCCGGACGGAGAGGGATCGTTACCGGGATGAGGCCTCTCCGATCCGAAACGTGATTGCTTATTACAACCAGAATCATCCGAACTCCGCCGTCCTGCTTACCAGCTCGACATCGATTGCCGGACTGACAGGCGATGTTTACATGAACAACTGGCACCAGTTCCCGATTGTGGAACAGCTTCGCGCCGCCCACACACCGTTCGACATGTTTAGTCTCATGCAACGCTGGAAAGTCAAGTATTTCATCGTCGAACAACTGGCGCCGGGTGACGAGACGGTGCCTCCTCCACTTCAGGCGCTGCTGAGTGCGTGCACTACGAAGGAGTACGCGGCCGGCTGGTTTACCCTAGCCCGATTGGAGCCGAACTGCGGTCTGGCGGCGCCAGAACCCGGCAAGGGGAATCCGCCCAGCGGGCCAGTCCCTCCCGGTGTCTATGACGACTTCGACCCGTCCGTCAGCTTCCGCGGCGAATGGACCCACGACAAGAGCTTCGATGGCCCGTACCAGCACACCATCAGCTTTAGCGATACTCCGGGTTCGGAGGTCACGATCGAGTTCCAGGGGACGAGCCTGACGTATGTTTTCACGAAGGCGCCCAATCGCGGCATCGCGAGCGTGACGATTGATAGCCGCGCCCCGCGCACGGTCGACTTGTATTCCGCCGATGTGGAGTGGCAGGCACGTCAGACCTTCTGTTGTTTCAGCGCCGGGAAACACCGCGCGGCGATCCAGGTCACCGGCCAGACGAACCGGAGATCCACCGGCCGATTTGTAGATATAGACTCATTCGTAGTGCAGTAGGTGTGGGGTATGCTTTAGCTTGCCCAGTCATCGCCAATGGCATGCTCCACCTGTAGGGAAATGAAGCAATACTCGATTCTGGCGCTGCTGTGGGCGTCCGCGGTCTACGGGCAGGGACGGCCGCCCGGTTGGAACTTACAACGTGCCGGGCTACACGGGGCTGGCTCCCGTTGCCTCAGCGGAAGGGATACTTCGAACGTACGGCCAGAACCAGATCGTGGCTCTCGCCCGCCTGTGAGGCGCTATAGAATCCGACGGTGGAATTGAGCCGGATGAAATACGCATCGCCCTCTCTGGCCGGGTAGCGGCCTTCGTTCCCGTCGGCGCCGCCGCCGGCCACCATATCGCCGTGGCCCCTGAGAATGTAGTAGATCTCTTCCTCCCTGTCGTGGTGGTGCGGAATGTTGGTGCCGCCGGGCGCAAAGTCCATGATGAACAGGCTCACCATCTGGCTGGCGGCGGCGAGCTTATCCCGCGTGCTTTCGGTGGTCCCCATCAGCAGTTTGAAGAGGGAGGTCGGCCCGTGTCCCTGCACGGGGACCAGGGGGACCTCCTCCGCGTTGGCGAGCATGAGCTTCGGCGTGGGAGCGATGTTCGTGCCCGGCGGGATCTTGAATCCCATCACCAGCAACCGGACCGGGGCACTCGAGCCATTGGCGATACCGTGGCTGACACCGGGCGGAAGGTAGAGGAAATCATTGCTCGTGACCGGCACTCTCTGGTCGGCGTACAGCAGGGTTCCGTGGCCTTCGAGAATGTAGTAGATCTGCTCTTCGGCAGGGTAGCTGACAGTCGCGCTGGCGCCATCCGGGCCCACAGTCAGCTCCCCGTAGCGGGCGATGCCTTTGAGTTGATTTGCTTGTGGGTCGCCGGCGCCGAAGACGGGTTTGTAGACGGCGGACTTCGCGTTGGAGGTTAACTGATCCGGATGCGGCTGGATATCCGGGATGCGCCGCCGGATGAAGGTAGGGTCGGCTGCGGAGACGCAAGGCACCACGAGCAAGGAAACCAAACCGAGCTTCTTGATGATGCGCATAAGACCTCGGGTCAGGCTAGCGGGCATTGACGAGCTTGCCATTCTCATCCAGGTGCGGATAGGGACCGCCAGTTCTGTATTCGTCCAGAATATATTTGTCGAACTGGGGCGTAGGCTCGAAGTACCCGGGAACGCGAAGGTGCTCTTTGCAGGCCTCTTCATTTAGCTCCACACCAATGCCCGGCGTATCCGGCACCGTTATGTAGCCGTTCTGGATAATCGGTTTGGCCGGCTTTGTGACCAGGTCTCCCCACCACGGGATATCCACGGCGTGGTTCTCCATGACGAGGAAGTCCTTGATGGTCGCGATCATGTGCACCGCCGCCATGCAGCCCACCGGAGATCCGGCGAAGTGCACGGCAGTGGGAATTCCATACATGGACGCAAAGTCCGAAATCCGCTTGGTCTCGCGGATGCCTCCCGACGTCAAAGGGTCCGGATGGATGATGTCCACCGCGTTGTTCTCGATCAGGGGTCGGAATCCCTCTTCCAGGCCAAAGAGACTCTCGCCGGTATTGATGGGGGTGACCGTGGCCTCCTTGATCTCCTTGTAAGCGCGCCAGTTCCTGGGAGCGTCCCCGGAACCGAGCGTGCCGACCTGCAGGAGATCCTCGGCCCAGGCGAGCTCGTACTGTTCGAAAAACCGCGCGTGGCGGATGGCGTCGTTCACGTCGAGAGGGCCGAAGTGGTCGGCCGCGAGAGGCTGGTCCCAGCCGATGGCGTCGCGCACGGCCTGAATGTGCTCGCCATACATCTGGAGCCCTTTAGCCGTGGCCACGCCGCGCGTGTTGAGCCCGCCCGGACGGTCGCGGATCATGGAGGGCATGATGTCCATCTTGAAAAAAGTGAAGCCCATCTTCTTGCGGGCGGCCATGCGGGCGGCATACACCTTGGGATCGCTGCTCTCGGTGGTATCGCAATAGCACCGGACGCGATTGCGGTACTGGGAGCCGATCAGGCGCCAGGCGGGCACGCCATAGACCTTTCCCGCAATATCGTGCAGGGCGATATCCAGCGCGCTGTAGCCGCCCCCAAAACGGCGCTGGTTGGTGAAGTTGCGAACGCGGTCCAGGATGGGTTCGATCTCCAGCGGGTTCCTGCCGACAATGTGGGGCTTGAGCACCAGCGCCATGCCTTCGTTACCCGCATCGCGGACCTCGCCGAGGCCGTACACGCCTTGGTTGGTATCGATCCGGATGATCGGATAATCGTAGTTCGAGGCAATCCGGATTGCCCGCATGTCGGTGATGCGCAACTGGCTCGGCGCGGAGTTCTTGTTCACACCGCCGGACTGGAGTGGCTGTTCGCCGGCTGCCTGATCGGCCAGCACCGATGAGATTGCGGCCGTGCCGGCCATCATCCGAAACATGCTCCGCCGCTTAATGCCGGGGTTGGACATAGTCGTCTCCTTGCGACCAACGGTAACAGGCAGATGTCGTTTCGTCAACCGTAACGGGCCTGAAACCCTGAAAATGCCGAGGGCGTGGTGAAGCGCCGCCGTGTCCTTAATGAGCACTGGGGTGACCACATGCGAGTAAGCACGGTCCGCGAATTCCGGGACAGGGCAACTGCGCTGCTAAAATCCAAGGAACCCGTCTTGATCACGCGGCGGGGACGAATGGCGGGTATCTTCTTTCCCTCACCCGAAGATTCGCTTTCACTCGACCACAAGCACCAGCTTTCGAGCAGTTGAGCGCCGAGATCGCCCGACGGCTGAACAAGAGCGGATGCACGGAAGAAGAGGTCCTCGCGGATTTTGGGGCTTGGAGGGAGACTCGCTGATAGGGCTCCGGTTTCCGAAGTTTTCAGAAAAGTGGCTGAACTTATGGCTGAAGGCAAGTCGGTGACACTATTACAGGACAGGCAGGTTGTCACTACACAACGTGCGGCAGACCTGCTCGGGATGTCCCGACCGTTCTTTATCAAGTTGCTGGAGAACGGCGCGATGGCCCACCACAGGATTGGGGATCAGCGTCGTGTCTTTTTACGAGATGTTCTCGAATTTGCCCGCAAACGTGACGAGGACCGTTTGGCTGCTCTCGATCGTCTCTCTCTCTCCACGCTTTTGAAGCAGGACTGTACGACCGTAACGTAATGCCAGAGGGTGGCAGCGATGAGTGAGCAAGCCCAGTGAGGGTGGGCCTCAAAGCGGTCCTGGATGCCTGCGTTCTCATCCCGATGCCCTTGGCCGATACGCTCTTTCGGCTTGCGGGCGGGCGAGGCTTGTGTCTGCCACGGTGGACGGATCAAATCATAACTGAGGTCAACCGGAACCTGGTGGAGAAACTTGGCCTGACACCGGAGCAAGTCACCTACAGAGAAAGCGAAATCCGCCGGCATTTCCCGGAGGCGTGGGTGGAAGGCCACGAGATCCGAACCTCGACGGACTGCGGACGTTCATCACGGCCTACCGCTCGGTCCTGCCGTATGATGCGACCGGCTCCAATCCCGCGGCGCGCCTGACGATCGATCTGGCCGCGGGCGACGAGTTCCTGAATATCTTGAACGCAAAAGCCGCAGCCGACTGGCTTACCGCGGCCAATCCTGTGCTGGACTACGCCAATGCCACTGTGCCCAATGGCCAGCCGGTGGCCTCGGATGCGGTGACCAACTGGCAGCAGCACGTGACGGGACGAACGAACGTCAATCCTCCGATCCCTCCGCTGGCCCCGGCGAAGGTGACAGTCGCCGTACGGGTGGTGCTGGGGAGCACGCCACAGCCGGAATGCAACAATTTCAGCTCTTCGCTCCAGAACAGCACGGGAAACTTCGTGCAGAGCATCGCGCCGGCCGGAGCTGGGGCGAGTCCGGGGATGCTCGGATACATGTTCTGGGGAGTGGAGGCGCAGGCTCCCACCACTTGCGAGGGCGGCGTGGGGGTGGGCGCCAGGAACTACAACCTCCGGATCCCGATGCCGCCGCTGCGGCAGCAGTGAGCCGCCACATGGTAAGAAAGTGAGAGAGGATTTTCGATGAACTACTTTCTGGCCAAAACGGACCCCGACACCTATTCGATCGACGATCTGGAACGCGAGAGGAAGACTGCCTGGGATGGCGTCACCAACGCCCAGGCGGTGCGCGCGATCCGGGAGATGCGGCCCGGCGACCGTGTCTTCGTGTATCACAGCCTCGGTATGTCGAGCGTCGTGGGGCTGGCGTCGGTCGAGTCCGAGCCGCGTGACGATCCCAAGAACCCCAAATCGGCGGTGGTGGATCTGGAGTTTCGTGGACGACTGGAGCCGGTCACGACGCTGGCTGAGATCAAGCAGTCGGGGAAGTTCGATGATTGGGCCCTGGTTCGTCAGAGCAGACTCTCCACCATGGCGGCGCCGATGAAGTTCGTGGAGTGGATGAAGGCGCGCTATCCGAAAGCCGGGATCTAACTATGTGGCACGGGCATTCTTGCCTGTGTTCGTTTGTCTTGGCGGTGGGCGTGGTCGCGAGCAAAGCCGAAAAGCCGCCGCAAACCCACAGGCAAGGATGCCCGTGTTACCTGGCCGCCACCACGCGCGAATAGGTCTGGGACTTCTTGTAGTCGCTAAACCTCATGTCGAGGGCCTTGTGATAGCCTTTCACCAGCATGAGGCGCGCGGAGGCTTCCATGATGAACCGCGCCGGCATCCAGACCTCGTCGCTTACCCGGGTCTGCTCCAGGGACAGATGGCTCCCCTTGGCAACCCGCACCAGAAAGCCGCCGAAGGTGACCGCGCCCTGCGTCTCCATTTCCGCTTTGACGCATTGGTATTCGCGCTTATCGATCCAGAGGTGCAGCGTCACTTTCGGGAAAAAGGAAGCGGCGGTGGATTTTGGTTGGTAGCCGGGCTTGGGCGTGGCGTCAATTACCCAAGTCTCAACCCCGTTGAGCGCTTCCGAGCGTAGCACCTGGAAATTGAACGCGTCGGGGAGTTCTTTCACGGGCTCGATCCTGCGCTGCTCCCGCCCGCGCCACTTGGAAATGCGGAGTTCCCGCTGCTGCGGAGTCTCCTTGCGGCGCTGCTCGATGTTCCACTGGAGTCTGTCCGCCTCCTGCTTCTGCTCCTCGGTGGAAATCGGCTGGTCGTTGCGCGCCACGAGGCGGCGGTACGGAGAGCCCTCTTGCATGCTGACTTCCCAGGTGTGGATCTGGGTAGTCTTAGGCTTGCCTGCGCTGTCCAGGTCGCTTTCCACTTCACGCTGGAGATAGGTGTAGCTACGGGCGATCTCTGCGCCTTTGCCGTAGACGTCTACGGCGCGCACAATGATCTGGCGGGGATCCTGGGCGGCGAGAAGCGCTGGAAGACAGATGATGAGGGCTAGGAAACGCACTACCTCATTGTACGCTGTGAGGGGGGTGGGACAGACGATCGCCTTTCGTCGTCTGTCGCCGGCCGAAGGCCGGGGCGAGGTCCACACCTGGCAAGGGCCTCTTGGGCGAAGAGCACCTGGCGTCTCGACGAGTCGGGGGGTGGCAGCACCGATCGAAACGGTTCTTGCCACTGTTGGTTTCCAGGGCAAGAAAAACCAACACAGGCAAGAATGCCCATGCTACTCGCTCCGTAGCGCCACGACCGGGTCCACCCGGGTGGCACGGCGCGCCGGCAGCCAGACTGCCAGCAACGCTACCAGTCCCAATACGGCCGCCGCGCCCACGAGTACCACCGGATCGGTGGTGCTCACCTCATAGAGCAGCGTCTTCAGAAAGCGCGTCAACGCCAACGCGCCTGCGAGCCCAATCGCCGTCCCGACGGCGGCGAGCTTCCCTCCCCCGCCAAGGACCGAGCGCATCACGTCCGCAGGCTTGGCCCCCAAGGCCATGCGGATGCCGATCTCCTGCGTGCGCCGGCTGACGTCGAACGACATCACGCCGTAGATCCCGATGGCCGCCAGGACCAGGGCCAGCCCCGCAAACCCGCCCAGCAGCGTCGTCGAGAAGCGCGGTTGCCATACCGCACGCTCCACCACCTGCTGCATGCTCGACACATCGCCAATGGGCAGATCCCGATCGAGCGACCAGACCTCGCCCTGGACGGCTCCCGCCAGTGGGAGCGGGTCCCCGGACGTTCTCACCACCAGTGTGAGGTAGCGCTGAATGTCGACGGGGTTCTGCAGTTGGGGGAAGTAGAACTCGCTCCTCGCGGTGNNCGTATGCAGGCGGATGCGCTTGCCGATGGCGCTGACGCCGAGCCACCAGCGCTTGGCCATGGACTCATTCACCACGATGACGCCGGGGGCCAAGGCGTCGTCGCGCTCGGTGAAATCGCGGCCGCGCACCACGGGGATTCGCATGGTGTGGAAATAGCCTGGGAAAACCGCCCGGAACGCGGCGCTCGGGGTGTCCGAGGGCGGTGGATCCGACCGCCCTTCCACGTGGAAATCGAAAGTCCAGAGGTCGCCCGCCAGCGGCAGGTGATTGATGCCGCTCACCGACTCGACACCAGGGACCGCGGCCACCCTGTCGAGAACCTGGCGGTAGAAGGCGTTGCGACTCTCCGGAGTAGCGGCGTGCGGCGACCCGGTGAGGATCACCCGCATCGTCAGCACATGGTGCGGATCGAAACCGGCGTCCACCGCGCCCAGGTTGGCGAAACTGCGGAGCATCAGCCCGGCGCCCGAAAGCAGCACCAGAGAAATTGCCACCTCGCCCACCACCAGCAAGCTGCGCAGCGGGGACCGTGAAAGTCGCACCGAGCCCCTGCCGCCATCCTTCAAGGTGGCGTGCAGATCCGGACGTGAGAACTGGAGCGCCGGGGCCAGCCCGAACAGAACGCCGGTGGCCGTGGACACCGCAAAGGCAAACAGCAGCACCGCCGCACTCATGCCGATCTCCTGGTAGCGCGGCAGGGTAAAGCGGCTGGCCTCCCCGATGCTCGCCGTGAGCAGGTGCATCGCCCACCAGGCCAGCAGCAGTCCGAGCGCCCCGCCGGCCGCGGAGAGCAGCACGCTTTCGACCAGCAGTTGCCGAACCAGGCGCCAGCGTCCGGCGCCCAATGTCAGCCGTAGGGCGATCTCCTTTTGCCGCCCGCTGGCCCGCCCCAGCAGCAGGTTGGCAACGTTGGCGCAGGCAATCAACAGCAGGAAAGTGACCGCTCCCAGCAGCACCACGAGTGCCGGGCGGACCTGCCCGACCACCACTTCACCGAGCGGTACCACGCGCGCGCCCTGGCCGGAGTTGGTGGCCGGCCAGGCTCGCTCGATACGGCTGGCGATGGTGCTCATCTCGGCGGCGGCCTGCGGCAGGCTTACGCCGTCCTTCAAGCGTGCGAAGACGCGCAACGAACGGCTGCCGTGGTCGTTCAGGCGATGGGGAGGAAATACCAAGGGCACCCAGAGTTCGGCCTTCATCGCCCAGAACGGCGGGAACTGGAACTCCGGAGGCATCACACCAATCACCCGGTAGATGGCGCCACTGAGTGTGAGAGTCTGGCCAATGATCGAACGGTCGCCGGCAAAACGCCGCTGCCAGAGTCGGTGGCTGAGCAATACGACTCGGCCTCCCTCCGTCTGTTCATCATCTGCCACAAACCCGCGGCCCAAGACTGGTGACACTTGAAGGATCGAGAGGAGGGAGGTCGAGACCCTCAATCCGTCGACCTCTTCGGGGCGGCCGGATCCTGCTCCGGATCCTGTCAACGACGCGCCCCACAACTCGGCGGCGGCGATCGATTGGAAAACGTGCTGCTGGTCGCGCCAATCGGAGAAGGTGGCCGGCGCAGTCGGGTTGAGCCCGCCGCGCCGCAGGCTGGTTTCCTGCACGAAGACGAGTCGCTCAGGCTGTGGATACGACAGGGGCCGCAGGAGAACGTTGTAGACAACGCTGAACATGGCGGCGTTGGCGCCG
>PMTT01000002.1 GCA_003167275.1 Bryobacterales bacterium | reverse complement strand
ATACAGAAACTCCACGTCGCGGATTCCGTAAAGCGCCAGCGCCGAATCCGTGCCCGCGATCTCCGCGACGCCCTTGAGGCCGGGCGCGAATCCCGCCGCCTCGCCGTACTGCCCGTACACCTCCCCGAGCTTGGTGAAGAGATTGGAGCGCGAAAACACCGCGTAGTTCTCGCTCTCCAGCCAATCGGCCTTCACCTTCGACTGGTCCCAATCGCGCAGCAGGCGTCCGAAGTTCGGCGACTCCAGGTAGAGCAAAGCGCCGCTGGGCATGAGCGTGGCCAGTCGAGGCGCCGGCGCCATCGTCTGCAGAAACACATAGCCGCCAGCCGCCAACAGCAGCATGCCCAACAGCAAAGCTTTCTTCATTGCGCACTCCTGAGAATCTGCGGGCGCACCGCATGGTCCTGCTCAATCGCGTTCTTGACAGCCGGCAGCCGCGCCGCATTCTTCGCGCGGCGTTCCTGTTCCGCCTTGAGCGCGTTGAGCCTCCGTTCGAGCGCGTCGCGCCGATCGGGCGGCCGCAGACGGATGGCGGCCTGCACGTAGTTCTCGGCGGAGATCAAATCGTCGACGCGTTCCGCGGCAGCAGCCAGGGCCTCGGCAACGGCCGCGTGTTCCTCCTCGCCGAGTAGCGACTCGGGCGGCACGAATTCGCGGTATTGTGCCTGCGTTTGGGTCTTTTCGATCGCCAGCGCCAGGCTGTCGCGGCCCGCGGCAATCGCGGCGCGAAGAGCCCCCAGGCGCACACGCGGGTCGGTTGGAGCGATCGCCAGCGCCTCCTGCCACAGGCGCAGCTTCACCCCGGCGTCGAAGCTCTCTCGCGCCGCCTCCATCCGCGCCTCCACTTGGTACGATTTCGATGCGGCCTCGGGACTCACCGCGGCGCCCGACAGAATCGCGAGCTCCGTTCCCGCCGGCGCCGCAGGCGCCGTCGAAGATGCCCCCGCAGGCGCCGTCGAAGATGCCGCGGCCGACGCGCGCCCCACGGACATTCTCACAGCTTCGGCGCGCAGTTGGTACACGGCCTGCGAATCGGTGACGACGGCTGCCAGCAGGGGCGCGCGCGCAGCGTCGCCCGAAGGCAGGGTGCGCGCGAGTTGCACCCTGGCCGCGGCATCCCAAGGCACGGCCTTGATTCGCCGCCGCAGGAAATCCGCGGCCTCGGCGTTCTTCCCGTATTTCGCCAGCAGCTCGGCGGCCGGCGACAAGGTCTCGAAGTCATCCGCCACCACCAGCGCCATGCGATTCAGCAGCGCGATGGCCGCGGCGGTATCGCCCCGCTCAAGCTTCACTTCCGCCAGGCCGATAAAGTTGCCCGCCTCCAGGTGACCGGCGCGGATCTCGCGATCGTAGAGGTATTCGAGCAGAGCCCGTGCGCCATTCTCGTCATGCTCCTCCCGCACTCCGATCGCCGCGTTGCGCAGCGTCTCGACGGAGGGCGCCCAATCGGGTTGGGTGCGGTACCGCTCCAACAGCGCGTCCAGCGCGCCCGTCCGCGACGCCAGGCGAATTTCCACTGCGTCCCGATCGCGATCGCCGTCCCAACGGGAGCGTCTGGCGGGAACGGGAATCAGGCGCCACTCCGCGGAGGCGCCCGGCACGTCGCCCGAGTCCAGCAGCCGGGAGACCAGTTCCTCCCGATAAACGTTCACCAGCCTCACGGCCCACTCGCGCGCGTCGCCGAACTGAGATTCGGCCTGCTTCTCGGCCAGTGCCACTTGCTCGCGTTGCAGATCGAGGCGCTGCGCCACGCTCAGGCCCTTGATCAGCGTCAGAGAGTGCAGCATGCTGTCCGGGTACTGCATCGAGCGGCTCAATTCCACCAGCCACGCCACTCCTTCGCCGGACGTGACGGACGCGGCGGCGGCCGGCTCCATCAACTGATCGAACCGATACTCCTTGTTGCGCTGGTAGTAATCGCCCAGCAGGTGCGCGATATCGCCGCGCAGTGGTCCCATCGCATGGCGCTCTCCGATATCGGTGAAGGTCTCGGCCGCCCTGTGCCAGAAGGGTTCGGGAACCCGCACGCCGCGGCTCTGAATCCGCAGGAGCGTGGACAGCGCGGCCTTCCAGCGGGCGATGGCTTCCGCCTGCCGGCCCTCGGACCACAGCACTCGGGCGATATGATCGTGCGCGTCGGCGCGATCCGCATCGAGTTGCAGCGCGGCCTCAAATTCCGTGATTGCCTTGGCGCCCTGGCCGGCCTCGGCGTACCAGTCGCCCAGCGCCACGTACGCTTCCGGATCGTCCGGCTCGGCCTCCAGAGATGCCGGCAGCCACTCGTCGGCGGCACTGCTCTTGCCCGTGGCGAGGTGTTCGCCATAGCGCGCACCGTAGTAGAACCAGACCCGGCCCGCGATGACGGAATCAGGCTTGAGCGGCGTCTTCAGCCGCTCGCCGATGGTGCGTGTATCCAGCGCCGACTGGAATGCCGCGTCGATCGCCGGGGCGTGGTCGTCGAAGTATTGGCCTGCGAGCGCCGTGTAGGCCCGGGTCCAGACAGTGGGCATTCCGCCGCCGCGGCCCGCGACGGCCCGATACGCCAGGTCCTGCCGCCCGCTGCCGATGGCGATTTGAACCGCCCGATTGCGCACGTCGGCGGACCCGTTGCCGCGCACCACTGCCAGCAACTCGTCAGGCTGCCGCGTCACCAGCAGCCCCAGGTACCGGTCCAGCAGCGGGCCGGCGAGGGCGTTGCGCGCCACGGCCGTGCGCATCACGCGCATTTGGCTTTCGATGTCACCCTCGTCGATGAAGGCTTGGGCCGCCTGGGCCAGCGCGCCGGCCTCCACAGGCCGCCCTGGATACTTCGCTCCGTATTCTTCCAGTTCGCGGCCCAACGCGCCGTAGGTCCCCCGCTGCGATTCGAGCGTCACCAGGCTCTGGTCTACCTGCGTACTCTGCCCACTCATCGATTCGTGCCGCCATCGCGATTCCAGGTCAACCAGCCCGGCGGCTGTGGCGAGCGGCAGCAGGGTGTTCTGCCGAACCACTGGACCAACGCGCGCGGCCTCCGCGATCAACGTCTGCTCCAGCCGCGCCTTCTCTTCCGGCGAGTAAGTCTCCGCGACCACCCGCCCGGCCACCTGTGTAGCCTGCCCGTCTGCCGGCAGCGCAAGCGGCCCTTCCGCCGGGCCCCCTGCCGGCGCCGCTGGATCCGCTGGTGGCGCCGGCAGTCTTCGAGCCGCCGATCGCACCCCCAGGGCGCTCAGCACCAGTTCCATGCGCCGCCCGGTCGTCATGACGCGCGCGAAAGTCGTCAGATAGTCGCCCGTCTCGAACAACTCGGCCCCGCCGAGGCGCGCGCCCCTTTCGGCGAACGTCACGGCCTGGGGAATGATGTGCCACGCTTCAAGCTGCCCGGCGATCTCAAAGTCCGCATACGCCGTCTCCGTACGCGCGCCGATGATCGCGGTCTTCAGCGCGTTGACCGCTTCTTGCGTCTGGCCCGTGCGGGCGCGCAGTTCGGCGACCTTGATCATCCACTGCGGATTCCGGTAGGCCAGCTCATAGAGCTTGTCATAACTCTTGATGGCATCGTCGAACCGCATCAGCCGCTCTTCCAACCGCGCCTTGGCCTCCACCACGTCGGCGCGGTCCGGCCGCGCTTTGATGCCCCGTTCGTAGTCGCCGATGGCCGCCGGAAAATCCTCGGTCACGGTTTCGATTCGGCCCAGCACGATCGGCCAGCGATAGTCCAGCGGCGAGTCGCTGACGGTCTTGCGGTAGAACGCCACCAGCGAAGCGGTCTGCCCATGCGCCACCGCATAAGCCGCTGCCTCTTTCGTGAGGCCTTCGTCTTCCGGGTAGCGGTTCACCACTTCGATGTACTGCTCGACGGCGCCTGCGTAGTCCTTCAGGCGGTCGAGCGCCGGGATCAAGCTCCGCCGGATGGTGGCGATCCGTTCGATGCGCTGAGCGGGCGTCAACGGGGATTGCTGCAATTGCTGGATGGTGGCGAGTTGGTAGTCGCGGAAGGCCGCGTCGTCCTTTGCCTGAAGATACGTGTCCGCCATCGCGGTGAGATACTCGGCGCGTAACGGATCCGCGCCGAGCAGGACGCCCAGCAGCGTGCGGGCGCGGTCGAACTGGCCCGCTTGCGTGGCGGTGCGGGCCGCTTCCAGCGTGAACTGCGCGGCGAGATCGGCGCGGGCGTGCTTCGAGGCGTCCAGCAGCAGGTTGATCGCCTCGGTCGACTGCCCGTTCCGGACATGGAAATCGACGGCGCCGCGGACCACTCCCAAGATCAGCGGATGGTCGCGGTAGAGGGCGTCCACTACGCGCGCCGCCTCGGCGATCTCCTTTTTCGATTCGTGCAGCCGCGCGTTGGCCAGCGTGAGCCGCATCTTATCCACGGGATCGTTAGTCAGTTGGGGCATCCGCTCATTGGCGCGCGCTTCGATCTGGTCGAACCCCAGGCGGCGCGCAGTCTCCTGAAGCCCGGCCAACTCGGCCGGCGATTTCTCTGCCTCCACCCGCGCCCGCAGCAGCGCTTCCAAATCCGGCCGCCGCTGCTCCGCCTCCAGGATGGAGATTCGCAGGGTTAGAGCAACGTCCGAGAGGACTCCCGGCCTGTCTCCGCTGTAGGACAGGCCTCCTGGCCCGTCACTTCCGGCGTTGCCTCCGAACCCTCCCGCCCCGTTTCCTCTGCTGCCCGCAGAGACAGGCCGGGAGGCCTGTCCCACAGCCGCCACAGTCGCCCGTTCGATCAGCTCGCGTGCCTGCGGGCGATTCAGCAATCGAAGCACGCGGGTGTTGTTGACACTCTCCCCCTGGAGCGCCCCGACGACGTACTCTCTTACCGCGCCCGCATAATCCCGCTTGCCTTCGTAGATCGCGCCCGCCTGGTACGCAAACAGCGCGGGGTTGTCGAACTTCTTCCGCGCGGCGGCGATCCAGCGCAGTGCATCGTTGAATTGGTAATAGTCCCAATAGATGGTGGCCGCGTCGAGATAGGCTTCCGGATTTCCCGGCTGCGCCGAGGGCATCCGCTCCCAGTACGTGCGTGCCCGCGTGAACAGTTCGCGGTCGGCCAGAATGTCACCCATCCGCGCCAGGACGGTCGCATCGCGCGGCTCGGACCGCTGCTCATACCCCGCCATCGTGACCGCAATTTCGGTATCGCGCGGATCGTAGGCCGCGAGAGACCGGTAGAGCGCCGATGCCTGGCTAGTGAATTCGCGACGCCCCGGATACGCGGTGGCCAGCGCGCGCGCCGCCGGGGCCGCCGCTTCAAAATGCGAAAGCCACGCTTCCGCCTCAACCGCGAATTGGACCGCGGCCGGATTCGCCGCCACTGCCTGGTCGAAATGCCCGCTCGCGATCCCGGGGTTGGCAGCGCGGATCGCGGCCAACTCAGGATTCAGAAGTCCCCGCTGCGAAAGCTGCTCGAACAGCCTCGACCGAAGCTGGTCGTCGAAGAACCAGTACTGGCGGAGCAGGCGCTCGGCAGCCGTGGCGTCGCGAGTCTCCTGGCGAAGGTACGCGCTCATCAGGTTGTGGACAAAAACCATGTCTTCCGGAAATCGCTCGTGCGCGTACAGGTTCAACTGACGGTAGAGCACGGCGTCCGGGTGAGGGAGGACAATCTCGTTGAAGTAGCGTTCCAGCTCACTGCCCGAGAACACCGCGATGACGTCGCGGCTGATCTTTTCGAGGGCCGCAAACTCGCTCCTGCGGAGATACCAACGGGCGAGCTTGTGATACCACGAGCGGTCGGCGAACTTCGCGATCGCCTGGGTATAGACAGTCTCCACCTCTTGGGCCGCGCCGTGCTGCTCCACAAAAGCCGCCAGCCGCTCATAGAGCCCCTCATCGTTGGGATTGCGATCGATCTCCGTGCGGTACACGCGGAGCGCATCCACCGGCCGGTTCAACGCCGCCAGGCGCGCAAGATACTTGTCGAGCACTCGAACATATTCCGCGGACCGCGGCCCGTAACGCCGGTCTTGCCGCCGGTCGGTCATCTGGCCATTCGCGCCCAGGATCATGCCGCTCACGGGGAAACGCCCGCGGTCTTGCCGCTGGTCCGCTCCCTGGTCATTCGCGCCGGGGACCATGCCGCTCAAGCGCACGGCAGCATCCGGATCATCCGGGACCGTGTTCGGCGGCTCGGCTTGCGGTGGTGCGGGCGGTGGCGGATTCGTCCCGACCGGCACGCCGCTGGCCCTGGCCGCGAGTTCCCGCAGCAGTTGGTCATAGAGCGCGAACTCCTCACTGGTGCGTTCCCCGCGCGCCAGTGCATCTCCCACCTGCATCGCCACACTGACAGTAGCCTGGACCCCTACAGTGGCGCGGACCTCCACGTCCGCGCTCGTCCCGCGAGTCGTCGCCCCATTCCTTGGGGCACTAACTCCCTGGTCCGCGGTGTTCCCACCGGCCGATCCACTCACTGTGGGGCGGACCCCCTGGTCCGCGCGGGTCCCCCCGGACCCGCTGTTGCCCGATGCGCGCGCCGTCCCAATCGGAAACGCCGCTATATACTCGCGCCCCGCTCGAATCACCGTCGCATCGTCCCCATACGCGCCGTACGCCGAAACCAGCGAGGCCCGCAGCGGAGCGCGATACTCGGAGCGCGGAAATCGCTGCTCCAGCAGGTTGACCAGTTGGCTCGCAGCGGCCCTGTGGAAGTACGCCGCCGACTTTTCGTTCTGCTGCTGATACTCCCCGCGGGCCCCAGTCCAGTTCAGCACCAGCGAGAGAATCCCATTCAGGAACCCGGGCGATGGATCGACCGTGGCAATATCCTTATAGAACGAGAGATCGCCCGACCCAAACTGGATCGGCTGATCCGGCTGGGTAAGCAGCAGATTCGCCAACCCGTACAGCGCCCGCTCCGTGTGTGGCCCGCCGGCCGGCGGAGCGTTATAGAGCGCATAATACAAACGCGCCGCTTCGTTCACATCCGGCAGCCACTCGAACAGTTGAGCCAGCGTCTGCAACTCGGCGGGCGTCCATGCCTGACCGCCCGATTCCTTGGCGATGCGGTACTCCAGCAGCGCGCGCCGCGCCGCGGGGAGGTTGTTCTGCGTGCGAAAATAGTGGAACAGTCGCGCGGTGGCATCCAGGTCGGTAGGGTTCCGTGCCAGCGCCGTGCGGGCCTTCGCGGTAAACTCGCGGAGTTGCCCCTGCTCCTCAAGCAGCTTGAAATAGCTCGCCCTCATATCGTCCGGCCACAGCGGCTGAAAAGCAGCGTCATAGATCGCGATGGCAGTTGCTGGAGCGCCGCGGTGGATCGCCAGGTCCGCGCGCATCCGCACGAGTTCGGTATCGGTCCGCAAGCCGGGTGGCGCCGACGTCGCCGACGTCGCGTCGTGGAAGGTGCGCCCATAGCTGGCGATCTCGGCCTCAGCCGCGCTGAACTGCCGGCTCTTTTCCAGGTACTCGATCAGCTTACGCCACGCCTCGGGCTCCTTCGGATAGCGAGCCACCCAACTGCGGAAGACGGGCTCCGCCGCCGCGGGACCAAGAGCTTCGCTCTGTACCACCACCGCCATCCGCTCGAACGCGCGCCACCCGGGCTGTAGTAGGACAGACGATCGTTTTTCGTCGTCTGTCGCGGCCGCCGCGGCCGCCCTGAGTGTCGCCAATTCGTCATTCGCCCGCACCCGCCGATGGTAGAAATCGGCCAGCTCGATCCGCGCAGCGTAGCTGTCGGACGCGTTCTGGACGTAGTTCTTCCAATCGCCTTCGCTCGCCGCGAAATCCAGCGCCATCTCAGCCTGCTGCGCCCGCAGCCGATAGAGCATAGCATCGCGCGGCGCGCCGTCGATCAACTTAGTCAGAGCCGGCCGCGTCTCCGCAGGTGGCCGCAGGATCGGCACCGAACCGCCGGGCATGGCCACCGAGCGAAACAGCGCCGTGATCGCCGGCCCCGAAGGCACATGCTGCACCAGCGGCGCCAGTTCGCCGCGAATAAGAAAGCCCCCCGAGACCAGCAGGAAGCCCGCCACCCAACCAAGCCTGCTAAGTCTCGTATCGCGATGTGGCGCGGACACTCGTGTCTGCCGCGTCGACAGTCGTGTCGACGTTTTTCCGCTTCGTCTCCCGGTCTCCTCGTCAGGCAGTATATTCCGCTCGGCGCTCTCTCCGCCTCCTCCGCCTTCTCCCAAAGCCCCCGGCATAACCCCGAGGTCATCTCTCAGGAACCGACCCGCTCTAATTCCTCCTCCGCGTTTTTCTCCGCGTCTCCGCGTCTCCGCGTCGAGCAGGTTTTCCTCCCCGCCCCGCCTACCAGATCTCAAGACCCACCTCCTCCGTGCCGATATTGTGCGCCACGTCCTCGGCCGTCACATGCACCGTATACTTCCCCGGCGGAAGAAATGCCGGAACCACCAACTCGCCCGTATTCGCCTTGGCCGCGCCGTTCCAGTGCAGTGCCACCGGCAGCGCCCCGTAGAGCCTCGCCGTAATGGTGCGGGCATTCCCAGAAACCTGCGCGGAAATGCGGAGCGTCTCCCCGGCGTGCACGCGAGGCCTTTCCAATCGGGCGCGCAGCACCGGCGTCTTGCTCGCAATCACGAAGCTCTTGGACTCGCGGTACACGTTGCCGTCGCGATCGCGCAGGATCAGCCGGACCTGGTACTCGCCATCCGTCATATCCACAGGCGCCAGGAAGCGCGTCTGCCACGTGTCCTCCTGCTTCAGGTAGCGCAGCGGCTTGGTCAGCCCAAAAGGAAACAGCGC
>PMTT01000133.1:2371-8003 GCA_003167275.1 Bryobacterales bacterium | reverse complement strand
GCCGCGGTCGTTCTGCATGGCGCGCACTTTGCCGAAAACCGCGCCGCAGATAAAGAAATCTCCCACATTGAGCGTGCCGTTGCGTACCAGGACGGTGGCCACCGGGCCGCGCCCACGATCCAACTGCGCTTCGATCACGGTACCCATGGCCGGCCGGTTCGGGTTGGCCTTCAGGTCCTGCATGTCGGCCACCAGCAGAATCATTTCGAGCAACAGGTCCAGATTCTGGTGGGTCCTGGCGGAAACCGGCACCATCACGGTGTCGCCGCCCCAGTCTTCGGGGAGTAGGCCGCGGTCGGAGAGCTGCTGCTTGATGCGCTCCGGCTGGGCATCTGGCTTGTCGATCTTGTTGATGGCAACGATGATCGGCACCTTGGCGGCGCGCGCGTGATCGATGGCCTCCAGGGTCTGGGGCATTACGCCGTCTTCGGCGGCGACCACCAGGACTACGATATCGGTCACCTTGGCGCCGCGGGCACGCATGCGCGTGAACGCTTCGTGGCCAGGGGTATCGATGAACACGATCTTGCGCCCCTTCATCTCCACGTGGTAGGCGCCGATATGCTGCGTGATGCCGCCCGCCTCGCGCCCCGCCACGTTGGCCACGCGAATGGCGTCGAGCAGGGAGGTCTTGCCATGGTCCACGTGGCCCATGATGGTGACCACTGGTCCGCGCTTCACCAGNNGTGGCGGTGGAGGCGCCGAACTCGCGCGAGACTTCGGTCGCCAGCTTGGAATCCAGCGTCTGGTTGATGGTGGCGAAGATGCCGCGGTCCAGCAGCTTCTTAATTACCAGGTTGGCCTTCACGTCCAGTTTTTCGGAAAGTTCCTTTACGGTGATACCTTCCGAAATCGTGATGGCGCGATTGATGGCCGGCGGCCCGGATTCCACATGGCGCCGGGTGGGCCGTAGGATCTTCTCTTCTTCGATGCGCTCCCGAGGTTGCGGGCGGGCGCCGGGACGTTTGTCGCCGGGGCGGCCGCGAGGCGCTTCCACCGGTGGCGGCGGCATGCCAGGCTCCAGCCGACCGCGCGAGGTGGGGTGCTGCGGGCGCGGGCCGCCCGGAGCAGGTGGACGGCCTGTGCTGGGAAGTCCAGGACGCACACCCTGTTTGGCCACCAGGGGCTGACCCGGGCGGATCGGTCCGCGATAGATGGGTTGTCCGGGGACCGGTGCGGTCGTGACGGGTTTCGGAATTCCGGGGCGAGGCGAAGCCGGTTGCGCCGGCATGGCCGGCCTGGGCGCGCCGAGTTTGGCCGCGAGATCCGGGCGAGGCGGCACTACCGGCCGCGCCGCAGGCTGACCGGCTAGCGGCCGGGACTGCGGTTGAGACGACCCATGGGCTGAGGGACCATGAGCAGCGGGCGAAGAAAACTGAGGAACAGACGGCCCGCCAGCGGCAGAGCCCGGCCGGTACCCTTCCCGTTCGCGGGGGGTCTCGGGGCGTTGCCGCTGCACAATGTTTGGGCGTTGCGACGGCGGTTGGGCAGTCCCCGGTCCTGGCCTACCTTCGGTGGGCCCAGCCGGGAATGGCTGGCGGGGTCCCGATAAAATCTGGCCCGGCCTCGGCGTGCCAGGGCCTGTGCCTGGTAGCGGCTTGGGAGCCGAAGGCACCGGACGACCCGGTGCGATGACCGCGGAAGGCGGCGTGGGCCCGTGTTGGGCCACGTGGGAAGGCATGGACGCATGCGGCGGCGGGGCTTGCGGAGCCGGCCGTTGGGGCGTTCCGTGTTGAGGTGGCGCCGGCGGCGCGATAACTGCTGGCGTTACAGGCGGAACGATTACCGCGGGTGGCGCGGTTGCCAAAGGGGCCGCTGTTACCGAAGGTGTGGCGGGCAGCGGTGACGCTATCCGCGGGCCTTCCGGCTTGGGGGCCTCAGGGCGCGGACCTTCCTTGTTTACCTCCAGGCGAGCCGCTGGCTGGCCCACGAAGGGAGGATGGATGGGGCGTCCCGCGAGGGGCGGCCGGATCGGCGCCGACGGGACAATTGGGGGAGCAGGTGGGGGCGTCTCGACTACCGGCGGAGCCACCGGGGCAGCCTTCTCTTCGACCGCGGGAGGCCGCACCGCTTCAACGGCGGGCCGATCCGGGCGCGGCTGTGGACGCACCACGGGATGAGGCGCGTAGTCCTCGTCTTCGACGTCCGGCCCCTCAGGGCTCTCGTCCGTGGCCACCGCCACCGACCCATCGGATTCATCCTCCACGGCATCGGGGACGTCGAATCCGTAATAGCGGCGCAGCTTGATGGCCACGTCTTCATCGATTGAGCTGGAGTGCGTCTTTTTTTCTTGGACGCCCAGTTCGGGGAGCCGCTCCAAAATCTCGTGAGCTTTCACTTCCAACTCCCTCGCCAGCTCGTTGATCCGAATCTTCTTCATAGATAAAGCAATCTACTTCCAACTGCTGCGGCACACCTACTGGCCGCTATTGGGGCTGCCCGCTCCGGAACTGCTGCCCTTTGGACCCGCACCTTCGGACTGATTGTGAGTGGGGGAACCCGCGTCCTCTATCGTACCAAACTGTTCCACGGTTTCTGCGTCGTCCGCATGCTCCGATCCAGCCTCGACCGGTTCCTCCGCACTGTCCGCAACCGAATCAGGATCCGCCGGGTGCCCGGTTTCCCCTGTATCTTCAGGCTCCCATCCAGGTTCAGCCCCCGCGTCCAGGGATTCCACGATTTCCTGGCCTTGATCCTCTTCCGTTGGAGCTTCGACGTTCGCGACTGCCTCTGCCGCCTCCACCGTGGGTTCGTGACCTTCGGTGGGGCTGTCCTCAAACTGGCCGTAGTATGCGTTGACGGCGTCCTGGATCTGCTCCACCATCAGGGGTCCGATGCCCTGAATCTCCTCAAGCTGCTCGGGCGTCATGTTGCCGAGCTTCTCAATCGTGCCTACGCCCGAGTCGAGCAACTGCTCCACCACTTTCTCCGCCAGCCCGTACTCGATGAGCACCGAGACGGGTGCCCCCGGCGCCACCAGTGCGGCCATCGCCGATTCCACTTCCTGCCGCTTCTCTTCTTCGCTCTTGATATCGATTTTCCAACCGAGCAGCTTGGCCGCGAGGCGCACGTTCTGCCCTTTTTTCCCGATGGCCAGCGAGAGTTGCGAATCGTCTACGATCACTTCCATGTGCTTTTCGCCAGCGTCCAGGATGGTGATCCGGCTCACCTTTGCGGGGCTCAACGCATGCGTGGCAAACACCACCGAGTCCTCAGAGTACTCGATAATATCGATCTTTTCGCCGCGCAGTTCGCGGATGATGGACTGCACCCGCATGCCCTTCATGCCCACGCACGCACCCACGCTGTCCACGTCGCGGTCGCGGCTCTGCACCGCAATCTTGGTGCGCTCGCCGGCTTCCCGCGCGCAGCCCCGGATGGCCACCGTGCCATCGTAGATCTCCGGAACTTCCTGCTCGAACAACCGCATCACCAGCTCGGGCGCCGCCCGCGACACCAGCACGCCAGGCCCTTTGCTCGATTTGTCCACCAGCTTGATCACGCAGCGGACGCGATCCCCCACGCTATAGCCTTCGAGGCGGGACTGCTCCTTCTTGGGAAGTTTGGCCTCCGTTTTTCCGAGATCGAGAATGTAATCCGGGCCTTCCACGCGCTTGATGGTGCAATTCACCAGTTCGCCGGTGCGGCCCGAGTACTCGTTGAATACGGTTTCCCGCTCGGCTTCGCGGACCTTTTGAAAGATCACCTGTTTGGCGGTCTGCGCCGAGATGCGTCCCAGGGCGTCGGTGTTCTTGGTAATGCGAATCTCGGAGCCGACTTCGGCATCGGGACTGATACGGCGCGCTTCCGCCAGGGTCATTTCGTGAGCTGGATCCGCGACGGCCTCCACCGCCTTCTTCACCGCGTAGAGGTGAATCGCGCCGGTCTTCGGATCCATGTCCGCCACGTAGTCTTCGTTGGTGCGGTAGTGTTTTCGGGCGGCGATCAGCATAGCGTCCTTTACTGCGTCCAGGACGATTTGCGGATCGATTCCCTTTTCCTTGCTCAGTATCTCGATGGATTGAAAGATCGTTTCCAAAGTGCCCTCGATTGTAGCGATGAGTTTTTTCTCTCCGGCGGGCCTACCACTCGAACTTCAGATTGGCCTTCTGCACCTGGCCGTAGGGAAACCGCACGGTTTTCCCCGGCTCCGTTTCGAGCGCGACATCGCCGTCTTCGAGTCCGGCGAGTTTGCCTTCCCAGTTGCGCCGCCCTTCGACGGCATCCCGCAGGGTGATCCTGACCTTCTTGCCCTGAAACCGTTGATAGTCCTGAGGCTTGATGAGTTTGCGTTCCACACCGGGCGAACTGACTTCGAGCGTATAATGGCCGCCTGGCACCACGTCTTCGACATCCAGAATCGTGCCCACCTGTTGCGAGACCATCTCGCAATCGGCATGGGTAACGCCCTCGGGCTTGTCGATCGAGATCCGGACGAACCGGTTGTTGCCGCCACCTTTGACTTCGACCTCGACCAATTCTAAGCCTTCCGACTCGGTCACGCGTTGCGCGATCTCTTCGATTTTCGATGCCACAGCTTCCCGCATTGTTGCCAAATGTGCCAAATCCAACAAAAAAGTGGGCTTGCGCCCACTCCATTGGCCCGACACTCAAATGTCATTGTACCGTGTTTAATGCAGATTGGGTAGGGCCGAGTGGGACAGACGATCGCCTTTTGTCGTCTGTCAGCCGCCATCGGCCAGCGCAAGCCGCAACGCGCGTGGCCCCTGGTCGGTCAATCCGCGCTCGACTCCCATGTCCCATCCGCAGCCTGCGGCAAAACACGAGCCAAACAGACTACAGTAGAGGAATGGCGGAAGCAAAGCCTGATTTTTTCGTGTCCACCGAATCGGTCGATGTCGATGCCGAGACGCTCGCGGCCATTGACCGTGGCATCCGTGACGCCGACGCAGGGCGCACCGTGTCGATTGACGAAGCTCGGAAAATGATCCCCACGTGGATTTCCAAATTCGAATCACGCAAGCCGCGTTAGCGGACCTGGAGCAAATCCTCGACTACTCCTGGGAACGCTTCCCAGCTCACAGGCGGCAAGACCGCCGACGCTACCAGGCTCACCCCACGTATTGCAATGCGAAACGGAGTGGATTGCGGCACGAAGCGCGCAGATGGCCGAAATATCATTGGAATCTTGGGTTTAGCGAGATATCGAGATTTTGTTATGTAAAACTCTTGCGACTTGCCCGAATTGTGTTGCCGGAGGCCAGGAGTCTCCCTAAACTGTATTCCACGTTACGTGGTATTCAGGGGCACCCCGATACCACCTCGCATAAATACCAAAAGGAGTTGTCAGCATGCGCCACGTCGCTCTTTGCTTTGCGCTGTTAGTCGCCACGGGGTCGGCACTCGCCCAGGTCGGGGGTACCGGTTCCATTGAGGGCACGGTCACGGATCCATCCGGAGCGGCTGTGGCCGGCGCCGCCGTCACCGCAACCAATATCGCCACTGGAGCGGAAACCGCCCGCAAGACCACCGATGCGGGGGTCTTTGTGCTCCCGCTGCTGCCGGCCGGCGAGTATACCGTTACGGTCAAAGTTTCCGGTTTCCAGACTCATACGCAAGCCCATGTGATCGTGGAGGCCCTCGCAACCGTCTCGGTGAATCCCAAATTGCA
>PMTT01000133.1:0-2351 GCA_003167275.1 Bryobacterales bacterium | reverse complement strand
GTCAACACTTACAGCACGCAGGCAGCGGGTCCCTCAACAGGTTCCTACAACGGCGGCCAGACGTATCAGAACGAGGTCTACATTGAGGGTCTGCCGCTTACCAGCGCGGGGACGGAGAGCGATACACGGAACCTGGCATTCGGCGTGTCGGTGGAGGCGGTCGATCAGTTTCAGGTCGAGACCTCTGGCGCCAAGGCCATGTACGAGGGGCAAGGCGTATCGAATTACGTTCTGAAGTCGGGAACCAACCAGTTCCATGGCGGCGTTTATGAATACTTCCGGAACACCGACTTCGACGCCCGCGGCTTTTTCGCGCTGACCACGCCCATCGAGCATCAGAACGAATTCGGCGCCAACATCAGCGGCCCCATCAAGAAAAACAAGATCTTCTTTTATGGCAACTACGATGGCTACCGTTTCGTCTCGGCCACTCCTCCCGGGTTCCAGACGATCCCCACCACCGCCGCGCGGGTGGGAGATTTCAGCGCCTTCCCCCAGTTGATCTACGATCCCCTGAGCGCCACGGGGACCGGCGTGCGGACACAGTTCCCCAACAACACCATCCCGGCGAGCCGCATCTCGAAGATCTCGCAGTCCTTCCAGTCCTATCTCCCCGACCCCACCACCGGCGCGATTACCAACAATTACCTGGCGACCTTGCCGAACAAGGTCAATAACGACAGCACTACCGATAAGGTGGATTACGACATCACCGGCAAGAACCGCGTCTTCGCCCTGTTCAGCACCGGCAAGTACGCGAACCCGATAGTCGGCAGCCTGACGCCCATCTCCACTTCCACGCTTCCCGTTCCCTACACCGATGGAAGGGGCGTGATTGAATACGCGACCCTGGCTCAAGTCCACGACAACCACATCATCACTCCCAACATGATCAACCAGCTCAGCGTCTCACTGAGCCGGCTGTTCATACCTTTGACGAGCAACACCGCGAGCGGCAACTATCCGACGAAGGCAGGACTGACTGGGCTTCCGCCCGGCATTGCCAGCACGGGTTTCCCGGATATCTCGTTCAGCGGCAACAATGCCCCGGTTAGCTGGGATGGCACCAATTCCCACGCATTCAACGAAGCGCAGAACACCATCGAGTTGCAGGACAATGTGCTCTGGACCAAAGGCAAGCACAATCTCACTTTCGGCTTCCAGGTCCAATCGCTGCAGGACAACGAGAACACCCCGCTCACGGGCACGCAGGCCGGTTTCACTTTCAGTAACAATGAGACTGCGAATTTCAACGCCACCGGAACGCTCATCAGCACCACCGGCCTGGGCTACGCCGGCTTCCTGTTGGGCGGTGTGGACAGCAGCGTGGTGACCCAGAACTCAGTGGCCGAAACCGGGGGACGTTACAGGACCTATGCGGGCTATGTTCAGGACGATTTCAAAGCGAGCTCCCGCCTGACTATCAATCTGGGCCTGCGCTGGAACATCTGGAGCCCGTTCACAGAAGTGAACAACGTCATGTCGTTCTTCAACCCGACGCTGGCCAACCCCCTGGCGGGAGGCATTCCAGGAGCCTTGCAATTTGCGGGCAACGGAGTGGATAGCTGCCATTGCTCCACTCCGGTAAAGCAGCACAACGTCAATCCTGGGCCGCGCGTGGGCCTGGCCTACCGGGTCGATGATAAGACCGTCATCCGCGCCGGCTACAGTATCTTCTACGCGCATGCCGGCGGAGTGGGTGGGCGCACCAACGGCCGCCAGGGACTGAGCCAGGTCGGATTCAACAACAACGGAAGCCTGTCGAGCGCGGTCACCGGGCAGCCCGCCTACAACTGGGGCAGTGGATACCCAGGCAATCCGCTGAACCCGCCGTTCTTCAATCCCAGCTACGGGATCGGCTTCATCACCGCGGCAGCCGGCGCTTCGGTAGGCTCGGGCCCGACCACCGCCCAGACAGTCACCTATGGCGATCCGAACTTCGGCGGCAAAGCGCCCTATTACGAAGATTGGAGTTTCAACATCCAACATTCGTTCACGAAGAACCTGGTGTTGAGCGTGGCGTACAGCGCCAGCGCCGGCCACTGGCTGCCTGGGGCGGCCGTCGCGGGGCCGTTTACGAACCAGATTCCCGCACAATACCTTGCGCTGGGACCGCTGTTGACGCAAACGTTGTCGGCCTCTACGCTGGCGCAGACCCAGGCGCTCTTCCCGAATGCCGCGATCCCGTTTCCGAACTTCACGGGGACTATCGCCCAGTCATTGAAGCCGTTCCCGCAATACAACGGCATTTCCGATCCGTGGCTGGATGTCGGGAACTCCACGTACAACTCACTTCAGATCTCGCTCAATCACCGCTTCTCGGAGGGCCTCACGTTCATGGTGAACTACAC
>PMTT01000333.1 GCA_003167275.1 Bryobacterales bacterium | reverse complement strand
CGCAGGGTGGCCGTTTCCTCCGCGTCGAACAGGACTTGCGCCATGGGTTCCACGCCGGTGGTATCGATCTCGTTGAGCCGGTCCATATGCTCCAGGATACCGTCCAGGTCCGTCTGGAACCTGGCGACTTCGGCGTCGGTGAGGTTCAGATTGGAGAGGCCGGCCACGTAACGGACTTCCTTTTCAGTGATTTTCACGCCAGTGCCTTGGTTCGGGATGCCCGATAGATGCCGCGCAGGACCGGGTCGGCGATGCCATCGGCTTCGTCGAAGAGTGCCGGCACCGGCAGGTCCGCGCGTTGCGGCTCCCTGCGCCGGGGCACCACGCGAAATTCGACGTCCTCGATCATACCGGATCCCAGACTTTTCTCCAGGTTGCGGAGGATGTGGGAAGTTAGGGCGAACAACTGCCGCTGCCAGACGTGGTCCTCGACTTCCACGATGAGGTGGGTGCGCACCATGCGAGCCGGACGGGTGTGGGCGGCAATCTTCTTGCCGACAGCAGCGGGCCAGGCGGCGCAGGCGATCTCCTCGGAGGTGAAAGTGTTGCCGGGCAGTCTCAGGCTTCGGATGAGCTTGCTGGCGCGTTCCATGTTGGGCGGATTGCATGATTGTAGCATGGGCCTCGTGGCGGCGACGATGCGGAGATCGCTTCGGGCTATGGGGCGGGGGCGGGGGTCCGGGCGATTGGGTTCGGGGGCAGGGCAAAATGAAGGAACGAACCCAATTTTTATTGATTCGATTGGGTTTGCAAAATGGTTTGGCATGCGATGCGGGTTTCGCCTGGGGTGACACGGTATCGGGCTAAGGGGCCGGTTTGGAGGGAGTTGGCACGGGAGGCTGGCCTGGCATCGGCGGAGCCCGAGCGTGGGCCCGGTGGGACGGTTGTGACGCATGTTTGCGGGGAGGGGAGACAGATTTTGTGCGTTTTCGAAGTCCATTTGTTTGTGTCGGTTACGGGGAAAAATCGAAAAGTTGTGACGCATCTTTGGGCGTGTTTGACCAGATGCGTCACAAGCGCTGGTGGCCGATTTGGCCCCTGACGAGCGGAGGTGCGGCGTTTATGCTTCGGTTCTTCGGGGCGTGGGACGACGGGCGGGCGGCCGAGTGGTTGGTTTTCGGAAATGGCGGACTTGCCTCCGGCGGAGCGTCTTTGAGCGCTGAGGCGGTGGGCGGCGACCTGCATAAGGCTACTCATCTACTAAGGAATAGCAGGCGTGGGTGTAGGCTTTTGACAGGGCGGGGCGTAAGTGATTGAAGGGATTGAGTAAAGTTTTTTCAAAACTCGTGAACCGAGAGAGAGGAAGATGATGAATTCCGTCTTCCGGTCGGTGACCTGCTCCACGGTCTCGAGCGTGCCCGGGAAGGTTCCCCAGCTTCACCGTACACAAGGCCGTTATGTGGCGCTAAATAGCAATCACTACAGGCCGAAAGAGGCACGGCAAGCCTCCTCAAGGTTCGTCTTCTAGCTTCGTATGCCGCCATGATAAATGGCGGCAGAGTCCATCAAGATCGGGGAAGAGCGATTTCCAGTTTGCATTAAACATGTGGAGTTCCTGTCGAATACTTGGGAAAGCTGAATGTGGGACGATCAGCTTCACCAACTTCTTCTCGTAACGGGGATGTTTCTCAAGGGCGACAAGCTCTTTGCCAATAGGCCTGTGAATCGTAAAGGCGGCCGATTGAGCTAGAATGCGGCGTGAAATAGCCTTTGGTCGGAAAATCAGAGGAGCACGTGAGTTATTATCGAACGGACCGTAGTTCTTTGTGTCCAGGCGAAAGTCTTTTATGTTCGCACAAAGCACCCACACAACTCCGATTTCAACCCTTGTCCCGTCATCATCCATCTTTTGAGGCGAGTTTCGCACCGTAAACCACAACGCAGCTGGAGCGCTGAACGTCCAGTCCAGTAGACGAGTAGGTAGGCCATGGTGCTGCGCCAGCGCCAGTCGATCCCAGTCGTCCTTTGGCTCGAATTCATGGAAGGGCAAGCCGTCGCGGTTGAACTTGGTGAAAAGCAGGTCCTCAAGTTTTTCGATCTTGAGGTTCTTTCCTCTCGGTCGTACACGCCAGAGCTTAGGAAGCAGTGGCTTATCATATGGCTGACCTCGAAAGAGAAGATCGGACTTGTTATCCTGTGTCACCTGTTCTCTCTTGATGTCTGCAACTCGGGCCACGAATTCAGCAACCGTAGTAATTGTGTTCTTGGACATTAACGGACTCCTCTCCAAGTTCGTCACCGCGCCGGTCGTAACAGCGCCGCATCGATGCCCGCACGTTCCCGGGGGCTAAACGGCTTGGCGTTAACCCGCGCGTCCTCACGGCCTTGGCCGCGAGGGCGGCTATCGGCGGCGCTTGTTACGTGCTCGCTGAGAGCAGGCTATTAAGTTTGGCAATTAAGCTTTGAGCCTCTTCCCTATTCAAGTATGGCACTTTGATTGTGCGCGCCCAGAAGAAGTTTTTGCCAGTAGCCTCTGTTACCTGCGCGGCTGTCATCCGCCTCGTTATACCGAGTTGACGGTTCGGAACGGGCGTCAAAAATCGCACATCCCGATACTGCTCTTGATCTCCGTCGCGTCGAACTGGTCCGCGCACCTCTGCGGCAGCGATCAGGCCTTCCCATTTGTGGAAGAAAAAGACGATGTCACCGGGGTTCAGATAGTCCACAACGTATTTGATGTCGCCATACGCCGCGACCCGCGCTTTTTCGATCATCTCCCATACCGACTTCTCGTCATAGGTGCGGTTGGTGTCGAACAGGACCCCCTTTACATCCGATGGGTTTCGGTGGCGATCATACGGAAGAGAGAAAAATTCAAAAAGGCGTTGCCCTTCGAAATCGTAAATTCGGTACGGCAAGAACCAGACCGAGAGGCCCTGAGATTTCCAGTAAGCAATGGCATCGGTGAGTTTCTCGTTTGCGGCGCTCCCGACTATGTAGAGATGCTGATGCCGGTTGAAGCTGGTCGGTTCGAGTGGTTCATCGAGTTGGAACGCGTCCTGGTGGGAGGCGCGAAGGTCAGCAAGAGTAAATCCCCGTTTCTGTAGATAGATCTTGAATCGGCGATCGAGTTCCGAATAGACCCAGCGGCCGGCTCGCTGTGCGTATCCGATCGCCTGAAGGACGGCGTCCTCACCGGCGACCCCTCGTTTCAGCTCGAAGACAACGAGATCGCCTTCGCGATTAACGGCATAGATATCTGCCTCAGACTGAAGCTGCCGCTCCTGGAAAATCGGCAGGAGTGGAGCGTCCTCAAAGAGGACATCCAGAAGGTGTGCGGCCAACAGGTTTTCCAGGTCCTTTTCCGTCTTCTGGAGGCCTGCCGCGTCACGGAATGGGAGGGGCTCAAGAGAGCCCAAACCTTCGTTACGAGAGGAGAGGCGATATAGCATCTTTGGTCCTCATCATTTGTGTTCGACGATCCATATGAGAATCGTTCTACTCTCGGGCCGATGTCTAAACCACCAAGCCCGTCTCAGTTCGCCAACGCGGCACTGACAAAGCGCTCCGAAGCCGTTCTTGTTTGGTCTCATTTCGTTCGCACCCAATAGATTTGGAGTTCCCGCTCTGCGATGATGCGCCACCGCCCGGCAAACGGCCGCAACTCAAGAGATTGTCTTTCACTGCCAGCAAATATTCGGCTGCCGTGAGCCTCCCAAGATTTGTCAAATGAAACGACTACCCTGTTCGCGTCCGTATGCTCGAAGCTTATATTCGAAATGGCGTATTTCTTGATGAGCGGATAGGTTTTCATCATCCGTTCCTTATCCGCAGCGACCTCCTGAAGGGTAACGCTGGGGCGCTGGAAAAACGGTGCAACCGTAGGCGCATAACAGTCAACCTGGCCAGCAAGGTCGTTGGACAACATCGTGCTGGCCCAGACAGCGAGTGCCTCCCGGACCCCTTCCTTAGCACTTTCGGCTCCAGCATCGACATCGGTGCCTGTCTTACCTCGCCCATGAAAGGCTTGCCCTCCCACTTTGGGATCCTCTCCCCGAGGCACCGGTGTTTTCCCGTTTTCCACACGCGTTGTGTGATCGTTTGTACGGCCTCGGTCGGTTACTATTCGCCAAGCGACCAACGCAGTCACAACCAGCGCAAGGGCCAGTGCAGCTCGGCTGCGTGTGCTCCCAGCAACGGGAACTCTTGCCTGCCCAGCCGTGCCGGCGGACGGCTCTGCTACGGACGGCCGAGTATAATCCCAGCCGGGCGGAGCCTTTCCTTCCACCTTGGATGCCATAGCGGGAGGAGCCTCCAGCCGAGTCCTCCGTGTCTCCTCGCCAATAAGTACAGCGCGCACCGATTCACAAGCGTTCTGCATCTCATACGCCGTCTGGTAGCGCGCCGCGCGGTCGTGTTGGAGCGCCCGCATCACGATACTAGAAACTGGAAGCGGCACGTCGGGTCTGATGTGATGCGGTGGCACAGGGGACCACTGCTGTCGGTTCTGCAGTGTTGCTTCGTCTGAATGGCTACTAGGCGGCGGCCTCCCGGTAAGCATCTCGTGCAGCACCAAACCCATTGAGTAAATATCCGTCCTACCATCCAATGGACTCAGGAGCGCCTGCTCCGGCGAGGCATACCGCGGAGTTCCTAGAAAGAATCCGGTCGTGCCTTGTTGCACCCCAGTGAAACCAATCCCCGCTTCCTTCCGCACTTTGGCGATTCCAAAGTCGATCAACTTGACTGTTTCAGCGCTGTCCTCGCCGCGGGCTATCAAGAGATTCTTCGGGTTAATGTCCCGGTGAATCATACCAGCATCGTGCGCCGCAGCGAGGCCCGAGCAGGCCTCCGCCGCGATACGTAGAGCCTCCTCCAGCCGCATAGGCCCCGTTCGAAGCAATCTGGCCGCCAAGTCCTCGCCGTCGATAAACTCCATCGCTAGGAATGGCCGGCCATCTTCAAGGAAGTCGGCGTCCTCCACCCGCACAATATGGGGATGATTCAGCCGCCGCAGCACGCGGGCTTCGGCCACGAACGCATGTTCGTCTGCTTCCTTGAGAATCTTAAGCGCCATCTCCTCGTCGTAATGCACGTGGCGGGCGCGGTACACCACCGCCATCCCGCCCCGCGCGATCTCCGAGACGATTTTGTATTTCTTTAGCAAGATGATGCCGGGCTGAAGACTGAGCACCGTTGCATCCTGCGGGCAGAAGATCGTGTCGTCTTCAAAAGAGCGGCGACAAGTTGGGCAGACTCTCACAAATCGATGTTCCAATTCGGATTCTAACATCCGGTGGAGCAAGCGGCAGATCTGGAGTTGGGCACACGATCTCGGCGATACCTCGCAGTCCAATCCCTTAAGATGGGTGAATCCCAAACGCTCGTGCTGCCAGGTGCAAGGTAGATCGCTCGTCGGGGCCAGCAGGGCCACTGACACCGCCCAAAAGCCTTTCCGATCACCCTTGAGCGGATGCAGTTTGAAGCCGGGCATATCCATATCGGCAACGACGCCCGGCCGCGCCGTTTGCAGGCTGCTACACACCATGGGAGAACAAAACGGGACGCCGCCAGCCCGTTTCTACAGGGTTCTGTTCCCGCCTGGATGTGCTGGTCAACGATGCAGCGAACTTTTATGCAGGTTTCTTTGAGGAACTGACGCCGGAGCAGATGGAGCGGCAGTTGTCGGCCAGCCTTGTCTGGGAAGGTTCCCCAGTTCACCGTACATGAGGACGTCATGTTTGGCGATTTGGTTGACCGCGGGGACGGAACTCGGGTAGGGTGAATTTATGGAAGTGACCTTTCAGATCCCGGATGACATGGTCGGCGCCGTGGCCCCGGCGGGCGACCTTCCTCGCCGGGCGCTCGAGGCCTTCGCCCTGGAAGAACTCCGCGCCGGCCGGATCACCGAGGTGGAACTGCGCAAGATGCTCGGCCTGGCCCGCATCGAGCTGGATGGCTTCCTTAAACCCCGTAGCATCTACCAGGAGTACACGCTCGAAGATTTCGAGCAGGAACGGCAGGCTCTCAAAGAGCTTGGGTTCTAGCCCGTGCGCCTGGTCATCGCCGGTACCGGCCCGGTCAATTACCTGATCCTGATCGGCCATATCGAACTTCTTCCCCGCATGTTTGAAAAAGTCGCGCTGCCGGTGGCCGTCCAGCGCGAACTTTCCGACCCTCTTGCGCCAGCGCCGGTTCAGCGCTGGATATCAGCTCCTCCCGCATGGCTTGAAATCCACGAGACCTCTGGCCTGCCGCAAGCGTCCGGCCTGGATGAAGGGGAAACCGCCGCTATCGCGCTGGCGGAATCCCTTCACGCCGACCTGTTGCTGATTGACGCCGGGACGGAGTTCGCGTGGCGAAAAGAAAAGGTCTGCGCGTCACCGGCACTCTGGGAGCCGGCTGAAAGCCGGCTGCAGCCAGGATTGGCTGCCCCACAGGGCGGGCTACTTCTCCCCGACCTCCTGTACTGTCGGCAGCTTGGATGCATCCCATCCGCCACCCAGCGCTTCGATCAGCAGGACACTCGCCACCAGGCGGCGGGTCCGCACGTCGATCGCGGAACGCTCGTCTGCCAGGGCGATGCTTTGCACCGTAATCACTTGCAGGTAACTGGCGGTCCCCGCCTTGTACTGCGCGGTCGAAACCGTCAAAGAGCGTTCCGCCGAACTTACGGCCTGGTCCAGTATGGTGGTTTCGTTGGCCAGGACGCGCAGGGTGGCCAGGTCNNTCCAACTGGGCCGTGCGCTTGCCGGCATCGAACAGGAGCTGCGACAGTTGCGGTCCCAAAGACCAGAAACGGGCGGGCCAGGTGATCAAGTTCAGGATGTTGGTGGATTGCAATCCGGCCGAGGCAGCGAACGTCAAGGCCGGGTAGAATGCCGCCTTGGCGATGCCGATCTGTTGGTTGGCGGCGGCGGCTTGCCGCTCGGTGTCGGCGATATCGGGACGGCGCTCCAAGAGAGCCGAGGGCAAACCCACCGGGATCCGCGGAGGTGCGATTTGAACCGGCGTCCGCGGGACCTCGAAACCTGACGGCGGCTTGCCCGTCAGAACCGCGATGGCGTGTTCTAACTGCGAACGCTGAACTTCCACGTCGGTCAGTTGTGCCTGCGTGCCGTAGAGTTGGGTTTCGGCCTGGGCCACATCGCTATCGGAAGCCACGCCGCCGGCGAAGCGGTTACGGGTGAGCACCAGGAACTCCTGATAGGACTTGAGGGTCTGCTGGAGCAGCGCGACATCGCTATCGAGGCCGTGCAACTGGAAGTAGTCCTGGGCGAGCTCAGACTGGTAGAGCAGGCGGGCGTTCGCCAACAATGCGGCCGTCGATTGCGCCGTGTTCGCGCTGGCCGTGACGGCGCGGTGGAGGCTTCCCCAGACGTCGGCGGTATAAGAGGCGCTCACCGGAATGTTATAGGTGCCCACCGGGTGGCTGGATAATCCGGAGGAAAGCCGCGAGGATCCCTGGGAACCGGTGGCGGAGGGTGAGCCTGTGACCAGGGGGAAGAGAGCGGCGCGCGCCACACGCACCGCGGCCTTAGCTTCGCGGAACTGCGCTTCCACCTGCAACACGTTCTGATTGGAGACGCTCACCTGCTCTTCGAGAGCGTTGAGCGCGGGATCGCCAAAAATCTCCCACCAGTTGCCGCGAAGGGCGCCATCGTTGGGGTTCGCCTCTTTCCATCCCTCGGGCGGATCTTCCTTGAATGCCGCGGGCACCGGGGCGGTGGGGCGCTGAGAGTCGGGGATTTTCTTGAGGCAACCGGGGGAAAACAACGCCACGGCGGCGAGCAAGACGGTAAGCGGGGCAATTCTAGCCTGCGGGCGCATGGTTTCTATCCTTGGGTTTCCATCGGTTCCAGCGGAGGGCGCTCAATGCCGCGCACATGCTCCCACCAGTGCCGCATGCGGTCGAAGTAGAGGTAGACCACCGGGGTGGTGAACAGCGTCAGCGCCTGGCTCATCAGCAGGCCTCCGATGATGGTGATGCCCAGCGGGCGGCGCAACTCCGATCCGGTGCCGGTGCCCAGCGCCAGGGGCAGGGCGCCCAGCATGGCGGCGAAGGTGGTCATCAGGATGGGGCGGAAACGCAACAGGCTGGCTTCGAAGATGGCGTCGCGGGGACTCTTGTGCTCGACACGCTCGGCGGCCAGGGCGAAATCGACAATCAGAATGCCGTTCTTCTTCACCAGACCGATCAGCAGAACGATGCCGATCATGGCGATGACGCTGAGGTCGGTGTGGGTGAGCATCAGCGCCAACAGCGCACCCACGCCCGCCGAAGGGAGGGTGGAAAGAATGGTGACGGGATGGATGTAGCTCTCGTACAGAACCCCGAGCATGAGGTAGACCGCCGCGAGGGCCGCGGCAATCAGGTAGGGCTCGCTGCCGAGCGAATCCTGGTAGGCCTGTGCGGTGCCGGTGAACATGGTCTGGATGGTGGGTGGAAGACCGATCTTGCGGGACGCCGCTCCGATGACCTCGACCGCATCCCCCAGCGCCACGCCGGGCAGCAGGTTGAACGAGATGGTGACCGACGGGAACAGCCCCTGGTGGTTCACCGAGAGTGGGGCCACCGCCGGACCGTAGTGTGCGATGGCGCTCAAGGGAACCTGCTGGCCGTTGGGTGCGTGCACGTAGATATCCCGCAGTGCCTGCGGGTTTTGCCAGTACTGCGGGGCGGCCTCCATCACCACGTGGTACTGGTTCAGCGATTTGTACATGGTGGACACCTGTCGCTGTCCGAAGGCATCGTAGAGCGTGTTGTCGATCAACTGGGGCGAGATACCGAAGCGCGCGGCGGTTTCGCGGTCGTAATCCACCATGGATTGGAGCCCGCGGTTCTGCTGGTCGCTGTTGACGTCGGCGATGATCGGGATGGATTTCAACTCCTCGAACATCCGGGGCGCGTAGTCGATCAGATCCTGCAGGTTGTCGCCCCGCATGGTGAACTGGTAGAGCGCGGCGCTGTTCCGTCCGCCCACGCGCAAATCCTGGGACGCCTGCAGGTAAAGCGTGGCTCCGGGGATTTTGGCGAGTTTAGGGCGCAGGCGCTGCATGATGTAATCGACGGTAATTTTACGCTCCTCCAGCGGCTTGAGGGAGACGAACATGCGTCCCTGGTTGGAGGTGGACGCACCGCCGCCACCGCCTCCGCCTCCGGTAAAGCCGTTGACGGTGTCTACCGCGGGATCGGCAGCGACAATGTTCACCATCTGCAAGAGAGTCTTGTCCATGGATTGAAACGAAGTGTCCTGGTCGGCGAGGATCTGGCCGCCCATGCGTCCGTTGTCCTGCTGCGGAAAGAATCCCTTGGGCACGCGCTCGAACAGGTATACGTTCAGGCCGATAGTGGTCAGCAGAATGAGTAGAGTCACAAACGAATGGCGGAGCACCAGTGAGAGTATCCTGCCATACAGACCCACGATCGCGTTGAAGGCGTTTTCGACCACCTGATAGAGCCGCCCGTGGGATTCATGCCCCCTCAAGAGGTGGGCGCACATCATGGGGGTGGCGGTGAGCGAAACCACCATGGAGACTAAGATGGCCACGGAAAGGGTGACGGCAAATTCGCGGAGCAGGCGGCCCACAATCCCTCCCATCAGCAGCAGCGGGATGAAGACGGCCACCAGCGAAACGCTCATGGTGACCACGGTCGACCCGATTTCCCGGGCTCCCTTCAGTGCGGCCTCAAACGGGTGGAGGCCGGCTTCGAGATAGCGCGTGATGTTTTCGATCACCACGATGGCGTCGTCCACCACGAAGCCGGTGGAGATGGTCAGAGCCATCAGCGAGAGGTTGTCGAGGCTGTAGCCCAAAAGGTACATGACGCCGAAGGTGCCCAACAGGGAGACCGGAACCGCGATGCTGGGAATGAAGGTGCTTCGCGCATTCTTGAGAAACACGAAGACCACCAGGACCACCAGCCCCACGGAAATGATGAGGGTTCGCTCCACATCGTGGACGGAAGCGCGGATGGTCTGGGTTTGATCCATGGCCACTTTCAAATTGATGGATGCGGGAATGTCGGCGTGAATCTGCGGCAGCACGGCGCGGATGCGGTCCACGGTGTCGATGATGTTGGCGCCCGGCTGGCGGAAGATGATCACCAGCACGGAAGGCTTACCGTTGGCGTAGCCGGAATTGCGCAGGTCTTCCACGGAATCGACCACGTCGCCGACATCCGAGACGCGCACGCTCATACCGTTGTGATAGGCCACCAGCAGCGGTTTGTAATCGATGGCCTTGAACAACTGGTCGTTGGCGCCCACCTCCCACATCTGGCGCCCGTCGGAGAAGTGTCCTTTGGGGGTGTTGGCGTTGGCCGAGGCCAGGACGGAGCGCACCTGCTCCAGGCCGATGCCGTATTTGTTCAACGCGGACGGATTCAGCTCGACACGAACGCCGGGCAGCGCGCTGCCCCCGACGCCCACCTGGCCCACGCCCTGAACCTGCGCCAGCTTCTGCGCCATGATGGTGGACGCGGCGTCGTACATCTGGCCCTTGCCCAGTACGTCGGAGGTGAGGGCGATCATGAAGATGGGGGAGTCGGCCGGATTCACCTTGCGGTAGGTGGGGTTGTTGGGAAGATTGGTCGGCAGGTAGCCGCGGGCAGCGGCGATGGCCGCCTGCACGTCGCGCGCGGCGGCGTCGATGTTGCGGTTCAAGTCGAATTGCAGGGTGATGCTGCACGATCCGAGGGTGCTCGAAGAGGTCATCTCGGTGACGGCGGCGATACGCCCGAACTGGCGCTCCAGGGGAGTGGCCACCGACGATGCCATAGTCTCCGGACTGGCGCCCGGCAGGCCGGCGTTTACCGAGATGGTGGGAAAGTCCACCTGCGGCAGCGGAGATACCGGGAGAATGCGGAATGCCACCGTGCCAGCCAGTGCAATGGCGACGATGAGAAGGGTAGTGGCAACCGGCCTATGAACAAAGGGAGCGGAAATATTCATACATCACGTCCATGTAGCTAAGACACTCGCGCGGCCACGTGGCGCAGACACTCGTGTCTGCCGCGTCGAGACTCGTCTCGACGCGTTTCCGGTGCTCCGGCACGTGCCCAAAGGGGTCTTCGACGTTGCCCCACGGGAGCATCCGAGGAACTCCGCGAACGGGTCGAGATGAGTCTCGACCCGGCAGGCACGAGTGCCCGCGCC
>PMTT01000397.1 GCA_003167275.1 Bryobacterales bacterium | reverse complement strand
CGAGATGAGTCTCGACGCGGCAGACACGAGTGTCCGCGCCACGGTGGTGCATCGAAACGTCATATCGCCTCCTTCTTTACATCCGCCCTGTCGCGGACCGTGACCCAGCTCCGCTTGGCCGCCGATTCCAGCACCGCGTCGGTAACATCGTCCGTCGCCAGCCCCTCACGGAACGTTGGGGACGCGCTCTTACCTTCGCCGACTGCCTGCAGAAAATCGGCCACTTGGTGAATGAACGTATGCTCGTATCCGATTTGCAGACCGGGAACCCACCAATGGCTCATATAAGGATGATCGCTGTCCGTGATATGCAGGCTCCGCCAGCCGCGAACCTGGCTTTCGTCGCCATGGTCGAAATATTGCAGCCGATGCAGGTCGTGGAGGTCCCACATGATGGACGCGTGCTCTCCGTTGATTTCGAAAGTGTAGAGCGCCTTGTGCCCGCGAGCGTAGCGCGTGGCCTCAAAAGTGGCGAGCGAGCCATTCGAAAAGCGCGCCAGGAACAGGCTGGCATCGTCGATGCCGACGGGTTCCACGTTGCCGGTGAGATTGTGTTTGCGGCTCTTGATGAACGTCTCGGTGACCGCGGAAACCTCCTGGATCGAGCCGTTGAGCCACATGGCGGTATCGATGGTGTGGGCCAGCAGGTCGCCCGTCACGCCGCTTCCTGCGACGTTGACGTCCAGGCGCCAGAGCCCTTCTCCACCTTGCGGCAGATCGCTTGAGATGGTCCAATCCTGCAGGAACTTGGCGCGGTAATGGAAGATCCGGCCGAGCCGGCCCTCGTCGATCAGTTGCTTCGCCAGCGTGACTGCCGGCACGCGGCGGTAGTTGTACCAGACCATGTTGGGGACGCCGGCACTCTCCACCGCGGCCACCATGGCCTCCGATTCGCCGGCATTGCGCCCCAGCGGCTTCTCGCACATCACCATCTTGCCGGCCTTGGCTGCCGCGATGGCGATCTCCGCATGGGTGTCATTGGGGCTGGCGATGTCGACGAGATCGATCTTGGGCGACTCGACCATTTCCCGCCAGTCCGTGACGGACTTTTCGAAGCCCCACTGGGCGGCGAAGGCAGCGCCCCGGCCCGAATTGCGCGCGGCTACCGTCTTGAGAACGGGCCGGTACGGAAGGTCGAAGAAGTTGCCCACGCTGCGGAACGCATTGGAGTGCGTGCGTCCCATGAAGCCATAGCCGACGAGCCCGATGTTCAGATTTTTCATAGTCAGTTCCACCCGTGGGCGTTGCGCACCGCGATCATCACGCGCAGGACGTCGTTCCAGGTCTGCGGATCCAGCATCACCGAGTTGGGGAACATGCAGCCGTCCCAACAGATATGCGCGAAAGCGCGCGTGGGTTGGCCGTCGTCGCCGCGCATCCAGGCGCCCGCATCGCGCACGATATCCAGTTTGCCGTTGGGGTCGAGCGGCTGGCAGTGCCTGCCGGTCTTGTCGTGCGATCCCGATCCCTTCACCGTGCCGTCGTTCTGCGCGACGTGAAAATCGAGGGTCCAGGGACGCAGCGCGCTGGCCATCTTGCGGTAGGCAGCGGCCAGTTGGTCCGATTGCGACCAATCGAAGTCCGGAGGCAGCAGCGCGTCTTCAGGGGCGTTGTACCCCATGGTGAAGAGCATGGTGTGGGCCATATCCGCCTGGAATCCCAGGGTCTGCGGCCGGTTCACCAGTTCCATCAACTCCACGTTGCGCCGCCAACTGTGCATGCCCGCCCAGCAGATTTCACCTTCCGCCGCGAGGCGCTCGCCGAAATCCTCCGCGATCGTGCAGGCCTCGCGGAATGTCTCTGCGATGCGTGCCGTGTTGCCTGCGGGATCCTTGGCCCAATCGCCCGAGCCGGCCGCCGAGTCGATGCGGATGATGCCCGACCGCCGGATCTTCAGATCGTTCAGCTTCTGCCCGATCCGGCACGACTTTTTCACCTGTGTCAGAAACGCCGCCCGTTCCGCATCGTTACCCATCGCGGAACCGCCGCCGGTGGGCGGCCAGACGGGAGCCACCAGCGAGCCCGCGCGCAGACCCTTAGACGCCAGGTTCTCGGCGAGCCTCGCCAGATCGTCGTCGGACGAATCGATGTCGGTATGGGGAAGCGAAAGAAAGAGATCGACGCCGTCGAACTTCACGCCGTCGACTTGGGCGGCGGCGGTCAGATTCAGCATGGTCTCCAGGTCGATGGGCGGTTCGGAATCGGGCCCCTTACCGACCAGTCCCGGCCACATCGCGTTGTGGAGCGCGGGGTATGCGTTGCCGTTCTGTAGCACGGGCATTCTTGCCTGTGCGGTTGGTTTTTCTGTTTGCGTCATTTAAACACCAGCCGATCCTTCTTCGCGTCGATCTTCGCCGCGTCGATACCCGGGACCTTCTTCAGATCCTCAATCGATTTAAAGCTCCCATTCTTGGCCCGGTACTGAACGATCGCGGCGGCCTGCGACCTCTTCAGTGTCAACCCGCTTTCAAACTCGATGGCCTCGGCACTGTTGACGTCGATCTTGGCAATCTCTTCCCCAGCGTAGTTCTTGGCCAGGTAGTCCACCACCGCCTGAAACTCTTTCTCCGTTCCCTTGGCGCCCAGCCCCACCATCTTGTTCATAGTGGCCTGCCAGGCGTCGCGATCCTGGTGCAGCGAGATAGACCGTTCCAACTCATGGCACTGCGAGCAGATCTTCTCGGTTTCCGCCTTACCCGGCCCGTCTGGTAGTTGGGCATGCGCAATGCCAGCGAAGAGGACGAGGGCGGCAGCAACAGTAGGACAGACCATCGTTTTTCGTGGTCTGTCAGCCGGCTTCAGCCGGCCAAAAACCCGGGGGCAGAGCCGGCCAACGGCCGGCAGACAGACCACAAACAACGATGGTCTGTCCCACTGGAGATTAGTGTTCAATGTAGAAGCCGAAAGCATAAAGATTGCCATCGTAGGTCTCAAGATATACCTGGGTGCCACCACCTGACAAGCTACCGCCATGGACAAATGAAGTGATCCCTTTGCCGCTGTTCCACATTTCCTTCCCGGTGGCTCCGTCAAGCGCATACAGGACAGCCGGCGAAGAACGCTTGATCCGCTCGGCCGCAGCCAGCTTGCTGTCGCCGGAACGGAACTCGCCGCTCGACAGGGCGAAGACCACTCCGTTGAACACCATCGGAGTGAGCGGCGAGAGCATCTCTCGCGAAACCCAACCCGCCTGCAAAGTGGGAGCGTCGTTCTGGTCCACCACCTTCCAGGCCGTCACCGAACTTCCACTGGACGCCAATATCCAGCGCATTCCGTCGGCATCCTGCCAGCTTGCCAGGGCGCCGGGAGCGAAATCCGCCGCATTCGNNNNGTGGATGCGAATCCCGGTTTCCCCGCCGAATAGGACTCCTTTGGCTTGAGAGCCTTGGCCTCCAGGTGAACCAGTTCGCCGTCCGTGGTTGCCACATACAGCGATCCGTCCGTGTCGAAGGCCGGCCCCAGCGATCCAGCAATCCCGCCGCCCTCAGGCTTCCACGTGGCCACCTGCTTGGAAACCAGGTCGATCGCCCACAAAGCGTTGGCGGCGCCGCCACAACCTTCGGAGGTGGCGGCATACGCGGCGTTGTCGACAATGATCAGGCCGTGCGCGTTGGCATTCGCCGGGAGAAAATCCATCGGCGGTTCGGTATCGTCGCCATTCGATACGAGCACGGAGTGGAGCTTGCCGTCGCTCGATATGGCGTACACGGCATTCGGTGCGCCCCGTCCGCCCGGACCACGTCCGCCACCCGGACCTCGTCCACCGCGCGCGTCCGGTGCGCCTGGTGCGCCTGGTGCGCCTGGTGCGCCCGGAGCCCCCGGTGCGCCGGGCCGCGGCGGTCCACCGGGGGGCGCGCCCGCCCGAGCTGCGGCAGCCGCGATCGTCACCGCTCCCTCACCCGCTTCACCCACCCCGCTCCGCGCGCCGCCACGGCCCCCGCCGCCGCCCCGAGGTGCCGCCGCCGACATAATTGCGGCCGCCGTGGGCCGTGACACCTCGGCAGTCATCCCGCCCGGACAGCCCGGCGTACCGCCCTGCGGACTGGAGCTCGTGGATAGGTGCTTCTCCCACTCCAACCGTCCCAAGTCGGTGTCGACCGCGAAGACATTGTTCGAACTCCCGCCCAGGTGTGCCAGAGTCCGAAATCCGCGGTATCCGATGTAGCCTTCGAGCGTGACCGCGCCGGTCAGAGAATTCAACTCCACCGGCTGGTTGTTGAGCTTGACCTTCCACAGAAGCTGGAAGCCGGGCTTCTGCAGGCTCTCCCGCGAGATCTTCGCGTCGGTCCTGATCCAGGAGGAACGCTGTGCATCCGCGCCGCTGGTAGTCCAGCCTCCACCGCGCCCGAATTGGGCATGGGCCGCGCCCAGCGAGAGAAAAGCACAGCAAAATGAGAGAGTCAGTCTTCGCATAATGGAGATCCTTTCCACGCCCCCGTGGCGCGGACACTCGCGTCTGCCGCGGCGGGCAAAGATCGGTATGAAAAGCGGTTGCCGGCATTGCCCTGGTGGGGCGGGCCCCCTGGTCCGCGCGGGTCCCCNNAGGGGGTCCGCCCCACCAGGGGTGTTTTCAAGGGTGTCCGCGCCACCTCGGTCGAACGATTACTTTCCAAGTGCTTGGGCAATGGCTTTCTCCGCGAGCGGCGCCATGACGCTATAACCTGCGTCATTCGGAAGCCACCCGTCAGTAGTCAATTCCTTTTTCAGATTGCGGCCGTCGGCCAGGGCCGAATAGTAATCCAGGTAAATCGATCCGCTGCGCGCCGCGTAATCCTTGATCCATCCGTTCAGCCCGATGATCTTGCCCTGGGGCCGCAAAGCGACCTGGGACTTGAAGCAGTCGCACACCGGGGTCACCGAGGCCAGCACCACCCGGATTCCGTTGAACTTCGCAAGCTCCGTCATCGACATGAAGTTCTCCGCCATCACACCCTCGGTCGCCGGCCCGGTGACGGAAGCCAAGTCGTTCGTTCCGGCGAGGATCACCACCACTTTGGGCTTTAGTCCGATCACATCCTGACGGAAGCGGACCAACATCTGAGGCGTAGTCTGGCCGGCGATGCCGCGATTGAAATACGGCTTGCCCGGAAAGAACTGCGCGCCGCCGCGGCCCCAAAACTCGGTGATTTCGTCGCCCAGGAACACCACGCGATCCTCCCCCGGCGCGGGCGGACGAATCTCAGCGTCTTCACTGCCGTAGCGAATCAGCCCGGCCCAATCGGTCAGCAGATGTCTCTCGGCGGCCAGCTGGCGTTCCAGCGCCTGGATTCGCGCATCGGGATCGGCCGTTTGGGCACACGCGGAGCCCAAAACAATCCGGCCCGCCAGCGTTCCCGCCAGCACCATCGTTATGGATAGCTTCAGCACCCGCGAAGCACCTCGTTACTTTTTGATGCCGAAGCAATACAGCATACTGTCGAACGTGCCGATGTAGACCCGGCCGTTCGCCACGGAGAGCCCGCTCCAGTGATTCCAGGAAGCGATCTGATCCCCGCTGGACCAGAGTTCCTTGCCGGTCTGGGCGTCCAGGGCGTAGAGGACAGCATGCGTGGAACCGGGGATGCGGCGTTCCGCGGTGTCGGCGAGCCCCACGTCCGGGTACGCCTGGTCGGTGTCCTCGCCATTTCCGTAGGTGAAGATCACTCCGTTGGCGATCACCGGCGGCTCCGCGCGGTTCATGTCGCGCGAGATCCAGGCCGGCGTCAACTGCAGCTTGCCGTTTTTCTCTTCCACTTTGAATGCCACAATGGCGCCATCTTTCACGACGCCGTTTTCGATCGGGGCCTTGAACTGCGAGTGCTTGGCTCCCCAGATGGGGGTGAGCACCCAACGCGTCCCTTTGGAGTCTTCCCAACTGGCCATGGAGCCCCAGATGCCCGCCGACGCGAAGTTCACGTCTTCATTGCAGAGCAGCGGGCTGCGGTACAAGGGCGTGCGATGGTCGTCGCCGCCAATGGACGCGACGTCCATCAGGTAGACGCGGCACTCCTTACCGGCATCCACCATCAGTTCCTTACTTTTATAGGTGAAGATGGCGGGGGTGACCTGCATGTCCAGGTCGCGTTTTACCAGCCATTCGGCATTGGAAGGTCCATAGTAGTCCGCCATTTTCAACATCTTGGTCTTGGGATCGAGCTTCAGCCCGATGAGGCCGTTGCCATAGATTCCGTTTTCCGGATCCCACTTCCCGTCGCCGGTTCCCGTGTACATGGTCCCATCCGCGCTGATGGCGGGCCCTGTGCGGCCCCACATGCCGCCGCC
>PMTT01000317.1 GCA_003167275.1 Bryobacterales bacterium | reverse complement strand
TCCAGTATGAGAGCCACACCCATCCCCTGAACACGAATTGCACGTTCGATTGGGCGTCGCGCTTCGCCTTGCCTTTGGCGTCGTTGACCACCGTCTTGACGCGCACGTCCATCGGCAGTTCCGCCGAGTCGCGCAGGAAGGTCTTCGAAAGCGCGGTGATCTGGTCCCGATCAGGAAGGTCGTCGACCGCGGCCGCGTCGGCCACCAGAAGCGTATACCCAAGAAGAAAAACGAGTGGCGCCTTCATGCGATCTCATACGTAGTCGACCGCCGCCGCGTTCCAGCTCACTTCGAGGCCAGACTGGCGGGGGCCGTCGTACACCCTGAACAGATGGGCCGGTTCGCCGGTCCATTCCAACCACCAAGGATTGGACGGCGAACGTCAGACCGGCGGAACCTCGAAAACAGCAGGCGCTTAAGCTGGGAGGAGCGATCCCCCAGGTCAAGAACAGGGATAGAACTGCGAGCGGATCGTACGTCGTGGGAGCATCGTCGAGAAAGGAGGTGAAACACGCGAGTAGATGATCGTCGCAGCACTCTTCGCCGCCAAATTCTGCGACGCTTAAGATCAAGCCAGCCGAAAGCGAGTTCATTCTCGCTAGAGCATCGTTACCCCTCTCTGACCACTGGGCCTGTTTGAGGGAGGACTTGATGTCCCCACCAACTACGAGGTAATGTCCACACTGGCTACCGATAATGCCCAACAAGAGTACCTAAATAACTGATTTGATTGTAGTTCCGCAGACCAACGAATTCCACCTTGAGAGCCGCGGCCTCGGGCCAGTCTCGATCAACGTCCAGATCATAGCCGTCCGGAAGCTCGCGATCGAGGAGCCGACAACAGGCTGCTGGCGCCGGAGGGTGGGCGGCCGGGACGGATTTGGAAAGGTCGGGCATGTTCTCCCAGCGCATCAACGTAGGCCCTAACGGATGCTCCGCGACTCTCTTGGCTGGGCCGGGATCAGGGAATCACGCCGTAACCGTAGCGGGTTGGCTGCCCAGTCTGGATGATAGTTACGGATTCATGACGGCGGTACCGAACTCCCGCCTGCGCTTCTGGGAGATGTACGGACGATTTTCGGAATGTTGGGATCAAGGGCAGCGCCATAGTTCATAGAACGTATAGACGCAGCATCCACCACACCAGGAAGAGCGCGATCACGGCCACGACGATATAACGTACCCATTGGCCCGCAGTTTTCGGTTCGGTCCGGTTTGCCACGAATGGAGTTTAGCAGTTTGAGGGCCAGTTAGGCCTAGTGTGCTCCTAGACGGCCCAGGGTTGGCGCGGTTGCACAGATAAGCCTATCCAGGCATCCTGGTGACATGCCGGATTCACACCTGCAAGTACTCGACTCAGCCCTCGTTCTCTCCCTGATTGAGCGGGCGCGCCAGTCTCCTCGGCTGCGCACCAATCACAACTTCCATTCCAGCATGGACGATAACCCGCATCGGTTCCTGAGCGTGATGATCCGTGGCACCTACATCACACCCCACCGTCACCGTGATCCGCCCAAGTCCGAGTCGTTCTTGGTGCTTGAGGGTGAATTGGCATTCTTCATCTTCGATGATGCTGGGCAAATCGCCAGCATTCACGTTCTTGGCCGCGATCCACTCGGAATCGATATCCAGCCTGGCGTCTGGCATACTATTGCGGTTCTCAGTAACCACGCTGTCTGCTTCGAAGTAAAGCCAGGCCCCTACTCGGCGGCGAAACGATAAAGATTTCGCGTCGTGGGCACCCATGGAAGGCGACCCGAAAGCAACGGCTTATCTGGACTGGCTGGTGTCCACCGTCACGCCAAATCGGGTTCCGACCTGCGGTTAGCATTGCCGACCGGGGTGTCTTCACGGCCTGAAGGTAGAGAAGACGTGGGGAAGCCGACCGCCTCAGCCTTTGACTGCTCAGAACTCGACGCCCCACACTGGGTGCAGTTCCCACAGCGTCCCGGCACCGAGGTTTACAATTGTCGCTGGACCGAAAGAGAGAAAACGCTTGTTTTACCAAATCAGCTAGACGGATCGAGGGGGAACGAATTGAGTCTGCGGTGAGGCGCCTCGAATACTGGAAGACGTTCATCGCGGGTCTGCGGCTCGACGATCCAGACGTCAACCTTCCAAAAGCTAACTCACTCGGGAACCTCCGATTCAATCTTCAAAGCCGCGATCTTTGGATTACCGTGTACGCCGCCTCTTCGCTCGGACGCATCGGCGTGTTTGTCCGGGGCCACCCAGATTACTATCCAAAACTCGTCAGGAAACGCCGAGCCATCGTAGCGCAGCTTAAAGAGCCGCCATGGTGGGAATGCAAAGACGGGACTTGGAGCGTGGGTGTCTCGTGTAATGCGGACCCGAAGAACATAGCGGACTGGACACGGCAGCAGAAGTTGTTGGCAACACGCCTCAATAGATTCGTCGGAGCATTCAAGCCGTTCGTGGGCACCTGTCCGTGACCTGCATTGAGGGTACGCCAATTCACTTCAACGCCGACTTCAATTCCCATCCCTCGACCGTGATCCGCCCTGGTTTTCCGACCGCATAGAACTCCATGCCCTTCGCTGGGGCCGGTTGGTAGACGAGGTTGGTCATGGCTACCAGGCCGTCCATCGCGAAAACCTCCACAGTGGATCGGTCCACGAGGATCGTGAGTTTCAGGGGCGCATTGCCGACCACGAGCGGAGCCGAGGTGCGAGCCGGAAAGTCCTTGCTGAAGCCTGTTTCGCCAGACTGCGTGCGATCCACGAACACCTCCCCGTTAGCGTATCCCACCGTCGTGAACTTCCCATCGCCAGCCAGCAGTCTCCACCCGACTTCCCCGGTGGTGCCTAACACGGTGCTCGACAGTTCAAAGCTCTGGCCTCGGATTTTCTCCATCAGTGCTCGGTTAAGATCGGGAATGTTTACCCCGCTCCACGTGAAGTGCACGCCGCGCAGCGCCTGGACCGTCTCAATGGGCTCCTGTACGAGTCGCAGGCCCTCCGGCCCCTTCCGTAGTTGCAGCCTCCTAGGGATGGTCATCTGTCCACGCCAGGGCTGTGTCGGAACCTTCGCCGCGTACTGCCAGTTGTTCATCCAGCCCATCATGACGGGCACTTGTGTGCGCGGCATCCCGTTGAACGTCAGGGCACAGTAGCAGTCTTTCCCATAGTCGGTCCAGAGTGTCGTCGAGGGCGGATTGTCGTTCGTGAACCGCGTGCCGTCGAAGCTCCCGACGAAATACTGCTCGCCCGATCCACCTTGCAGGCCGCCGGGGTTCAACCCCACCTTGAGCACCCACCGAGTGTCGCGCCGGCCGCCCATCACCGGAACCTCCGTCAACGTCGGACATTCCCATTGGCCACCCATGGCCCCGGCTGGTCCAAACTCGCTCAGCCGCTCCCAGGCTCTGAGGTCGGGCGAACCGTAGAACAGCACCTTGTGGTCATTGGGCAATGCAACGGCCATCACCCACCGCCGACCCTGGTCCGACCAAAAGACATGGGGATCGCGGAAGTCCGACAGGTGGAGGTCCAGTACGGGATTGCCCGAGTACTTGGTCCAGGTCCGTCCGTGGTCGTTGCTATACGCCAGATTCTGCGTTTGAAGAGCGGCGTGCACCGGAGTTTGTGGGGTGTGGCCAGTGTAGACCGCCACCATGCACGGCTTGCTGCCCGTGCAGAAGCCGCTGGTGTTATGGGTGTCCACGACCGTGCTGCCGGTGAAGATCATGACACCGTTCTCCTCCGGCAACGCGACCGGGAGTTCCTGCCAGTGCACCAGGTCACGGCTAACCGCGTGCCCCCAACTCATGTGGCCCCAGACATCGCCAAACGGGTTGTACTGGTAGAAAAGATGGTACTCGCTATCGAAATAAACAAGTCCGTTGGGGTCGTTCGTCCAATTCTGGCGGGGTGAGAAGTGGTATTGGGGGCGGTACGGCTGGTCATACCAAGCGGACTGGCTGAAGGCACAGAGCCACGCAAGCAGGATGGGTGCGATGCGGTGGATCATATCGGCAAGTGTGGCACAAGCGGCTGGTAAACCACAGGGCGGTTCCCAAGTAGTCGTTGACGGGTCCGAGGAAGGCCAGCAGCACGAAGCCGGCCAAGTTCCTGGTGTTTTTCGTGAAGGAGAAGGGGGCTCCGGCTACCGTGCCCGCGAAGTGACTGGGGTTGAGTTGGGTTGGCCGATAGATTGCCAGATCCTTCCAAATGACCTAACCCGCCCGGGTGAGTCCATCAGCCGCATGCAACGCTGTCGGCAGAGCGCTGAAACTTGCGGGGTGCTTTCTTCTAAGGTCTGCGGGATTGTCCCGACCGAGGTCCGTAATGAACCAGGAGATGTCGTGTGAATCGATCTGGTCATCGAGAGGGCTAAAGATGCGGATTCCGTCGCGCATTAGCTCGGCCCAACGTTCATCCTGCGCCAACCAGCAGTGGACGCGCTCCTTTGCGGTCTCTTCGACCCCGTGCCGAATCTTGGCGGACTCAGCCAGCACATAAACGTGCGCCTTGTACTTCTTGGCCATCTCAATGATGGTCCGGTAGCCCGTCGTGCTGTAAGCGCCATAAGCGGGTTCGCGCACCGTGGCGGTGTCCTCAGCCTCTTCCGATAACCGCCTCGGATCGTCCGGAGTGATGGCGTTGACACCGACGATCAGGTGGGTGGGGCGTCTCGGCAGCGAACCCGGGCTTGCGTGGCTGGCGAGACGTTGGGGCAATGTGAAGATGGCAGTAACCGAAGCGTCAGGTGCCAACCAAATCCTTTCGTATCCCAGGCGTCGGACCTCCAGTGCGAAATTAGCACCGTCGCAGTACTGGAGCCTAAAATCAGAGTCATAGAGCGACTTGGCACGGAACTCCAAGATCGTAACATCGACTGATCTTCGGACGGACTGTTCGATCGCGCCCAACCCCTTAAGGACGCATTCGCTATAACCGAACAACAGAAAGCTGGCATTAGGGTCGCAAAATTCTCTTTTTGCTGCTGCGGCGATCTCGGCAAACGCCTTCTCCTTGTGATTCCGGTAGACGAGGGAGACCTGCTCGATAACGCGCAGCTGCTTCTCCTCGGAATAGTCGCCTTTGAGGATCTGCACGAGGTCGTCGCACAGGTTCTGCACCTGAACGTGATAGGGCCGCAGGCCGATGCTGGCCCTGAGTTCGCGCTCGACATAATCTCGGACATCATCGTACTTGCCAAACTTGAGCAGACGATCGAGGCTATCCAAGACACGGTCCATAAAGTGGCGCGCGCTCGGATAGCGCCCCAGGCTGCGTCGAACTTTCTCCATAGCGCTTTTCAGTTCGGTGGGCAACGGGTCGGGGCTGACATCCGTGCGCACGTTGAGGAGTATGCAGTCGGGCTCGTCGACGAGGATGTCTTTCACTAGGTTGATCTGGCCTTGCAGTTCCCGAACGACCGCCTCCAGCAGGGTGTTTATGCTGTCTTGGCCCCAGCCGCGATCATATCGGATCTCGGCGACCAGCGTGGATCGCTCCCGGCGCAAGCGCGCGATGAATAGATTACGCAACCATTCCCCGCGAACCTCCAGCATAACCTGCCAGTTGGCCATGACTTCGTCCAGTTTCTGCTTGGTGGCAACGCGTTCGGGGCGGACGTCCAGCAGATCGGCAATGCGCAACAATGCTATCAGGACCTTCTGCTCGCGAGCTGGTATAACGCCGTTGCCTTCCTCTATCGCAACTGCGCTGAGGTTCTCCGACTCGCGATGGTGCTTGCACAGATTCTCCAATACACGCGCGTCTTCTTTCGATAGGCCGAGTTCCAAATGAAGCTCGCGAACGTAATTCTCGGATCTCTTCGGGTATGTTCGGTAATCCGAATAGAGGTCCTTTTTGCGTTGCTCACCGCGATGGGTCGCGGAATCCGCCCCTGCGTGGGCCGCAATTCCGACGTCGTGCAGCCACAACGATTGGAGCAGGAGCGCAAGGCTGATCTCTCTACGCCTCGCGAGCCGGGCCAAGCCTTCGGGAAAGAACTCGACCAGGCGCGAGAGCATAGCGAGGCTATGCTCTGGGCCGTGCTCGGGGACATGCGGAATGGGGTCGCCGAGATCGTGGGCTTTGTGCCAAAGCGCTTCGGTTGCGGTGGCGACAGAAACGAGTTGAACAGCGAGACGACTACGAAATTCGACGGTCAAGCCAGGAATTCGGCGAATTGCGGCTTCGATAGTGGCCCGCTGGTCGTTTGGCAAAATTTCGGCCACGGTCGGCACAGCATATCCGGCAGCAGCAAGCAACAGCCCCGACTGCTCTTCAGTCAACTGCAAGGGCTTGGCAATCTTGCGGAGGACCACCTCGCTCGGCCGTTTCCCACGAAGGATCCGGCTAAGGTATCCGGGATCTATGCCTGCGCGCTTTGCGAGCTCGTTGCGACTCCAATTTCGTTGCTCTCGCCATTCATCGATCTGGGCGGCGACTGTTGAATCCATGAACATGTTCCTCCCTTGTCTACCAACCTACCACGATAAGCAATGCTTGGTCAATGTCAGCAAGTGAACCTAGACAAACAATGAGCAATAGACAATTCCAATAGTAAGTTGAACATTTGATTGCACCTGATCACCGTAACATCACTGGTTATCGCGACGCCATTCCGTTGTCAGGCAACGGTTCAGTTTGGAACACAGAAAGCCTGCGCGGCTTCTAATCCAATGAGAATCGCTTGGGGGGGATGATGAATTCTTTACGTGGACTTTGTGCGGTTGGAGCGGTCTTGGTCGCACTCCCAGGGACGCAGCAGCTATACGCCAAGCTGGACGTTTGTTCGTTCGATAAAACCCAACTCGCGCGTGGCCTCACCGCCTTAAGGGCGGGGGTGCCGATTGACGGCGCGCGCCGCATCGGGACGGGAGCGGCCGGTCGCGAAGGCGTTTGGTTTTGTGTTCAGGTTCTTATTTCGCCAGCGCCGATTCCATCGCCGAACTTCCGGCGCCTCGTGGACATCGTCAATAACGGCCGAAGCATGCGGCTGACGATCTCCGACTCTCGGCCGCTGTGCACCCTATTATTTGACACCACCCACGCGCAATTGGTGCCGTTTTCGCCAAACTACGTGGACTCGGATGCCCTGGGGCAGACACTGGTGCCGCCCACGACGCACTTAGAACCCGATACGTTATACGCTTGTTCTCCCGATGTGGAAATCTTCGTTTTCTGGGATCGCCCCGACTTGGACATCACTTTCGCGCACGAGCTTGTACATGGATCGCGCTTCATGGCGGGGATGGTCTTCCAGCACTGCGGGGGCGCACCTGTCCCTGGCTGTAACGAGGTGGACCGTCAGATCCGTGAATCCTATGACGAAGTGCGCGGATACTCCACTTCCATGGGGGTGTCGATCGGTACTCCGGCTGACTTTTTGATATATATGCGCGGTGCGCAAGCTGTTATGATGGATGCTCTTCGGCACTCGCGAGAAATGACCCTACTTTGCTCGCCAAAAGTGATCCAGCCACCACGGTCGGCTGGTGTAGGTTGCGCCCGTTCAGGCCTGGCTGGCACACCGCTTCGCCTGCCAGGCAGCTCTGTGACGCGCCTTTGGCGCGGATGATGGAGACCCACTGCGCACGCCTCCGGCGTGGATGATATCGCCGGTGGTGTCTCTACCGCACGGGAAAACGCACTTTTGCGTGGATCGGTCTAAGTGAGCAGAAATGGATCATTCCTGGTGAGCGCCGAAGGATGCTCGATGGTACTCCCTTATGGGATCGCGGTGTTTGTGTTTCTGGCCGGATATTTGGGTGCGACCGAGGCGGCGAAATGGCCTTGTGACGCCACAGCAGGGGTTCTGAAGGACCGGGACGGGCGGACTGTCTGGTTCGATTCCACCGAACTGGAGCGCCTTGCTATCCACAAATCGACTCCGCGAATGCCTTCATCGGCGCGTGTTGAGGGGACCGTCACTGTCGAGGTGGTTGTCGACAAAGCGGGTAAGGTAGGTTGCGCAAGGGTAGCTGCGGGACACCCACTGCTTCGGAAGTCTGCCCTCGAAGCGGTGGAACACTGGACCTTCAAGCCCTACGTTTCTGAGGGGGAACCGATCGCCATCATGGGAAGGCTCACTCTGCGGTTTTCCACGTCACGCCCGGACCCGTAAGTTTTGCCCAAACCATTGGGTTCCCGAGCTCGACGGCTCGCACTTGGCCTCGCACCTCAATCCTTACGATGGTACGCGGTGAACATCTACCCCTTTTGCTCTATCGCACCTCGCCGGAATCTGGATCGAGACTGAGCCCGGGATTGCGTTCGCGGCCCCGCCGATCCCGTTGCTGGTGGGCGGATGGTTGGCGCCCCGCGCAAGCACGTCTGCACCATCCACCAATTCTCCATTCCTGAGCAGAAGGACTGACCGGTGCAACGGCCCACGTGGATCACTTCGTCGCTTGGGCCCGTTACCCGGTGGATCTGGCCCACAATTTCGTGCTGGCGGACAGCAAGGTGCAACCAGAAGCGGGATCGCCTCCCGGCCTGCGATCACCTTGCTGCAATGGGCAGAGCGTAACGCCCTTTACGGCACCCAGTTGGCCGAGGCACTGGAGCAGCACGGGATCGTTGCCGAACTGGCGGCGTCCAACCGGGTAACATATTGGGCATACCCCCAGACGGAGGCCGCCCAGGGGCTCACATGGTTGCGTGCGGATGAGATGGTACCGTTCGGGGCGGAGTGGCGGCGGGTGCTGTCGGTCTGAGGTTTTCGACATTTCCCAGAACGGCCATTTCTGGACCGCGAGTGGCGAGAAGTCAGGTTCGGCGTCTCGTTCAAGTGGAGGGCGGATTCCCGGATGCAGGCCGTTATGCATTGTCAATCCAGCAGGCTCGCTCCTGAATGGACCTCTTTCCGAGTGGCGGGTGATCCGGCCGGCGCACTCCCACGGTTCGCAATTGCGGTCCCAGACCACGTGACAGCATCGCTCGCTATAGCTGCTGGCGAGCGGGACAACGATGCGCGTCCAGGCCTTCGGACGTCGTAGTCGGCGACATATCACCATTCACAGGTACAATGAGACTTACCTTCCTCGGCCATGACCGTGTTCGCGCGGATCGGTCCTCTAGCCGATGGCGAGCGATTTACGCATGGCAAAGCCTCTTTACGACTGGAAGCGTTATTGGTGCTCGCGCGACGGTCACTATTCTCTGGAGGACGAAGGATTCTTGGTTGATCCAGATTCAGAGTGGGGCCGTCATTACGCCAAGCACGTGGCTTCTTTTGAGGCCATGGAGCAATATCATTATCATTGTTTGGTGCACCTAGGGGAGCCTGGAAGCGGCAAGTCGACGACTCTGGAACAGGAGTGGGAGGCGATGCAGCGTCGCGTGGCGGGCACTCGGGATTGTCTCGTTCGGGCCGACCTTCGTGAGTTTTCGACTGACCACCATCTGGCCGCTAAGGTGTTTAATTCGCCAACCATAGAACGCTGGAAATGCGGTGAAGGCTTGTTGCACCTCTTCTTGGACAGTTTGGATGAGTGTCAGCTCCGCATCGACAACATTTCCCGGGTGCTGCGGGCGGAAATCCGCGAGCTGGATGCCGGACGACTACGGCTGCGGATCGCCTGTCGGACGGCCGATTGGCCGGCTGGTCTTGAGGCAACGTTGCGGGAGAAATGGGGCCCGGGCAGGGTGGGGGTTTTTGAACTCGTGCCCCTTCGCAAGAAGGACGTGATCTTGGCTGCGAGTACTGCCGGAATCGATCCCGCCAAATTTCTCGGGGCGATTCGCTCGGCCGGGATTGCGCCCTTGGCGAATAGGCCGGTCACGCTTCGATTTCTCATGGATATTTACGCCAAGAGCCAATCCCTTCCGAGGGGCAGGGCGGCTCTCTATTTGGAAGGGTGCCGCTGCTTGGCCGAGGAAGCGAGCGAGAGTCGCCGCGACGCTGGGGCGCTTGGGGACTTGACGCCGTCGCAGCGCCTCACCGTGGCCGGCCGTATCGCGGCGGTCACCATGTTCTGCAACAGGTACGCAATCTGGAACGGTTTGTACCGCGGTAAGCCGCCTGAAGATGTGGCGACGGACGAGCTTGTCGGCGGTCGTGAAGGGGCGGATGCCACGCTTACGACGGTCACCCGAGAGGCACTCCTAGAAACGCTCGATACTGGGCTATTCAACTCGCGCGGCCCAGAGCGCTTGGGATGGAGCCATCAATCGTATGCCGAATTTCTGGCAGCTCGCCATATCCATGAATCGAAATTGCCCTCCAAAAAGGCGTTGAGCTTCCTTTTCCATCCCGACGGTTCGGGGAAGGTGATTCCGCAGTTGCGCGAGACCGGAGCTTGGCTCGCCAGCCTACAGCCAGACGTCTTCCGGGAATTGATCAAGACCGACCCGGAAACGTTGCTGCGAAGCGATCTCACGTCTACGTCGGACGCTGAGCGCGCAGAACTTGCCGAGAAGCTCTTGCTTTCTTTTGATACCGCTCAGCTCCTCGATGACCGGGAACTACGGCCACTATACGCACGCTTGAATTCTCCAGAACTTCATGCGGTCCTGAGCCCGTACCTTCGCGACACGGCCCACAATCTATTCGCGAGACATGCAGCCGTGTGCATAGCGGACGCCTGCAACTTACAGGCACCCCATTCTGATCTCGTTAACATCGCCCTGGACCCTAGCCAGCCGCCTCTTGTGCGTAGAGCGGCGGCCGGAGCGGTCGCGCGGAGCGGCGATTCTCAGGCCCGAGCAGCCCTTAGGCCGCTTGTTCTTGGCTTGTCCGGGGATGACCCAGACGACGAGCTGAAGGGCTACGGTCTTCAGGCTGTTTGGCCCGATCACCTGACGGGAGCGGAACTGTTCTCGGTTTTGACGCCTCGGAAACGGCGGACCTTATTAGGAAGCTATTGGCACTTCTTGAAGTCCGACCCTGGTGCGGCCGTCCAGAGCGAAGATCTTCCTGCTGCGCTCCGGTGGGCTGAGACCGTTGGGCCTTCACGTGAATCTGAGCCCCTCAGAGAGATCGCGTCCAATATTTTGGGGCGAGCGCTCCAGGAGATTGGAACCCCGGAAGTCATTGCGGCTTTGGCCAGGGCTCTGGTGTCGTACTGGAACTACTCCTTAGATATACCCGAATTCGCCACTCAGCTTTTGGCATCCGAAGCGCGCCGCCAGCGTCTCGCTAGGGCCTTGTACCCCTTCATTTCGGTCCATCTTCATGGGGCCTTGATCCTAATGGATGCCGTATCTCTTCGGCCGATCGATGTTCCGTGGCTTTTAGGTGAACTGGACTCAACGAACGAGAACATTCAGAAGTGCCTTGCGTTCGTCATTGTGCGCTGTCTAGACCCTGAGGCGGTAGACACGTTTGACGCGATACTGCGCACGGCCGTGCGAAATGCCGTCCTTTCCAGAGAACTTTCTCCTTTCATTGCGGTTAGGACGCTAGGGAGTCCGGAAGCGGAGCGGGAAAAGAACACCTTCTTTCTGATCCACCGGCAATATGAAACCGAAAAGAGCGAACCGTCGGGGCCCCCTGACAAAGCGGCCTTCCAAACTGCACTGAAGGCCCCAGAACCGAACACGTTTTTCTCGGTTTGGGAGTTGACCCTCGGCCAGATTTCCGGCGAGCGTTCCGATGCGGAACCGCTTCCTGGCTGGGGCAAACTCGATAAGCTAACACGTAGTCAAGTGCTGGCATCGGCCGAGACTTATCTGACTCGCACGACGTTCGGATCCGATCGACACGATCGACACTGGTGGCGAGACGGACAGTTCCCCTACTACGCCCTTGCAGCCCACAGCGCTCTCACGTTGATCGAAAAAGAAGCTCCGTCTCAGTTTAGGCAGCTCGATCAGGAGACTTGGGAGCGGTGGGTTCCGATTGTGGTCCTGGAATGGTCCTCGTCCGGGCTGCCTAATCCAGAGTCTCGGATTGTGGAGACAGCCTACCAACAGTCCCCGGCTAATTTCTTGAAAACCCTTGATGAAATCATCGACGGCGAAAATGATCGTGCGGGACTGCTGGTGCTGCACCACCTCGACAGCTTCTGGAATTCTGCGATCGCCGACCTTCTCCGAAGCCGGTTGCAGCGCGGGCGCCTCAAACCGACGGCCTACCGGCACCTGTTGGCCAAACTGTTGGATCGAGAGGACGCCGCCACGCGCAAATGGGCCCAAGGTTTACTCCAGCGAGCGCAGACCCATTTCGAACGGATGCAGGAACAGACGCTCGGCACGGCCATTGAGCTGATCGCGCACACTTCGGACGCAGGCTGGAACATAGTCTGGCCCGTCTTTCAGGCGGACGACGATTTTGCCAGGTCGGCGCTCGCCGGCCTTCAGTCGATCGACCCGTTCCGAAGTTTCGAGTTCCTGCTGAAACTGGATGCCGAAGACGTGGCCGAATTCTTTCTTTGGCTCTATCCTTCTCGTCTCCATTTCGTCGTCGGGAAGCACGATCAGGACGAAAACCAAAACGAGGAGGATCAGAAGGGGGAGATCCCACTAGCCGTGAGCATGATTCTTCGGGGCCTCGCCTATCGCGCCACGCCAGAGGCTTGCATTGCGCTGCGCCAAATTGCACAATCCCGCCCGCTGTTGGCCGAGGTGCCTTGGCATTTGAAGACTGCCGAGGAACTCGCGCGCCGCAACACATGGATTCCGTTTGCGCCGGCCGATCTCCTTCGAAGTATTTCGAGCGCGGCAGCACGGTTTATTCGGAACGGGTCCGATCTTCTTGATGTACTGGTGGAGTCTTTGGGACGGCTTCAAGAATCCTTTCAAGGCGAAACTCCGGCAGCCGCTGAACTATGGAGCGATGTCGAGCCTTTTGTGGACCCAGACAGTGGTAAGAAGCGGCCGATTTTTAGACCCAAAGATGAGGCGTTTCTCTCGGATTATGTCAAACGACATCTCGATCGGGACCTGAAAGATAGGGCTGTGGTCATCAACCGTGAGGTGGAGATTCGTCGTCCCATGGGCGGGGCGCCGGGAGAGCGGACCGATATTCATGTCACTGTCGCAGTTCCAACTTCGGAACCTGATATTTGGGTTAAGGTAACGGTAATCATCGAGGTAAAAGGCGTCTGGAACCCCGACTTGAAAACCGCGATGCATGCCCAGCTCGCGGGACGGTATCTTCGAGAAACGGGTTTCGGCCATGGCTTATATCTCGTCGGGTGGTTCGCGTGCCCGCAGTGGGATACGAAGGATCCGCGCAGCAAGACTCGGAGGTGCGCGTCGCTCATTGAGGCTCAACAAACACTTGATAAACAGGCGGCGTTCCTTTCCAACTCCAGCCGTCATCTCAGGGCCTTTGTTCTAAACGCCAGCTTACGCTGAAGTAAAGCCGGACTTGGGCGTACGCGTTACCGCCGCACCCGGCGACTGACAACTTGATGTAAAACGCACATTTTGCGGAGTTGAATGTCGAAGCGCCCACGAAGTCCCGTTCTGGGAGAATGGGCTTTTCGATTGCCATGCCGGCCACAGTGGGGTCGTTTATCCGCCCAGCCTGTAGTACTTCCGCATCCCATACTCGAGGACCGCGTTCGGCAATAGCCGCTTCATCCAGACGGCCGCGCGCTGAGCAGGTGGGCCAATCGTGTGTCGCAGCCGGGGGTTCGGAGTATTCACAATCCGCCCCAACAACCTCGAAACTCCCTCCGGTCCCGTCCCGTTCTGTTCGTCGCTCGCCGTACGCTTCCGCGCGGCGGAGAACGAGTGGTACACCTGCTGGCTCGTGGCGGCCTCCGCATCCTTGCGATTATGGGTGATCTCGGTTTTGGTGTCGCCGCGTTCGATGATCACAACTCGGATGCCGAACGTCCGAACCTCCAGGCGCAACGATTCGGCCATCCCTTCTAGCGCGAACTTCGACGCCGAGTCGCCGCCACAGGGCCGAAACGAACGGGCAGCGTGTCCCGTTGTTCTTCCCGAGAGCGGCTGATAATCGCGGTACTCCCGGTTCGTCGGCGGACGATTCAGCCGGTATGAGGAACAGTCCGGACCAAAGGTTGCAAGATGGCGCCGTTCGACCCATCGCGTGGCTGACGTGAAGTGTTCCGAAAGTACCCCTCCCGAAACCACCCACTCGCCCATTGCCAAATCGCGCCTTACGCGGCTCTCCATCGCTGTTCCCAAAGTCTGAGGCTTTGGGACGGACTGGCCGCCGGCGCCGTTTCCTCTTCCTTGGAGCGATGGGGACTCGCTGGAGGTGATCTCCCTGAATGCCGTTCTGGCCAACTTTGAAAACGCTTTGTCTCAGCGTGTCTGGCGAACGAATATCGAAGAAGGTGACACTAGAGAGAACTGGTTGTTGATTCTGGTGGGGACCGCATGCAACCTACCAGTGATGCCGTGATCGCGCAATCTGGCATAATTGAGCAGATTGGTTGCTGTGAAACGGCCAGAACAACACATCACCGACAGCCAAGCGGACGCGATCTTCCAAGCCGTATTTGCCGAGTGGTCGGTAAACGGGAGCAAGCGCGATTACGGGTGGGACCACGTTGTAGAGGTGTTCCGCAACGGTGAGAGCACCGGTTTCCTCTTTAACGGCCAGCTCAAAGGCTCGCGGCAAACGGCGTATTCTGCGGACGGCACGTTCATATCACAGGAATTGGAGCTGGACTCTGCAGACTATCTCGCCCGCCAACTCCGACAACCAACATTCCTTTTTCACGCCGACGTAGAGGCCAAGAAGCTGTTCTGGAGCGCTATCCAGCTTGATCAGAAAGTTCTGGAGGCCTTAGCGCCGGGGCGGACGAAAAGCCTGACGGTTCGGATTCCGACGGCAAACATCCTTCCGGACCAATTCGAAAGTTTTTTGCGGGATTTGATGAAGGCGCAAGTGGTTGTTGTAAGCCGCATACTGCTGGGGACCAAGCCCATCGAGTTCGTCGATGCTATGGCATCGCAGCCCATTGAGCGAATCAGCGAGGTGGCTGAAGATCTCCACGAAAAGGGCTTCCACCTCGAACTGCAGGCCGCGTTCCTCCAGCGGAAGGGCGGTGATATTGCCGGGGCCATAGATGCGATTACCAAAGTGGCAGTCCGCGCGAGCGCGGCAGGTTATGTTGAGGTTCATTTCAACGCGATCTTTCAGGCGGGCGAACTGGAATGGGTCCAAATGACGAAATCCGACGTACCCCAGGCGCGAGTCGCGGACAAGAAACTCGCGACAGCGCTGGAACTGTGCCGGATAGCGAAGCGCGACCCAAAACACCTTCACCTCTTTGCGCAGATAACCCGCAAGGCGGCCGAGCTTGGAGTGGCGGTTCATAAGACGTTCGGGCTGCTGATGAGCTGGCGCGCCCACATGATGAGGGGCGATGATCCCGTCTGGCTGGCAGTACTTTCGTTTCAACTCCAGCAGAGCTTACTCGTTGCCCACCGGAGATACAATCAGTCGCTCAGGCTCGCGCAAGCCACGGCAAAATCCCGCTTCCGTTGGGTGACATCCCGGCCGATCGCGGAAATTGCAATTGCGATTGGTACGCTTGCCCATCTTCTGGATCGTTGCGGCTTCCAGGACGCGGGACTTCAGTATGTCCAGTCCGCCTTCAGCCTTCTGAAGTTCTCTGCGGCCATCGCGACCGAGAATGAATCCATGGATGAGCTGTTCAATGCCGTGATGCATGCGAGAACGCTTGAGCGGGACACCGGCGGAGAGATGTTCAAGTGGGTACGGTCGGTTATCGAGCAATGGCCGGAAGATAGTCCGTATCGAAAGAACGCCGAGGAACTTATGGATCGCGCGGTGGCCCGGAAGAACGGAGCAAAATTCGACGGGGACATCGAAACGACTCGCCGGCAGATCCATAACAATATCCTCACTTCCGCCGGCATCGATCCGACGACGGAACCTTGGGCGAGCTATATCGAGCTAGCCATAAAGGACGACGATCCGACGCGCGTGCTGATCGATTGCCAGCATAAGGTGGTCATGAAGCATCCGGGCGGCGATCCTATGCTGGATCGACTCGCACTGGAGAGGGCGAATCCCAAGATCATCTTCTGTGATCAGCATAGGTATGCTTTGGGTGGTCGGGAGCTTGATAACATCGACCGGGAATTCAAGACAAGATTCTGTGACTCCTGCTCGGACAGGATCCCTCGTCCCGCTGATTGGACCTTCTACGATGAGCCGTTCTGAGTTGGGGCGCCGTCGGAAATAAGTGGTGATCCGCGGGTCTGGTTCTGGGACCAGGTCGGTCAGGAGTCCTCTACACCGAGGTTGTCGTTGACCGCATGATGGAATTTCTATTTGCAGCCCATGTAACGCTCGGCAGTTCGAACGGGGGATGCGTGGCCAGGGCGAAGAAGCCACGAGCAAGACGAGGTTCACCTGCCCCTCCGGAGTGCGGTCAGAACCTATGGGCGAACCCCGCGCGCCATTCCCCAGTAGTCCTCCAGCGTTTTGATGTTGTTCAGGCAGTCTACCAGGGACCTCCCAACCCGATCCAATTTCCAGACCAACAGGCAGTCAATTTCCTTGCCCTGGCGTCCTTCATGAGGCGGTTTAATCCTGGCCAGCTGGACTTGGCGATGATCACGTCCTCGTAGGTCTCCACTACTGGCCACCCTTGATTGCCGGCGAAGTCGTTCAATTCTCAGACATGCGGCCTTCTGTCGTCCGTACTGACCCTGGCGTCGATCGCGGCCCTCATGATCGCCACTGACCGGCGTCTCGAAGGCGTCTGATCGTCCGAGAGAGGGTGAGGCTGTTCGCCGAAATTTTAGAAACGCCTGTGAGAGTCCGGCACGTTGGATCCAGCGGCGTTTCACCGTTTCTGTATGGCGCTGCGTGGGATGGGAGGGCGGTGCTTAAGCGGACCATCGCCAGAGGTCCATCGCCAATCCGTAGATGCTCCGTTGTTTCGGTGGGTCAATCTGGATTCGATTGTGTAGATTGCGAAGCCCTACAGGGTGACCATCCTCCGCGCGGAGCACCGTTTCGAGCCCTTGACCGGCGAACCAGCCTGCGAAAGTCCTCAAAACTAGTTTCGTATCTGGTGCGGCAGCCGGAGCCGTCGCTGGACCAGTCCTTGTTGGGGTCCGCGTCGGGATCAGGGCGCCTGGCAGGACCGATCTCACCCTTTTCGCCGACCACAATGGCCCCACCAAAAGACGCATCACCCCAGCGGCAATCCCAACCAGTATGACCGCCTGCATTGCGCCGAAGACCTCATCCCCTCCAGAAACCCAGCGGGATAGCGATGCCGAACGCGAGGGCAACAGTCAGCATTCCGGCGAGTAATATCTTGTGCTGAGGCCTCATTTTGTCAGAAGACGGGGCCCATAAGCCTGCGAGTTCGTTATTCCCGGCCCGCGGAGGGTGAGCCCTGGTGCCGCCAATCTCGGGAATCGATCGTGTAGACATACGCCGAGATCCGCGTCCTGAGCTTCGGCATCTGCTGCGGCGCTCATCCACGTCCGCTGACAACGCCGGGCTATGCCAGGTCCGATCAGGCGAATTTTCTCCGGTCGCCGCGGTCAGATGTCATCGCTCGTCATCTCCTATCTCCGGCCCTGGTCGCTATCCTTTGGCCTTGAGGATCCAGCCTGCTACCCAACCTGGCCTTGCTGAGTCTGCGTATTGTCCTCTATTCCGTGAACTACAGCGCCGGAAGAAATACCCGAAAGGAAAGACGGAAACCAGATGTATACGTGGTTTTGGCAATGCGTGCGGTGGTCTTCCCGGCTAGGATCGCGGTTGGACTGTTACGCCGAAGCGGAAGTCAAAATCACGTCCATGGCGCGAGTTATAAGATGGTGCAAAGGGCGACGAGAGGCCAAGCTGGACCTTGAACGGCGGCTCGATACTCGAAAGCGTGTGGTCCATGCCGCTTGAGATCAAAGACCGTAGGTGGATTCGATGCCACTGGATTCGGTTCGATCCGCTTTTTGGATCGAAACGGCGAAGCGAGTTCCAACCAATTCAATTTTGGACTCATGAAGGCAATCTATGGACCCACATTTGTTGCTAGCGCAACGGTCAAGCAAAACCAGCTTGACCGGATTCTGATGGTTTGGATGATGCATTGACGAGGGTGAATCACTTATGCAGGACTCGTGCCCACACACTTCGACCACAAGTCTCTGCAAAGGGTGTCTTGACGTATGGAGCCACCACTTACCAGGATCGTTCTGAGCACGTCCTGATTCTCGTCTACTTAACGGTAGAATCTCAGCTACCGACTGGCATTAGGCTTACGATTTGCAGTACCCCGGCGTATTATCCAGTTGCCCACAGTTTACGCCACATCGCCACCGCACGCTGCCGTCGTTTCCCCGAACCATGCGATAGCCCTACACTGGATCAGTCATAGATGCTGTCGTTTCCTGCCGCTCAGCAAACCTACCCGTTTCCTAGCAAAAACTATTTAGTTCGGGATGGGACGAACTGACCGACAAGCTTTGTAATAGTTTTGTAATACCTTGTCGGCCAAGTCACCATCCGAGTCCAAACAGCTTTGTATGTTCTAATGATACCACCGATTCCGAATCCGTCAAATTCGAAGCGTCCCGGTGTCAGTCAATTCCTCGATGGTTGACCGATTCAAAATACGAACCAGTCCAAAAAGTAATCCAAAATCAATCGAATAACTCCTGGCAGGCTCAACTATAGGTGCGGCTCCAACGATTCAACCTTGAGGCTCCTAGGCACCAAGAAACCATATTCCTCACGCTAGATGCAGTCGTGCTTTTATCCACATGGGCCAGACGAACTGATCAATCAAGCCACCGACTCAGCAAAGTGACGTTTGCCGCGTTCAGTGTCCCAGTAGACCACTCCTTCCCCTGGACCGGCTCTGGGATGCCGCGTGAGGTGCTGTTTCCAAAAGGCCCGGCACGCGAGTGTGCCCATCCGGCTGTTGTACCCTGGACGAAGACCGGACGAAGAGATGCCTCACCCGGCCGTCTCTGCACGGGAGGCTTTTCCATCGATCCTCAGCATCTGGCGGCCCCTCACGTGAGCACCCTAAACAAATCGGCACTCCGAAGCTCACCAAGACGCACTGGCAGGCGGCGCAGTTCATTCCGAACCTCGGCGTCCACAGCCTTTCGTGGTTTCCTACTCCTCGCCGCCTTGACGACGACGCTCACCGTCTTCACCATCCACGAACGCTACACCTTCAGCCTTCAGTCACCCGTGCGAGTTCGCCTTCAATGGCAGCTCGTAATCGCAGCCAGACCCCGCAGTGAGGATGCGGCCGAGGCCCAAGCCGATCAATTCGGTCATCGTTTAACGGCTTACCAGCAATACGCCTGCAACAAATTCGGCCCGGCCTGTCGCGTAGCCCTGGCCATCCGGCGGGCCAAAAACTCGAGGGGCTCCTGCGAGATCTACCACTACAACTCCGACGGCACGCTGGACTGGGGCTACTTCCAGATCAACACGGTGCATTTGAAGCGGGCCGGCGTGAATTTGCGGGATCTATTGGATTGCCGTGCGAACATTGATTTTGCATACCAGCTCTACCAGGAGCGAGGTTTCGCGCCTTGGAGTACGCACAACGACGGTTCATACAGGAGGTTCCTGCGGGACCAATGACGACGAGGTTCGCCAACATGCGATCCCAGTTCACCGGCCCCCCGCCGTCAGTCTCCGGCATCAGCCCGGCCGTGGCGATCCCCTGAATCATCAGCCGCTTCATTTCGTCAGCGCCGACGAGGTCCTTTAGGAACATGCAAAACTGAATTGGCCGAAGCCGCAGAAGATCCAGGACCTTCGCCATATCCTCCCGCGCCAGCGTATCACGGTCCGCGACAACACCCAGATCGTCGAAATCCGCGAATGCCCACTTCAGCGCCGATGCGACGCGCCAGACATAACGCCTCTCCAGGGGCAATTTGGCGATCTCTTGCAGCCTGGCCGTTGCGTCGGAACCCTGCATGGCGGCCATCGCCAGACGGACATAGGGTTCCATATCCGGCGAGTCTACGAGGTCGTCGGCCCCTGCTTCGGTCTTGAGGTCGTTGATCGGCACTCGCTTGGCGTCGCCCATAATTCTCCTTTCTACATGATTTCATACGGGCATGATTCGCCAACAATGCCGGCAAACGCAACCCTCATCCCGCGGGAATGGGTTGGAGAATCGACAGCAGCGCTTTCTCGATGAGAGTCCAGGGTTGGTTGGTTTAGATCGACGGTTTTGATACGGACTCGGTGCCCGTGGAGCCAGTAGGACTGGTCAAGCTCGGCGCCAGCGGTTGGGTACAGCAGAATTCCATCAGCCTGCCGATCCGGTTCCGCACCGCCTTCCAGATTTCGCAAATACGCACAAAGCTGATATAGGTGGGCCGAGCGAAGTCTTTCGGAAAAGAACCGGTTCTGGAACAGCGACTCGGTGTACTTGCATTCGATGATGATGGTCCGATCCGCCGAGCGCAGTGTCACGTCCGTCTCCATCTGCGGCAGCCACTTCAAATCGGAGTCCCCTATTGCCGAGGCGAGCCAGTTGAGCCGTTCCTTTCTTACGCCGAACACCCGTTGACGACGGGAGAAAAAATTGCGGACGAATTTCTCAAACACCCGCCGCATACGTTTCTCATCGCGATCCACATCTCGAAACCGGTACTGCCCAAGCCGGTCCTGCGCTTCCAGGGATTCGTAGAAAAACCGACAGATGCTGATCAGGAACAAGTACAAACGGTTGTTTTGGTGCAGGCGTACTTGATGGAACGCCCTGGCATTCAGTTCGATGTCGCGCACGCCGGGCAATAGGACCAGAGCATGGCGTAGCTCTGCGCGGAGCTGACGGTCGAGCCCCTGCTCCGCCACGAGCATCATCAAGGTCGCCTTCAGGATCTGATTGCTCAAGACATCGGCGCTCATTTCATCGAACGCACAGTGAACTTTTGTAGGCTGCGCGGTAAGGAGCCGGATTGTCGGCCCGATCAGAATACGGCCACGTACTGTGCTGGTCGGCTCCTCAATCGGGATGTAGCCGGTTTCCAGTCCGCGGCGGTGTAACGCTAGGAGCCCGATGAGCAAGAGGTGGGAAAACAAATGCAGCGTGTCAGGGAACTCTTCCGCGGCGACATTAGCCATCTGGCGAGGTGCAAATTCATCCCAGGCGTAGCAAAGCAAATAGTAGATGTTGGCAACCGGGATTCCCATCACGCTGGCTCGAAGTTCGCGGCCAATCTGTCCTTCCAGTGCGCCACGCGCTCCGGATCATCGAACCAGTACTCCGTGAGGAGTGGAAGGATTTCATGGCGAATGGCGTCCATATACACCTTTTCAGTGAGGGCCACCCCAGTCCCGCAGAAGTAGCTGTGCCCGATCATGAAACCAGCACCAAAGTTTTGATCTTCTGCGATCGCCTGGTTCAGCGCCTGCAACCGCGTCGAAACTGCCCCGGCAAAGGACGCAACGGAACCGGCGCCGACCAGATAATCGATGAACGCGTTGGATCCGAACAAGGGCTTCAGTTCCAGGAACGCAAAGCGACGACGAAGCGCGTAATCGACCAGTGCGAGTGATCTGTCGGCGGTATTCATCATGCCGAGAAGATACACGTTGGACGGCACATAGAACTGCTCTTCCTCCGACGCGGAGTACGTCAGGGCCACCGAGTATTTGCTGCCCCGCTTGTCCGATTCGATCAGCATGAGCAACTCGCCGAAGACCTTGCTCAGGTTGCTCCGGTTGATCTCATCAATAATGAACACGTAGGGCAAGTCTTGATCGAGGGAAGCCCGCTTGCAAAATCGGACAAAAACACCATCCTTTCGACCGAAGCCGTTCTCAGTGGGCCTGTAGCCTTGAATGAAGTCCTCGTAGGAGTAACTCTGATGGAATTGGATCATGGCAACGCGAGAGGGAAGTTCATGGCCAATCAATGCATAGGCCAGCCTGCGCGCCATGAAGGTCTTGCCCACGCCTGGCGGGCCTTGGATGATAACGTTCTTCTTAGCTCGCCAGAGGTCCAGAATGGTCTCAAACTCAGATTTGTCAAAGGCCGCTCCTTTGAGGGCATCCTCAGTTGAATATGGAGGGAGGGTAGGCGCGGGGGAACTTGCCGATGGCGCCTCCGACACCCCAATTAACTCGGTCAGGTACTGAACTGTGTCCGGGTAAGAGGTAAAGTCTGTGAGAGTCTTTACGGCGAACACGGGCTTGCATTTCCAGTTGCCTCGGCGCTCCCAGCGAACCCGCCGCACATTGCGATAGGTCGGCCTTTCGGGTCGGTACTCGTACTCGCCGGTGATGACGCCGTATCCGACAACCTCATCACGGCCCCTCTTCACGATTACCCTATCGCCGGGCCTCATGACATGGAGAAAGTTGAAACAAGCACGGGCGTCGTTAATCGGGTAGCCCTTTAACTGGTAGACGTCGATGAGTTTCTTTGCCACCGTATCGTGGTCTGGATATTGCCGGAGATCACCAAGATCGTCCCAGCCGATGGCCATGATCTCTTCTCGGTAGAACTCTTCCCAGAACTGGGCCTTGGGGCCTGGGGCGTAGGCCCAAACCCGGGTGCCGCTACCCGGCGCGATCGCCCCGGCCCCGCCCGGGATCTCGTCCTCGCCGCTACGATGCATCTCCAGCAACTCGCGAATTACCGCGGTCTGATCTGGCGTGACCACGAAATTCGTGCCCTGCGCGAATTTCAGGATGGACAGCTCAGCCAGCCTCACGTCGGCTTTCATGGTGTCGCGTGACAATGACGGCATGAACACCTCGTCAATTCGCAGTCGCACGCGGAGCTGCAGACCTCTGAACTTTTCCTGGTCGAGCGCAAACTGGTTCTCGTTTCCTAACTCTTCGCTCACCGACGGAGCTGCCAGAGCGGTAGCCTCGCCGATAACCCCTGCCTCAGGACCGCTCTTCCATAGGAACACGCTGTCGCCTGTTGAGATCAGCTCCTTATGAGCGGAAACCGACCACGTCATCTCGGAAAGATGCGCGATGGCGTCATCAATGTTGAAGAGCTTCGGGTTGGCCTGGAAAATCCAGGTTCTGCGACCAGCAGGTGGCGTGATGTCAGCCTCGCCAGCATCTTCTTCGGTCGTGAGACCTTCGATCAGGACCCCTCTTTCGTCGTCCATTGTGATCCTCTGTCCTATCTGAAATTCACCTCGGCGTGATAAGCGAGGAACTCTCTCGCCGGTATCGCACTGAGGTCCTTCGCCGGCGTGAGGGGCTGGCCTTGAAGCCGGTAGTAGTCGCGACCGATCTCGAAGAGCGCATGGAATGAGCATTGTAGCTCGCGGCAACAGCTATGGGCTCGCTTGCGGATCGTGGCTGCTGATCCAGCGGTTGATACTCAGTCAGAGGTCTCCCGTGCCAGCCCCGGCGCCACAAACGGGACGTGGGTGGGGAACGAAGCGCCCAACACAGTGAGCCGCGTCGCGAAACCGTGGACAATGATGGTTGGGCAAGAACCCGTGCTTCCGATCCCTATCCCGTCCCAACTCGCCGCAAATTGCAGCAAGACGGCGGAGCGCGCAGCGTGGCTCCGGCGGCTGCCATCTACCCTCCGAGATCTGGAGCGGCGCTGGTCGATATCGCTTGGGCCGCCGATCGACTGGGCCGAGGTGAGCTGCGCCTGGGTCGCGCCGGTGGAGTGCGCAGACGGGGCAACTGCAATCCTGAAACTTGCCATGCCGCACATGGAGGGTGCGCATGAAATTCAAGGATTGCGCTTCTGGGACGGACACCCAACGGTACGGCTCTTGGAAGCCGACGACGACGTCGGCGCTATGCTTCTGGAGCGCTGCGAACCGGGGACGTCGTTGGGAGCGCTGCCGGAAGCCGAACAGGATGTGGTGATCGCCCGGCTGCTCAATCGGCTCTGGCGGTCGCCACGATCCCCGAGTTTGCAGGTTCTATTTCGGGGAGCCGCACCCGCAAGCGATACTTCACAATAACTGTTTTGAGCACACGGGAGGAAAAGTGGCGTTTGTGGTGAAGGGGGAGGGGGTTGTGGCGGTTATTGATTGTTCATTGTATCGGACCGCTGGACTGTCCCCCATATGTTTCAATAGGGAGCTGAGGCCATCTCGAAAAGATTGAAAGGCGGGGAACCTGTGGACGTACCCGATGACATGGGGCTGATCCGAGCGTTGCTGTACGGAGTCCAGTTCGACAAGAACCTCCTCGACGGCGTAAATCGCACGTTAGGGTTGGTTGTCGCTCGCAACGCTCTGGGGGCTTCACCTGCGGAATACCTTAAGGCCGTCAGGATGGCACTGGCGAGCAACATTGAGCTATCGAAACTCCTTCCCTTAGCCCTCGACCACTCCGAGGCCCAGGTACGCGAATACTTGATAGAGATCGCCAGGCGGCTTGAAGCGGACGGCGTGGTTTGAGACTCACGGGTTGGTCTGAGCGCCCGGACCCCGGGGATTTTCAACCCCGGATGAGGCGCGCCGTATCGAAAGGCTGAAGCCCCGGCGCGAGGCGAGGATCCGCAATCGGCTCCCCTGGTTCCGTGCGAAGCGGCACCACACCCGCCCAGATCGGCAGTCCGTAATCTTCTTCATCATCGATCGGAGGGCCTGTGCGGACCTTCGCTGAAACTTCATCCAGCGGTAGCGCTAGCACGCTCGTTCCGTCCAGTTCGTTTTGGGTCGGCTGCCGGGCCTCATCCCAGCGGCCCTGGGCTACGTGATCAACGAAGGCATGGAGGGCGTTTCTCTTCTCGACGGGGTCGCTGACAAGACGCGCCTTGCCGAGCACCACCACGGACCGGTAGTTCATGGAGTGATGGAAGGCTGATCGGGCCAGCACGAGGCCATCGAGCAACGTGACGGCAACGCAGACGTCGATCGCCTGGCTGAGCGCGCCCAACATGCGGCTGGCTGGTGAACCGTGGATGTAGAGGCTGTCGTCAACGCGGACGTATCCGGTCGGAATGACGTAGGTCTGACCATCGATCGTGAAGACGCCGTGGCAGATCAACCCTTCGTCGAGAATGGCGTGTACGGCTGCCTTGTCATAAACACCGCGCTTGGGGAGGCGTTTGAGCTGGGTTCGCCTGGTGGGCGGAAACTGGTCCATTTGAACAATGTACCCTTGCAGGAACCGCAGAAACGGCTTGGACAGTCATATTCCCAAAATCGTCATTCCGATGGGCCCACATTGGGACAGGTGGCGTTGAGGATTGGCGCGACCGGGACGTGTGCCCGCCGCAGCCCAAGTCTCTCTGTACGCAGCCGTCACTGTGCCGGCGCAAGCACCGCCCCGCTGCCGCACGTACCGATCAGCGGGGCTGCGTGGCCTCACGGGCGAGCGTAGCTCCATCCTGGGACAATGAAACAGATGCACGAGACCGCCCTGTGTCCCGCCCGCTTAGTCTGGGAGTATCTCCAGCTCAAGCACGACCCCATTCCTGCCGACATAATCGTTGTCTTTGGGACCAACGACCTCCGCGTCGCCCGCTTTGCCGCCCGTCTCTATCACGAGGGTTTCGGACGCAGTCTCGTCTGCACCGGTGGCATGGCCCATCAGGGTGACCTTCTGGCCACCAACTGGCACAAAACCGAAGCCGAAATGTATGCGGACGAGGCCGTCGCCCTCGGAGTCCCCCGCGACCGGATCATGCTTGAGCCGCGGGCCGTCAACACGGCTGAGAACGTCCGCTTCACCCGCGAACTGCTGTGTCGCAATGGCGGTCACCCCCGCAGCGTCGTCCTCGCCACCAAGCCCTTTATGCAGCGTCGCGTGTGGGCAACCATGGCAGTCGAGTGGCCCGAGGTTCCCGCCACTCTCGCCTCGGAGCGTATGACCCTGGACGAATACTTCACCGCAGACCTTCCCCCCGAGAAGGTGATCCCCATCATGCTCGGCGACTTGCAGCGCCTATGGATCTATGGCCGGCGTGGCTGGTCCGCCGCCCAAATAGTCCCGCCTGAGGTGATGGAAGCCTACCGCTAGTTGAAGGCGCTCGGCTTCACGCAGCAATTGCTTCCAGAAGACTGACGCGATTGTCGAATGGACGGAGCCACATGGCTTGGGGGTCCAGATCAATCACGGTCTAACAGGCTACTGCGGCCGGCCCGAGCGGCTACGGCGACCAGGTTGGGGCCAATCTAGCCATCAAATGGGGGCCAGGCCAGGCTGGCGAAATCAGACGACCTTTCCCAGCTTCGCTCTCTTCCCGGGTTGGGCTGATTTCCAAGGCATGTCCATCAACCATCAGCAACCGGGTGCTCTCAGGTGCGGTTCCGGTCTCCGATGCTTTGGCGGGCTACCTAGGACTGTAGTATTCGGTCCGATCAGATCCTTCGCACCCACCATCTTCTGTACTTGTGTTTACATCTCTGCTCCCCTTATCATCACATCTAGGCTAGGAAGACGGGAAGGAATTCAACCGTCTTTGGCTGATCTCGTTCCTTTTAAGTCGGGCGCAATATGGAAACAAAGCAGATTATCAGGTTGATATTAGCCTCACCCGGCGACGTTCAAACTGAACGTGATGCGACAGCACTAGTTATCGATCAAATCAATCACGAACTACGAGATTGGGGGCGCTCGTTTATTGTTGAGCTCTGGCGCTGGGAGACTGATGCTCACCCAGGGATGCACGCTGAGGGACCGCAGGGACTCATTGACGAATGTCTGCAAATTGAAGAAGGTGATATCCTCGTCGGCATCTTTGGTAAGAGGTTCGGTACTCCAGTCAAGGGCGCTGGATCAGGAACCGAATACGAAGTTCGTCGTGCTATCGGTTTATGGCAACTTCATCGCAGCCCGCAGGTCCTGCTGTATTTCAAGAAAAATCCCGGTGTGTTATCGTCGTTGCAAGAAAAGGAGCAACATACAAACGTAGTAGCGTTCAAAGCGGAACTGGAAGCCCAGGGCAACAACGCTCCTCTGCTATGGACATTCTCCGATGTTGACGATTACTCAACACACCTTCGGAGCCATCTGCGAAGAGTGCTTGCGCCAATAACGGAAGCCAACGTTCTGATGGGATCATCGCCGCTCCAGTTTGAAGTGACCACAGTCCCGGTTCACCTCCGCTCCGAGGGGATGACAGAACTGGTAGATGAAATATTCTTGAAATGTACTTGCAATCCAGATTCGCCTCCACTATTCGCTCAGTGGTTCAGTGTTCGAGTGCTGATCGGAACAAACATCACATCGCGGCTTATGCTCGACGCCGGAAGTGCCGTGACTGCTGATATGGTTCTATTTGAAGTTGGAAGGCCCAGTTCTAAACGGTTTTATCGGTCAAAGGTGATTGCCAACATGGCCAGTTTTGACCAAATTGAGTTGGACAACATTGAACCCGGCGAGACTCGAACGTTTCAGATTAGCAATCTCAGGTGCTGTGCCGCTGCACTGGGTAGTGGACAGGAGCAGGCTCGCGTAATGGCTAATATTAGCGTCGCCGGCTTCCACACACCAGTGCAGACAATTGCGTTTATGAGCCAAGGCCTCCGGTTCGAGACGAGGAATGTGGACGGGACTGTTGGCTTCAAAGAGTTTACCAGAAGCCACAAATTAGGCCTAACACCGACCAGGATTTGTATCCTGCATTTCGAAGAAGGCTTCCCACACGCTTTCAAGACTCGGGGCCTGGTTGGACCGGATTTTAGCAGACAAATCGGCCAAGCGTATCTTAGTGAAAGCTCAGCATTTGGACAGGTCATTCAAATGGTGAATGGCCAGGTACGGTCAACGGGCTCGGCCGATTACGGCACTCGCATCGCGGCACACTTCGATATCATTCCTGAGGGCGTTAGACTTTATACGAGCTACTCTCATACGCCTCGGTCAACGATCCACGCCCACCTGATAGAAGCCTCTTCGACCGCTTACCCCACACCTCACCAGATAGATGGAACAGAGGCGCGCGAGATAATTCTGACCAACGGGAGTGCCACTGCCGTTTGGGAAATAGATTCTGCGAGTCCGCTGGATAGGATAGGGTTCCTAGACTTTGTTATCTATGCCTCCTGGGATATCGATCCCAAGACCAATCGACCACTTTTGGGGACTGGCGTGGTTCGGGAAGATTTCTGGCCTTGCCCTCCATATATATTTACACATAAGAGCGGGTCCGCGGCCAGCGTTGATCTTCCGATCCCTAGATTCACCAGTAGATATGTCAGCCGGAACCTACTGAAGCTTGACTAACTTGTAACCTCCGTTACCTCACCGTTCCTGGCTCCGAAGCGTTCAAGAACCGCAAGAGGCAACCAATTTATCCGCGTCGAGGTCCGCTCAGGCCCAGAACTGCTTTTCGCGTCTGGAGCCACCAAGTTCAAGTAGCAGCCTCACAGGCGCGAATAGAACCCCACAGTTGCGTGCCCGTACCACTGTAGCTCCCGTGGCCTAAGGACGCGTACGTTGAAAACCATCCCGAAATGGGGGCTGAACGCAACATTGAAGCCACCCCCAGCCCCAAAAGCGGGCTCGTTAATGCCTGCGCTCGCGCTAACGCCCATCACCGAGACCGAGGCAGTCGGGCGCACAGCACCACCGAAGAATTCGGCGTATGGCGAGAACCGGGCTGGAAGTGAGCACCGAAGTCCGCCGACCAATTCGTGCAGACGACCACTGACGGACGTGGAATAGCCTCCGTAATCGTATGCCTCGGACCCTACACTGTTGTAGCTGTAGCTTCCGAAGCCAGCCAAGTAGGATTTGATACCGATGGCGATACCGGCAGTGCCAGTTAGGCCTACCGGATTAACCCTGTATCGGGCCGCATTGATTCCGAACGATGCCGTCAATTCTGGGTGCCCTGGCCGGAGCGCCCATCCCCCGGCTTTGGGTTCATCAGTTCGAGCTGGGGCGCCAAACTGCGGCTTCGCGCCGGGCGCGGCTGGCAGTACACGAATTTGACCGAGGCCGGACCCCACGACTGGTGAGGTACTGGGATACGGCGATTTGACTGCTGGATCACCAGCGCCGGCCTGCGGCTTCGGGGCAGACGTCGTTGGAAGAACGTGAACCTGGCTTAGGTCTGGCTCGACGGCTGGTGGGGTAATCGGGGGCGGTGGTTTGATCGCCGGAGCAGCAGGCGCCGGTTTTAGCAGCTCTGCCTCAAATGTTGCGGAGGATGCCACACCCGCAGCCGCGGGCTGGACTGCGGTAGGGGCGACGTCGATCGCAGCTTGGCAACCTCACGATTACGCGCCATCATTGCGCGAACCACATCATCTGGGACACCCGACTTCTTGAGGCCGATCAAATGCTCCGGCGCCAAGGTGAACTGGACGTCCGATTCCGAAATCTTCTGAATGATGATGTCTTGGGCGACGCCGGATTCGGCCATTCGCACAATATCGTCGTTAGTGAGGAACCGCTGCGCCAGGAGCGTGCCTGCGCAGACAGTCGCCAAAACAAGAATGTTGAGCTTCATGTGCTGATCAAGCTATCGGCTGAATGGAGCGTGAGCAATAGACCGACGGTCGGCCTTTTGGAATTGCAGATCACGGTGTTCCAAGAAGCGCCGTCAACCCGTAGTCTTAGAGACTGTGGACCGCTCGGGTTGATCGGTGGAGACTGACCTGGTCCAGCCCGGCGTATGAGCCCTGGGACCCGGCATTATCGATTTCTGACTTGAGAGAATCCAGCATGGCGGAAATCGCCCGGCAGTTCCGCATTCCCGCCCCGTTGAGAACGATGACAAATCGGCAAGTTTCGTCCCGGGGGACTCGATCGATGGCGAACGCCGCCGGCCGAGGACCGCGGCCAGCATTTCCGGTTTCTGCGCACCGGACGTAATCATCTCGCCATCCACGAAGAACGTCGGCACACCGGTCACACCGTGCGCACGAGCCCCGTTCTCTTCAGCCGTCAACTCCTCGGTGCCGATCCCGGCCGCGAACAACTCCTCAAGCCGGCCGCCGTCGAGTCCGCTCTGGCCGCCGATCCTTTTCAGCACGCCAAGATCGCCGACGTCCTCAGGGTCGATAAAGTAGGCTCTAAACAGGTTCTCGACGACCGCGTTCCGCCCGCCGTGAATCTGTTCGTTCCCGGCAAACCAGATCAGTCGGTGCGCCGCCAGCGTGTTCGGGGTCCGCCTGATCTGGTCGAAGCGGAATTCGACCTCCCCATGTTGCGGCGTGATCCCAACTTTAATTCGCGGTGTAGAGGATCCTTCCGCCGCGAACTGTGAGCCGAACTCTAGAAAGGGCGGTGATATCCTTCGCCGGGTCACCTTCGAGCACCGTCAAGTCCGCATCCATGCCCTTCGCAACACGCCCGATGTGGCCGGAAAACCCGAACCGGCGGGCGGGCGCAGTGGTCAGGGAAGTTAGAATCTGCGGGAAACTCATTCCGGCCCGCGACATCAGAGTAAACTCCAGTGTGGTATCGAAATGGTCGGTGTAGCCAACATCGGTACCGAACAGGGCCTCGCCTCCCGCCTCCGAAAACGTGCGCAACTCACTCACCATCTTCTCAATCCACTGCTCGCGATCCTTGTCGGAGGCGCCACCTTTGCGAGCTTCGAAGTCGAACAGGGTGAGAGTTGGGATCAGCGCCACGTGCGCCTGTTTGAGCCGGGCGGTGAAGGCAGGAGTCCATGACGGCGAGTCCGGCACCGTGTGCGCAAGAATGTCCACGCCGCCGGCGATGGCAGCCTCAAGACCGGCGGAATTCTGCGGGTGCGCGATAACCGGCAGGTGATGACGATGCGCCTCTTGCGCCGCGGAACGGACCATGTCCAGGGGCATGTTGGCGACCTTCCCTCCACCTTGCACGGAACCGGTGAAGAGCTTGATGCCGTCGGCGCCCCGTTGGATTTGTGCGCGCACACGTTGGACCGCGTCCTCTGGCGCGTTCACGACCGGCATGGCGATGTGATTCGACTCGATGAATCCACGGACATAGACGGGCGTTTCGGTCCAAAGTGGCTCTCCAACGGTCAGTATGCGGGGGCCACGAATCTCGCCCCTCTCTATCCGGCGGCGAAGCGCAAGAGTGTTTTCGAGCACTGATCCTATATCGAATACGCTGGTGAAGCCCCAGCGGTTGAGCATCGCGTCCATTTGTTCGTTCAGCTCGGGAGCGGCGGCATTGCGTGCTTGGAGGAGACCCGGAGTGAAGATATGAACGTGGCTGTTCCAGAAGCCGGCCGTGATGAACTTGCCTGAGCAGTCGAGGACTTTGGCGCCAGCCGGGATTCTGACGGAGGCTCGCGGGCCGATGGCGGCGATGCGGGAGTCGTGGATGACGATCGTGGCATTCGCGATCAGGGGCGAGTCGGGCGAAGGATAGACCGTGCCACCGGTTAGGGCGAGGTCGGCGGCCGGGAACAAGGGCGAAAGCGCACCGAGAGCTATTAGGGCAAAACCGACGCGCATGAAAATGTAGACGAAAGAATGCGCAGCATGGTTCATGAAATGAAACAAAGCCGTTCCCCATCCCCTGGTCCTTACCCTCTAGTCAAACACTGAACGCGGATCCCCACCCGGTTGCTCGGCGGTTCCCCGCAAGGGACTGTCCGAGTCCTGTTGTTGGCCGCGGTCAGCCTACCGGTGTCGAGCCGGGATTTCGCGGAGTCCTTGTGGCAACCGCCAGTTCGTGAAGTGTCCACGCCTCAGTTCCACCGCCAATTTTGGGCTGATCGAGGAGGCATAACTCATGTTAGGCCAGTGTGATAGGCGTGTTCGAAGGGGTAGTGGCCAAAACGCCCGAAACCACCAAAGTTCTAAAAGCGTCCACGATACCCCGCCAGTTTTCAAAAGGGCCATTTTCCGGGCCATCCCCCTGACCTCAGATGCCGGTCTCCAAAGATCTACCAACCGGCCCGAGGCATACCCAGATTCCTTCCTCAGGCCTGCCAACCCTTCACTTGGTGCACCAGATCCCACATCATCCGGTCCATCGCACCCCCGGTGTCAACCGATGCCTCCCGCGTGTTGGCCAGGGCCGCCCAGCAAAACCCGCTTGCGGTCCTCACCATGATGCTGGTTGTGCCGGGCAAACTCCCTCCATGCCACCAGTTGGGGACCCGGTTCACCGCCCAGCCCTTGGCATAACCAGCGTTCGCCGTACTTGCCTTGGTCATCTCCCGGATCGACTCGGGCTCCAGGATGTTGCCGCTTGCCGAATGGCCGTCTACGTGGCTCGCGAACATCGCAAGATCCCGTGCCGTTGCCAGCCAGCCGCCGTGTGAATCCATGCGGCTAACGTTCATGTCGTACGGGTTCTGCCTGTTGGCGCCGTAATAAATCACCTCGCCCGACGCTCTCTGGGCCATCGTGTTGCCGGCGATGCGCATGTCCGTCAAGCCGCAGCGCTTCAAGATGGCCTCGCGCACGTGTTGCTCGTACGTCACCCCAGTCAGCTTCTCAATCACCCGTCCCAGGATGCAGAACCCGAAGTTGGAGTAGGCGAAGGATTCTCCCGGCATATGTGTCAGCGCGACGTTGGTGATGGCCCAATTGATAAGCTCCTGGTGATTCATGCCGGGGTTGCGAAACATGGGGTCGGTGCCATCGTTCCGCCATCCGCCACCGGTGTGCGTCAGCAGGTGTTTGATGCGGATCTCCTCTACCCACTTCTTGAAAGGCGGATGGCCCAAGTCCTTCCCTAAAACACCGCGGGGACCGAAGACGACCTCCTCCAGCGTGAGCCGCTTTTCTTCAATGAGACGGAACAGCGTCACCGACGTGATGGGCTTCGAAACACTGGCGATGCGGAACAAGTGCGCCGGTGTCACCTTCTCATGCGCGTCCCGGTCGGCGAATCCGAAGGCGCGTTCGTAGACCACCTCGCCCTGCCGCGCTACCGCCACCGAGAGTCCGGGCACAGAGTGGGCGACCATGAACGCCGCTGCCACACCTGCCATGCTGTCGAGTTCCTGTGGTGAAGGGGCGACCGCCGCCGCCGAGCGAACCGCGATGGATCCACCCGCGAGACGCAGAAAAGCTCGGCGCGATCCAGGCTCAGGCATATTCCTGAATGGTCGCACGACGGGCATTTTCGTGGATTACCTGAAGGAATGTAGGCGCGAAACGGATTCACCCCGAAGCACCGGAGGCATGGCCAGGAAAGCGGCGGCGGGCGGTGGGGGAACTGGCCAGTCGGTTCCGGATGACTATTTGCAGCCCAGAGCGCAAGATGCCGGAATCACCCCTTCTTTCCCTGCGCCATCCGAACATGGACCAGATATCGAGCGTCCGCCACCGCCCGACAAGTGTACGCCCGGCGCGCTCCTTCGTTTTGGAGTTCTTCGGTGGTCAGGGCTTCGGTGACGCGGCGGGTTTGGGCGATGACCTCGTTCCGAATGGCCTTGCGGTCTTTTTCGTTCAGGCCATCAGGTGCCCCGGCCAACAGGTCGTCAACCTCGTATTCGATGTCGGCCAGGATTTCGTTTGTGAGGGATTCTCGGAATTTCAGTTTTTCGTTAAGCTTTTCGGTGAGGCGGTCGTTGTTATTGGAGTTCATGGAGATATTTATGGACGTCGCCAGTTGGTTACCAGGCAGTCGATGACGCTTTGGAACAACGGCCGCAAGACACCCGGACTCGCGCCGCCAAATTCTTTCGAGTAGACGGTATCCCAATTCTTTTCGAAAGCTGGAGCGGAGACGGCGTCCGAGGATCAACAGCCGTCTTCCTGACCGAGACCGTCGCCGGGATGACCGATGCCACGCTTCAGAAACTCTTGACGGATCGCGGAGTGGATTTGGGCGGCGGCGCTACTATTGCTCGACGGCAAACGCACACCTTTGTGAATTTCGGGGTTGAAGCGAAGTAGTGGCCGCTGGAGCCGTCGAGGGTTGGCGGTTGCCGGGCTATCACCAGATCCATTTGGCTGTTCTGATCGCACTGGGGGGCTCTGGGGCATTCAGCGGCCAAGCCGGCGGTGCTGGCATCGGATTGATGATGGCGAGGGAAACCATGGCCGAGGTTTCAGAAGCGTCGGAAGCAAGGATCTGGCCTGCTGAAGCGAATTCTCAACCCGGCGCAGTGCTATTGTGGCGGGGGATTCGGCAGGCGCTTTTCTTTGAAGACGAATTCCAGCGTTGGCCACGTGTTTCAGGCGTGTTTCGACCCCCTCAAAGTGCCACTTTTCCACATTCTGCTCAATCTGTAAGCTGAACAAAACATTTGTTTTCAGCGAATACAGTGCCAACGAATCCCCCCCTCTCCGCCAGTCAGATTCAAGATCTTGGGTGTGTCCTTCGGACGATATCGGGTAATCTGGGATAATCGTTCTCCCTCCCCCTCGACCTCACGATGTCGTCAAAACTCCAGACCCGTTTGCGTTTTCAACGCTGTTTATGTCAGAATGTCTTCAGGCAGCCTGTTTGAGGTTGCCGTTGTCTATCCGATACGCCCGTAGGCGGGCACTATACAGGCCCAAGGGGGCAACTCCTTGGGCCTTTATCATTTGCATGAAAAAGAAAATCGCTGTGCTCATCGATGGTGGGCATCTCCGAGTACATACCCGGAAAGCCCACAAGGTTTTCGTCCCCGACTATATCGAAAAAGTAGCCCATGCGTGCGCGCTTGCCGACGAGGAGATTCACCGCGTTCTGTTCTACGATTGCCCTCCCTATAATGGGAGCGCAATCCAGCCGGTCAGCGGCACACCGCGAAATTTCACCGGGTCCGATGCATGGCTCCATGAACTTTCCCGCAAGGATCTTTTTGCGGTTCGCATCGGCGTGTTGAAGTTCAGAGGCTTTATCCTCAAGCAGTCGCGCATCCCTTTCGCAGCAGGAGCGCCCCCTCTCACAGACGCTGATTTTGAGCCGAAATTTGAACAGAAGGGTGTCGACATGCGGATCGGCCTCGATATGGCGACTATATCCTCAAACCGGTCTGTCGAGCTTATTGCCCTCGTCACCAACGACACCGACTGCATTCCGGCCATGAAGAACGCCAGGCGCGCAGGACTTCAAGTGGCCCTCATCGCCGTTCCCGGCTATAGCCCAGCTCCCGAACTGCTGGCGCACTCCGATTTCCGCCGTAGCATCGCATGGCCGGTCTGAGCCATCGGACGAGGTCGGACAAGCAACCCCGGCAATCGTGGCATCAATGGCATCATCGGCAACGCGGAATCTGTAAGTTACACACAGCAAGAAAGCGCCAGTTGTTCGAATGCCCCCTCGTTACTTCTTCTGGGTGGCTTGTTTGCGCTGCCCCCAAGTGGGCGGCGGAGGCTCGGTCGTCATCCGCGTGACCGGCTTTTCCTTCAGCATTCGCATAGCTTCCGCGACACCTCGTTCGAGCTGTGGATCGTGGCCGGCAATGACGTCTTTGGGCCAGTTTTCGACGTCGATATCGGGTGGAGTGCCCTCGTTCTCCACGGCCCACTTGCCTTCCCGAGTGAAGAAGCCGCCACGGGGAGCGATCATGGAGCCACCATCCAGGAAGACCGGCGTGTCGGCGGTGTGAACCAAACCGCCCCACGTGCGTTTGCCGACAAGGATACCGACGTGCCGCTGGTGGAACATCCAGGGCATCAGGTCGCCGCCGGAGCCGGCCATTTCATTGATGATCATGACCTTGGGGCCCCAGATGCCGGCGGAGGGGCTGGTGAAGGGATAGCGGTCTCCGGCGACGTTATTGAAGTAGCCATCAAAATCGCGCTGGAGCACGTCGATGATGTAGTCGGCCGCCGAGCCGCCACTGTTGTAGCGTTCGTCCACCACGACTCCCAGTTTGTCCTGTTGCGCGAAGAAATAGCGGTTAAAACTGGCATAGCCAGGCTGACCTGTACTGGGCACGTATACGTAGGCGAGTTGGCCTCCGGAGAGCTTATCGACCAGGCGGCGATTGGCCTCAACCCAGGCGCGCGTGCGCAGGCCCTGCTCATTGGCGGTGGGAACTACCGTGACCTGGCGCGCACCTTCCATCGAGGGGCGGCTGTTGACGGTGAGCACGGTCTGATGGGTAGCGGTCCCGTCCAGCAGTCGATAGATGCTGTCGGGCGCCTTCAGTTCCATGCCATTGATCGCGAGAATGTAGTCGCCGGTGTTGACGTCGACGCCGGGCGCGGCGAGTGGTGCGTTGAGATCGGGATTCCAACTTTCGTTGTCGTAGATACGGACAATCTTGTAGAAGCCGCCGTCGATAGCGAAATCGGCCCCGAGCAGACCGCCAGGCGATGGCGGTAAAGCCGGCATGTCGCCGCCACGTACGAAGGAGTGGCCCACGGCAATTTCCGAGCCCATGATGTCCAACAGGTAATTGAGGTCGGCGCGATGGTTGACGTATGGCAGCAACTGGCCGTACATCTCCTTCATTTTGGGCCAGTCGGCGCCGTGCATGTTCGGGACATACAGGTAATCGCGCTGATTGCGCCACCCTTCGTAGAAGATCTGTTTGAACTCTTCCTTGGGCTCCAGGTACATTCGCAGGGAAACGTTGAGGCGCCCCGAGCCGGCGACGGGCGCTGCACGGTCGGCATCCACCAGAAATATCGAGGGGCCGGCGGGTCCAGTTGCGCCGCCACCGCGTCCGCCACGCCCGCCGGCGCCGCCGCCCGCGCGGTAGACCAACTTGTGGCCATCGGCGCTGACGTCATACGATGCAAGTCCGGTGACGAACGGGGCGGCGCGCCGATCGCTGATGCGATAACGCTGGAGTACAGCTCCGGCGGCTCCTTCGCCTCCCGGCGCTGCGCCGCGTCCGCCGCCTTCAGGGGTTTCGACGTAATAAACCGTTCCGGCGACACCCGCACGCAGGTGTGAGTACTGGTGTGCGGGAATGCCTGGCACCGAGATAATGCGCCGCTCGAATCCGTCGAAATCGATCTGGACATTGACGGTTGCTCGCGGGGCGACAGGCGCGGGCGCTTCACCTTCGGCTTGTGCCGCAGCTCCGCGTCCAGCGCGACCACCGCCGGCCGGGGTGGGCGAACTGCCCACTCCCTTGTCCTCGTCACTTTCGGGAAGGAGCGGGCTGGGCTCGCCCTTCTTGAGGACAGCCACGTAGAGGCCGAAGTTCTCGTTGTGGTCGTAGGATGTCATGTCCAGCCACTGTGACTTCAGGCCGAAGTCGGTAGAGGCCAGAAACCAGAGATACTTGCCGCTGGCGTCCCACGCCGGCCATACGGCGTCGGCGAGCGCGTCGGTTACCTGCTTCGACTCACCCGTTTCCACATTGCCGATGAAGATCGCGTGGTAGAGGGATTTCAGGCGGCTGGAGTAGGCGACCCATTTGGAGTCGGGACTCCAGACCGGATTTAACGTGCGCTCAGGCACCATCCAGGGATCGCTTCCGACGATCTTGGCCTGACCGGAAGCTACGTCGAGAATCCATACTTTGAGGTTGGTGTCCGTATACAGGAGCTTCTTCGAGTCAGGCGACCAGGAGGGCGTGTAATAGTGGCTGGGATTTGGTAGCGCGATCTCGCGCGGCGGCGTGAGTCCGTCCGGGTTTTCGATGACCAGCTTGTACTCGCCGGAGCGATCGCTGAAGTACGAAATGTACTTGCCGTCGGGGGACCACGCGGGGTCATGCTCGGCCGAACCGCTGGAGTGGCTCAGATTGCGGGCATCGCCCTTTTCCGCTGGGACCGTGAAGATTTCGCCCCGTGCTTCGACAGCGAGGCGCTTGCCAGTGGGGGATAGGACGATGCTGTTCATCCGCGCGGTGACGTCTTCCCAGCGCGGCATCATCCAGGGGAAGTCCCCCGTGGCGGTGATGTTCACGATCTGGTCCTTGCCGTTCTTGGGATCGAACAGATGGACATAGCCGGCTTGTTCAAAGACCACAGCGCCGCCGCCGGTGTCGAGAGTCTTGACATCGAAGTCCGTGAACCTGGTCTGCTGCGCGAGCTTCTTCGATTTGGTATCGAACGACCAGAGGTTGGCCACACCGTCGCGGTCGGAGATGAAGTAGACGGTGTCGCCGAGCCAGGCAGGGTCCATGTCTTTGGAGTCGGTCCAGGGAGGCGTCACCACGTCGAAGGTTTTGAGATCGGCGATCCAGATCGGGCGGTTCTGTCCGCCGCGATAGTTGCGACGCTCTTCGTCCCAGGAGTTGTTCATCCGGTAGGCGAGGTGGGTGCCGTCCGGGGAGATCTTACCTTGATAGCCGCGAGGGAGCTGCAGTGGCTCTTCGACTCCTCCTTCGACGGGGACGGTCCAGAAGCGGGGCGACGCGCTGGGAGCCCACGTAGCCCGCGCGGAGGCGAAGAGAATGGACTTGCCATCGGGGGTCCAGCCCTCCACGGTATCGGCGCCGGGGTGCCAGGTGAGGCGCTTGGGCTCTCCGCCCTCGGACGGGACGACGTAAACGTCGGTATTTCCCGCGTACTCGGCACTAAAGGCGATCCATTTGCCATCGGGGGAGAAGTGAGGATTGGTGGTCTGCCCCTGGAAGCTCGTGAGGCGTCGCGCCATGCCTCCGGCGCGCTCCACGGTCCAGATGTTGTTCGCGTATGCAAACGCGATGTGGGTGGCACTAACCGTGGGCATGCGCAGCATCCGGGTGGAACCCGTGGCAGCCGCGGCGGCGGTGGTCAGCACGGCAACGGCAAAAAGGACGATCGAAAGACGCTTGAACATAACTAACTCCTGCCAAGGCCAAGAATTCTCGGCCGGGATCTCGCTACAGTGTATACCGAGAGCCGTGGCACAGGCATTCTTGCCTGTGTAGCACAGGCATTCTTGCCTGTGTTGCTTTTTCTTGCTCGTTAGACCAACACACGCAATCACGCCGATTCTGCCCGCCGCAGCCACTTGCGGCGCGAGGCGTGGATTCCGTCGGCGCTGGGGTCGCGTCGCTTCCGGTCCCGGAGAATCGGGCCGCCCCGGAATCCACCCAGGTCAGGAACTCGCAAGTCTGATTTGGCGTCCACTATCAATGGTGGGAAACATCACTGCCGCGTGGAAGCTATCGACGAGCATGCGTCCGAGGTGGAGGCCTCTCCTGAGCTGGCTTGCCGTGACACTGGGTTGTCTCGTGGGTTTTGTCGCGTGCGCGAACTTCGGAATGGACGGCGTTCCTCTATCGGACCGCTCTCCAGCGTGGTACCTGCCGTGGTTTGAAATCACAGGCGACGCCTTGCTGGGAGCAGGCTTTCTCATCGGCTCCCTGGTGGCACTTCGAAATCGCAGGCTAGCGGGAATCGTCTTCCTGGCCTTCATGCCGTTTGCGGCGTTTTGTCTGGCTTATCCTCATTCGGGTGTCTTGGTATGGCGTGATCGTGGTGGGTGGTTCGAGACACCGTTTCCCGCTACTGCCATTGGACTGGCGGCCCTGTTCTACGCTCCGTTTGTGCTTCCGCTATGGACGTGGCGCCGGAAGAAGCGCGCCGTCATTGTCTTCGCATCGGCATCGGTGGTTGCCCTGGTGATATTCGCCTGTTCCAGGTGGACCGCCGCGTTGTTGCCGCGACTGGCGGGATGGTCGGTTCTGTTTCTGTTGCCTGGCCTGTTCTGGCTGCGAACCGCCAAGCTAGCCTGGCCCTCTCTCGTGCAGGCTCGACCGTGTTCCCGGTTGAAAAGAGCCTGGGCTTTCGCGGCGACGTGCGTGGGCATTCTCTGTCTGGATGTGGTGTTTACGGTGATACTCTGCGGGTTAGGGGCGAGTCTCTTCCAGGCAGACTGTAGGGGCAGGCAACTCTTCCCGCGCCCTCTGTTTCCGGAGCAGGCGGTGTTTACGGCGAAGGTTCTCTTCGCCGCCCGCTCGATCGGAGCTGTGGTCGGCCCCTCCGGCGGTCTTCACCTGTGGGGTCGAGATCATAAATCCGGCGACTGGGCTATCGGCATTGTCCAGGAGAGATTCTGGGGAATGCCTCACTGGACGCGTCTGGTGCTGCTGAGGAACAACATCTACTGGGAGGGCGAGACCTATTTTGTCGACGGCCGTGTCTTCGGGGGATTGCTGACCCAATTTCTTCCGATCGTAGATGCCGATGGTTGTACCCGCACCAAGCCCGTACAAGACGCTATCATTGACCTTCGCCTGCTCCGGAAGCCTCCGCCGAGTGGCAGTACACGCGCAATGGGCTACGTACGAGCACCGCAGCTCTTCACCCCGGTCTTTGCACGGCCGGCGAAGGCGGTCTTCATCGCAGGTGCGCAAATCGACGTGACAGGGCCGGCCTACAGCAGGAAGCTGACGACCGATTCGGCGGGAGTCTATGAACTGGATGACCTGGCGCCCGGCGACTACACTCTGCAGCTATCGAAGCCGGAGACTCAATCGGTAGGCTTCTGGGGTGGCGATGGATCGCGCGTCGGCTTTCACTTAAACAGCGGTGGAGTGGCGGAGGGGAATTTCGACCTGTTTTGGAACGGGCGGATTGAAGGGCAAATCAAGGATGATGCCGGGAAGCCTGCCCACGCCTGGGTCAAACTCCTTAGCGCCGACGGTGGGCAGATACCTGGTAATGTGAACTCCTTTCAGATGACCGCCAAGGACGGATCGTATCATTTCCGCCAAATTCCCCCGGGTCGGTATATGGTCGTCGTGAACCCGCACGGACCAGATGGCGAATGGCCGTACGATCTTCAGTACTACCCTGCCGGAGGTCGCAAGAACCAGGCACGGGTCTTCGAATTGGCCGGCGGGCAGCGAGTGGCGGGAATCAATTTCCAAGTGCCCCTTCTCGCGGAGCGAAACACTCAGGTGCGAGTCACCTGGGCTAACGGAACTGCGGCCGCAAGCGTGCATGTCTTCGTTGTCTACGAAGACACAGATGACTATGGGTCATTGGCAGGCGCAAACTACATGAGGGACACAGATCAGAACGGTCTGGCTGTGATACAAACTTACGGCAGATCGAAGGTACGCGTGTTCGCCGTACAATCTGTCGATCCTTACACTTGGCCCTGGCTCGCAAGTCTCCGCAGTCATCCCGTACAGTCCGCGGCCGATCAGGCTCCGAAGACAATCAACCTTGCGCTGACCTCCGCGAAACGCTAGCGGCTGCACCGAGGTTAATCTACTTGCTCGCCGCGATATCCAGGACGGCGTACCACACGAACTCGACGAGCCCGTACAACGAGTCCTCGCTCAGCCGCTCGACATCGCTGTGCCACCCGTGCTCGGCGAACTCGGCCTCGTCGAAACGCGGCCCGATGCCGTAGGCCTGCACGCCCTTGGCGCGCAATTGCGCCAGGTCCGTCGCACCCGTAACCATGCCGGGAATGGTGATCGCGTTGGGATAGAGCCGGCGTTGTGCGGCTTCCAGCGCTCGAAACATGTCCGTGTCCAGACGGCTTGGCGGCGCCGCGGGCCGCCCGGGAGCGGCGGGTACAATCTTGACCGCCGGATCGCCGATGACGCGATTCATCTCCGCGTAGAACGCCGTCATATCTTCGTCCGGCAACGCGCGGATATCGAGCATGGCTTCCGCCTGCGATGGAATAACATTCTGCCGGAACCCGCCATTCAGCATCGTCGGCGAGATGGACGTGCGCAATATGGAGTACTTGCCCAGGTCGTGCTCGGCGAAGTAGTTCTGAATGGCGGCGGTCTTTTGCGGATCGACCAGTCCGTTATAGCGTGCGGCCTCCTCGGGCGGGCTGATCGTGGAGAGCCGTTCAAAGAAGGTACGGGTGACATCGTTGAGTCGCATCGGCGGCTCCCAGGTACCAACCTTGCTGACGGCCGTCGAGAGGTGCACGATGGCATTGTCGCGCCTGGGCCTGGAACCGTGGCCCGAGGTGCCCGTAGCGACCAGTTTGGCGCGGCGAGGCACTTTCTCCGTGGCGGCAATCTCCACGAAGCGAACCCGGCCGTTCTCGGAGTGCACGAAGCCTCCTTCGGCCAGTGCATATTCGGCCTCGATGTCCGGCCAATGTTCCTTAATCAGGTATTCGATGCCGACGTTGACCGGACCGCTGGAACTCTCCTCGCTGGCCTCGGCAACGTAAATCACATCCCGGTCAAGCGGGACACCGAGGCGCTTGAGTTGCAGCATCAGCATTAAGCCCGCAGCGACGCAATCCTTGTTGTCTGTCGTACCGCGGCCCCATATATAGCCGTCCTTGCGCACGGCGCCGAACGGATCGACGGGCCACACTTCGGGCTGCACGCCGACCGTGTCGGTGTGGCCGAGGATTAAGATGGGTCTCTTTCTTCCGTTTCCTTTCAGCCGCGCGACCAGGTTCGCGCGGCCTGGTTCCAGCGCGAAGACCTGATTGCTGATTCCCTCGCGATCGAGCACGCCCTTCAGATAATTGACCACCGAAGTCTCGTTGCCCGGTGGATTGGTACTGTTGATCCGGACTACGGATTGGTAGTGGAGCAGCGTTTCAGCCTTCACTTTGTCCCAATCCACGGCAGGCTCGGCGGCCCGAGCCGAAAGCGAAAGGATAAGAAGGGTGGGCCAAAAGGCGAGTCTCGAAAAGTTAGGCATTGGGCACATGTTAACAGGTCATCGCTCCCTGCCAACTCGCCGGCCGTCCCAGGCGGCGGAGTGCGGCCTAACTTTAGATCGGTTGCATTCCCCCACCGATGCAGGTAGAATCCATGTCATCCATTTCCTTGTTGAAAAGAGGGGTTTATGAGGGGTTTGTACAACGACTTTGTGCCGATTAGTGGGGCGGTGTCCACGTGGACGCGCTTCCGGTCGCTAGCTATCTGTGGCTTATTCTTGACGGTGGCCGCTTTCGCCCAGAGCGATCGCGGGATCATCACCGGCACCGTTACCGATCCATCATCCGCTGCCGTCGCGGGCGCGAAGGTGGAAGCCAAAAACCTGGACAACGGCAATACTTTCGAGGCCGTCACCACACAAACCGGCAGTTTCACCATTCCGTCGGTGCCCAGCGGCAAATACAACGTGGCCATTTCGGCGCCGGGTTTCAAGACCGCCTCCGAAAGCGGAGTCGAGGTGCTTCTGAATCAGACCGTCAAAGTTGACGTTGCCCTCCAGATCGGCCAGGCGACGGAGACGATCAGCGTCAGCGCGTCCGCCGAAATGCTGAAGACCGACAATGCCGAGCAAAGCATGAACGTCAGCGGCGAGAAGGTCAATGAGCTTCCCATCAACTTCAGCGGCGGCGGATCGGTTTCGGGCGGCATCCGCAATTGGTTGAGCTTCACCTATCTCGCGCCGGGCGTGGCCGGGACGTCCGCTACCTCCGAGGTGAATGGCCTGCCGGGCAGCAATTTCAAGATCTACCTGGAAGGTCAGGATTCCACTGGCCACAACGATACCGGCTGGACCAGCACACAAACCGGGGCATCCGTGGAAGCCATCACCGAATTTGCAGTCCAGTCCTCCAATTTTTCGGCGGAATTCGGCCAGGTGATCGGTGGCTTATACAATTTCACCACCAAGAGTGGGACCAACCAGTTTCATGGCTCCGTGTATGAAGAATGGGCCAACGAAGCGCTGGACGCTCGCCATCCCTTCAATCATCTCCTGGACAAGGACCGAAAGAACGACTATGGCTTCACGATCGGCGGCCCAGTCTGGATTCCCAAAGTCTACAACGGCAAGAACCACACTTTCTTCTTCTTCAATCTGGAGAGGTTCGGCACCACACAGGGGTCCACGGCGCAGACCGGCACGGTGCCCACGGCGGCCTATCGCCAGGGTGACTTCAGTTGCGCACTCTTTGCCACCTCCACGAATTGCACGGGCCCGCAGGTGACCCTTACCGATCCCACCAGCGGATACCAGTACCTGCAGAATCAGATTTTCGATCCCGCCAGCACCTTCACGGACGCCAACGGGCGCCTGGTGCGCACGGTGTTTCCCAACAATGTGATCCCCATGTCCCGGCTGGATCCGGTGGCCCTGAAGATCCAGGCCTTGATACCGGCTCCGGTCGGAAACCAGACGAGCCTCAACTTTGCTCCAAACCTTTCCAATAAGCAGGATCAGCAAATCCCCAGCCTGAAGATCGATCAGGATTTTGGGCCCAATACAAAAACGAGTTTCTTCGCGACGACTCAGTCGAACGCTCAGGTGGCGTTTCCGGACGGCCTGCCCATACCCTTGACGGCTTCCAGACCGAAAAACGTCGGGGGCACCCAATACCGCCTCAACCTGGATCGCACCATTTCGCCCACCATGCTCGTCCATTTGGGTGTGGGGTTTTGGCGCTTCCATAATCCCGACAGTTCACCTGCGGGCGTCCTGAATTACGATGTGATGGGCCAGTTGGGCCTCGTGGGAACCGCGACAGGCTTGGGTTTCCCGAATCTCACCGGACTTGGCGGCAGCATCGGTAACCTTGGTCCTAGCACCGCCGATCACCAGACTACCGATCTGGCATCGATCACCGGCAGTTGGAGTTGGGTTCGCGGCAAACATACTTACAAGGCCGGATTTGAGATTAAGCAGGATGTCTACAGCGATCAGAACTTTCAGGGGGCCGAAGGAGTATATGCCTTCAGCGGCGCTCAAACGGCCCCTCCCTTCCTCGGCACTACCACGGTTGGCACAGGATCGAGCACCGGGTCGGTAGGCAACGGTTATGCCAGCTTCCTGCTGGGCGCCGTGAATTCCACTACCGTAAACCCGCCGAAGGACACGCAGCTCCGCCGAATTAGCGAGGGCCTGTATTTTCAGGACTCCTTCAAAGTGACATCCAAACTGACGCTGGAAATGGGCCTGCGCTGGGATCGTGTTCCCCTCGGCAAGGAGTTGTGGGACCGGCAGTCCGAGGTCGGCCTGAATACTCCAAACCCCAACGCCGGCAACCTGCCGGGCGGCTTCATCTTCGCGGGCTACGGCTCGGGCCGTTGTAACTGCGAATTCTCGAGAACCTACAATTATGCTTTCGGGCCGCGCCTCAGCGTGGCATACCAGATCGACAGGAACACCGTCATTCGTGCCGGTTGGGGCCTGACCTATGGCGCCGGCGACAGTTGGGCTTATCTGAACGGCGGATACTCCCTGAACGGATTGGGATACAACTCCGTACAGAACTCCGCTCCCAGCTTCGGCCTGGTTTCGTCGCAGTTCCAGAGCGGTATCGTCTACAATGCCGCTTCGCTGAGTACCCTCAATCTGAATCCGGGAGTGAACACCACGGCTGGCCAGTTGAATACTTTTTCTGCCGTCTGGGGCGGGCTGTATAACGACCCGGGCGCCGGGCGTCCTGCCCGCGTCAACCAGTGGAACATCGCGCTGCAGCGGCAGTTGTCGAAAGACATGTCGCTCGAGGCAGCTTATGTCGGCAACCGCGGCGTCTGGGAGCCGTCCAACAGCCTCGTTAGCCTCAATGCGATTACGCCCGCCAGGCTTCAGGCGCTCGGCCTCGATCTGACCAACCCGGCTACCAGAACGCTGCTGACATCGACGGTTGGGTCGGCTGCCGCCAAGGCGGCGGGCATTCAAGCCCCGTACGCGGGCTTCCCAACTAACGCGACCGTGGCGCAGGCCCTGCGGCCTTTTCCCATGTACAACAGCGGCCTGCAGGCGGAATTCGTCAACCAGGGCAATAGTAATTACGATTCGCTCCAAGTCAAATTCCTCAAGCGCGTCTCGTACGGCCTGGATGTCAGCGCCGCCTATACGTTCTCCAAGACCGAGAATATCGGCGGCTACATCAACGCCGACCCTTACAATCGCGCCATCCAGAAGGCACTCGATTCGAATGACTTTCCGCATATCTTCGTCACGGCGATCACCTACAGGACGCCTCGACTCACCGGCAATAAGTTGATCCGTAACGTCCTGGGCGACTGGACATGGGGCGCGACTCTGCGCTATTCGAGCGGACCCCTGATCGCGGCGCCTCAATCGCAGGTCAGCAAATGGAGCACCTACACGTTCGAATCGGGAACGCCCATGATCCGGGTTTCCGGACAGCCGCTGTACCTGACCAACATCGATTGCCGCTGCATCGATCCCAACAACATCAACCAGCGGATCCTCAACCCGGCGGCATGGCAGGATGTAGGCGCAGGCACCATCAGCCCCGGCGCGGGATACTACAACGATTACCGCGGACCCCATCTGGTCAACGAAAACATGAATTTCGGACGCACGTTCAGGCTTCGGGAAAAGATGACCCTGAACATCCGGGCTGAGTTGTTCAACGTATTCAATCGCGTGTACCTGGGTAACCCCTCGACCAGCAACCCCACACAGACAACCACCGTAAACAACGGGACTGGCGCTATCAGCGGGTTTGGCTACTATTCGATCGGCAACACGAGCAATCTCGGCGGTCAGCGTAACGGCCAACTCGTGGCGCGTATCCGCTTTTAGCCCCCTCCGTGGCACAGGCATTCTTGCCTTGTAGCACGGGCATTCTTGCCTGTGTTGGTTCTTCTTACTCTGAGAACCAACACAGCAAAGGATGCCCGTACCGGTGTTTTCAAGGGTGAAAACCGCCCGTGGGGCAGGTCACCGACCTGCCCAGTGTTGCGGTGGCAGGTCGGTGACCTGCCCCACAGAGACGTGTTTTTCAAGGGTGGTTTTCGTGAGAAGATCACCTTGTGGAACGCGAAAGCGTCCAGAATCCTGCCGTACATGACGATACTCTGTCGGCAGCGGCCATCGGCTCACTGGCATTTGTAACAACCACCTTGGCTCACGAGGCCCTCGGCCACGGTTCTAGCTGCTGGGCCCTTGGCGGCCAAACCCTATTGCACCCCGTGTCGATGCAGTGCACCGTCACGAGCCCGCTACTCTTGGCGGCCGGCCCCCTGACCAATGTCGCCGCCGGCGTCGTGCTCTGGATCGTCCTCACGCGTTTCCATCAATTCTCAGTTCATGTGAGGTATTTCCTGTGGCTGACCATGGCGTTCAACCTGTTCAACGCGGCTGGCTATTTCTGCCTGGGCGCGATCACGGGGTTTGGCGATTGGGGAGTCCTGCTCAGCGACATGAAGCTTTGGGGCCGAGTGGAGCTCGCACTGTTCGGCGCTTTGCTTTACTACGGCAGCATGCACGCTGTCGCTTCTTCCGGCGCCCTGTTTCTCGGCCGCGCCGGCAGTGGCCTGGCGCGCGGAAGGCGCCTCACGCTCGCACCGTACCTTGCATCCGGCGTTGTAGCTTGTGCCGCCGCGCTCAGAAGCCCGTTGGGGCAATCGTATGTCTGGGTGGCTGTAGCGGCCTCGTTCGGTGCGGGTCTCGGGTTATTGGCAATTCATGACTGGGGTACATCCTCTGCCCAGCCGGAGTCTGAACCTCTGCTCACGCGCGGCTTCGGTTGGATCGCCGCCTCGGCCATCGTTGACCTCTTGTTCGTGATCGTCGTCGGCCCGGGACTCAAGCTCACGCCTTGATTTGATGATCTCGCCCCCCTCGCGGCCAGCCTTCTTCAACGCCGAAAGACTTGCGAACGAAGCGCTGCCTCTGCCTCCCCAAGTCCCGGCTTTCGAGCCGGACCTTTGCCGTCTTATGATGGGTTGTCGGATAATGAGCTTCGTCGCCCTGTCGGCCATCATTCTGATTCCCGCCGCGCTCGCCTCCGGTCCTGCCGATTATGCGGGAGCCGAAGCCTGCCGCCCCTGCCATTCCGCGAATTTCACCTCGCAATCCAGTACTTCGCACGCCCATGCGCTTGCCCCATCTTCCCCGCCCCAGCCCGGCGATTGGGCCTTCGGTGCGGGGCTTCAGGCCATTACGCCTGTCACCCGAGTCGGTCCTGATTCCTATCGCGAAGACGGACTGACGTGGTATCGCTCCCTCAACGGCTATGCCATTACACTGGGCCAGCATGATGAGAAGGGCGTCGTCTTTCGCACTCTTGACCCTGCCGCGCGATTCCTGACGTGCTTCGCTTGCCATTCCACCGGTCCGCTGTCATTAGGAAAGGAAGAGGAGATCATCCCCCACGAACTCGGCGTGCGCTGCGAAGTCTGCCATGGCCCCGCCGCCACTCACGTCCGCGATCCCTCCCACTCCCGGCTTCGCACTCCCGCGGAACTAACCGCCGTTGCCATGAACCGCTTCTGCGGTCAGTGCCACCGGACCGATTCCGAAACGGGGGAAGAGCTTACCGACCTGCGCGATCCACGCAACGCCAGGGATCAGCCCCTGCGATTGGCCGCCAGCGCCTGCTTCCTTCGCGGCGGCGGCCGGCTGAATTGCGTCACCTGCCATCCCCCACATCAACAGGTCGATCAGAGTGCGTCGTCTTATGACGTGCGCTGTCAGTCCTGCCATCGGAAGCTGGTGCATCGCCAGCAGGTGGCCGGACAAGCCTGCGTGTCGTGCCACATGCCGCGGATACCCAATGGCCCCTATCTCACCTTCGCGAATCACCGGATCGCCACGTATTCGCCGGGCAATCCGATTTTGCCGGCTACGCCAAGGGGGCCGCGGTGAGCTTTCGTTCCACGGTCGTGAGCGCCTGCAGGTTTTCAGCCTGCCGGATCCGCGCGGATAAAAGGATACCGTGCTTGCTGATTGTCCCGATGACAGTGTCACTCGGTCTGGCGTTCCAGCCCGACGCCGCGGGCGTCCGCCATATCTTCGAGGATGCCCTTGCCCGGCGGGAGCGCGCGTTCGGCGCCGGCGATCCGCGCACGGCGCAAGCAGCGCGCGATCTCGGCCTGTACCTTCGCGCGCACGGAGACGCATTGGGAGCGCGCCGGGCGCTCGCTCAGGCGCTCCGCATCGATGACGGCAGCCTAGGGCCCTCCGCCGCCCAAACGCTGGAAGACGCCGAGGCACTAGCCGGCGTCTCCACCCCCGCGGCAGCCGAACCGCTGTTACGGCGCGCGGCGGAATCCTCCGACTCCGTGGTGGCAGGCGAAGCCCTTTCCTCGCTGGGCAGCTTGCGGAAAGCCGCTGGCGACCTGCCGGGTGCGGCTGCCTCTTTTCGTCGCGCGTTGGGCAAGGCGGAACAGGCGGATGGCCCCAACGGCACTCCCGCTGAGCTGATTTTGAAGATCCTGCTGACGCTGGACCGCCAGACTCTCGGCCCGCGCCATGAGCAAACGCTGAACGATGCCCGCAGACTCGCCGCCCTCTATCGCGCCACGGGCCGGTCCCGCGAAGCTGCCGCGCTCGATCAGATCAATGCCGGGCCGGCGCACTGACCGGGCATGCGGGTACATTCTATGCTCGGGAAAACGCGTGAGGGTAAAACGAATGCCGTCGCCAGGTGCCCTGGTTCGGTGATTGCCGCGGAAAAAAGCGTTTCTGTACTTCATCCGTCGGGCCGCCTTGCCCACGGTCATTTTCCCCAAAGTACTAGGGCTGTATCGGAAACGCTCCGGCGAAATGAGCTTGCCGGAAGGGCGCGAAGTTGACGGCCGGAGCGTTTTCGATACAGCGACTTGAAGTGAGCCCGCTTTGGCAGTACGACGTTATGCGTTTTGAAGTGCGTTTTTGGGCGTGGGACAGGATGGGATAGGCGCTGAGGATGTCCGACTGCGGGCAGAAAGATGTGGGCGGGGAATGCCAAAAAGGGCGGCGGTGCGATGGCGCAATGGGCGGGCAGTCCTCACCGGCTGGGGCTTCCGCACTGGCCAGTTTCGAGATGAGAAAGAGCAGGTCATATTCGTTCCAGTTGGCTGATCGGGGGAGAACGGAAACGCGCCTCAGCGGCTGTGAATCGTTCCAGGATAGTCATTGCGCCGCCACATCGAGGACAGCTCCAGAGCGGACGAGGATTTTCCGACGGTGTTGGAGGAAGCGGCGCAGGGGGGTTGGCTGCCCCGGCCAGTAGCGCGAAGCACAGCGGCAGGAGGGCCGCGCGGCGCCGATGGGCGAAGAACCCGAAGTGGCGGATGCGCACAAATCCCGTGGGCAGCACATGGAGGAAGAAGCGGCGCAGGAACTCTTCCAACGGTAGTTGCATCAGGCGCTTCTTATTCTTATGGGCTGAGTCGCGCCATCGAAATGTGACCTCACCTTGGTCGAGCGCTACCAGGCGATGATTCGAGATGGCCACGCGATGCGTGTAGCCGCCCAGATAACGGAGCGCGTGTTCGGCGCCGCCGAAAGGACGCTTGGAGTAGACCACCCAGTCGGAGCGGAATAGGGAGCGCAGCATGGCGGCGAATGCGGGTGGCGACGCGAGCGCTGCCAGGCCGCCGTGAAATTCGAGGCTGCCGTTGGCGTGCAGTTCCCGCAGGCCGGCGACGAACTTTCCACGGAAAACGCGGCTCAGGACTTTCACGGGCAGAAAGAAGCCGGTCGCCGCCGCGATCCACCGGGTGTGATCGGGAGCCAATCCGCCGGCCGGAACCACGCAATGGACATGCGGGTGATGCTGCAGTTTCTGATTCCAGGTGTGCAGCACGCTGAAGAAGCCGATCTCGGCGCCGAGATGCCGCGGGTCGCGCGCGACGGCCAGCAGCGTCTCGGCGCTGGCCCGGAATAAGAGGCTGTAGACCTCGCGCTTGTTCTGTAACGCCAGCGGCGCCACTTCCCGCGGGAGCGTGAACACCACATGGACGTAGCGGGTAGGCAGAAGTTCCCGGCGGCGCGCTTCTAACCAGCGGTCGCGCGCGTTGGACTGGCACTTCGGACAGTGCCGGTTGCGGCACGAGTTGAAGGAGATGGCGCGATGCCCGCAGGCGGAGCACTCGTCGATGTGCCCGCCGAGCGCGGACGTCCGGCAGCAGACGATGGCGGTCAGGATCTTCAGGTGCAGCCAGGTGAACCACTTCCGGCTGTGCTCAAAGAACGCCGTGCCCGCGGCGCGGATCAGGTCGGCCACCTCCAGAGGCGGCCGGGGCATCTACTTGGTGTTGGGCGGTTCCGGGCGGGAGCCGTAGATCGACAACGAGTCCAGCGGACTAACCGTGGCCCCGACATGGCGCTTGGAGAGATGGAGGTAGATCATCGTCTCCCGCAGGTCGGCGTGGCCGAGGAGCAGTTGAATGGTGCGCAAATCGGCGCCGCCTTCGAGCAGATGGGTGGCGAAGCAGTGGCGTCTATGCCGAGCTCGGCATATGCGCCACTATGCCGAGTTCCGGACTATG
>PMTT01000352.1 GCA_003167275.1 Bryobacterales bacterium | reverse complement strand
GAAGGATTCACTATCGACGTGACGGAGTTGATGATCGGCATGAGCAAGCGCGCCAGCGACGTGGCCCTTTCCGGTTCCATGAAGCTGGTGGGCGCACCCGAGACCGTCATCGCGCACGCCGTTGCACTGCGCGCCGAGGAAGTGGTCGCCACTCCTGAAGCCGTTACTGCCGCGCCGGTCGCCGGAGCCGCTGCCGAGCCCGAAGTAATCAAGAAGGGCAAGAAGGACGAAGAAGCCGCCGCCGACGAGAAGGGCAAGAAACCCGCCGAGGACAAGGGCAAGAAGAAGTAAGGCGTCATGTTCCTGGTGGCTGGTCTGGGGAACCCGGGGGAAGAGTATGCGCTCACGCCGCATAACCTGGGCTTCCTCACCATCAACCGGCTGGCCGAGTTGCACGGCATCCGCGTCAACCGCCGGGATTCCCGGGCGTTCATGGGGGTTGGCGAGATCGATGGGCATGCGGTGATGCTGGCCCAGCCGCAAACGTTCATGAATCTCAGCGGGACGTCGGTCGCGCCGCTGATGCAAAAGCACTCCGTGGAACCGGATCGCCTGGTGGTGGTTTACGATGAGCTGGACCTGCCGTGGATGGCGCTGCGGATCAAACCCAAAGGTTCCGCGGCCGGCCACAAAGGGATGCAGTCGGTGATCGGGAGCCTGCATACCAGCGATCTGGTGCGGGTGCGGTTAGGGATTCATCCGGGCCATCCAGTGGATGGAGCGGAATTTGTGCTGGCGCCGTTCAAGCGCTCGCAGATGAAGGACTTGGAGGAATTCGTCGACTACGGAGCCGGCGCGGTTCGCTCCATAATTGCCGAAGGCGTCGAAAAGGCCATGACGAAATACAATCGTCGCGCCCCAGGCTTAAAAGAGGACGAATGAGGATTTACGAAGAGTTGTTCATCATCAAGCCGGACGCGCCGGACGAGGAGGTCGACCAGTTCATCGAGACGTTGCGAACGCAGTTGACCGCCGTCGGCGCCACGGTAGACAAAGTCGACAAGTGGGGCAAACGCAGGCTGGCTTATCGCGTGGACAAGTACCGCGAGGGCACCTACGTGCTGTTTCAGTTCACGGCCGGCCCGGAAACGGTAAAGGAATTCGAACGCCGTTTGCGCGTGTCGGACCTGGTCTTGAAGTTCATCACGGTGCGCATCGATGAGACCTTGAAGCGGCTCGACAAGCGCAAGAAGGAGAGGGACAAGCGCGCCGCCAAGCGAGCAGCCAACGCCCCGCCTCCGGGCGCCGCGCCGGCCCCTTTACAACCAGCGTCGTTCGTGCAACAGATGACAGAAGCGCCGGCCGCACCGGGAATGCCGGGTGCCCCGCTGCAGCCGAAGGAGATTTAAGCCATGGCGGAATCTAAAGGAAGACCAGGCAGCGCCGCGCAGCGGCCCACGGGCGGCGACAAGGCGGTTGCCACCCAGAAGAAGCAGTACTTCCGGCGCAAGAAGGTGTGCCGTTTCTGCGTGGAGAAGATTGACGACATCAACTACAAGGACGTCAAAATGCTCCATGCGTTCGTGGCGGAGCGGGGCAAGATCATTCCCCGCCGGATTTCGGGCGTGTGCGCGCCCCACCAGCGGCGGCTGACGGACGCCATCAAGAAAGCGCGGAACATCGCGCTGTTGCCCTTCGCGGCAGCGTTCTAAGGGCAGGAGGAATCTCTCATGGAAGTCATTCTCAGAGAAGACATTGAAAAACTCGGGAGCCGCGGCGAGGTAGTCAAGGTTGCGCCCGGATACGCCCGCAATTTCCTGCTGCCCAAGAAGCTGGCCGTCCAGGCCACCGGTGCGAACAAGAAGATCGTGGAGCAGGAGCGCCAGTCGCATCTTCGCAAAGAAGCCAAGCACAAGACCGAGGCGGAAGACCTGTCCAAGCTGCTGACAGGCGTGAGCGTGACCATCGCGCAAAAGGCCGGCGAGAACGACCAGTTGTTCGGGTCGGTAACCTCGAAGGACGTGGGCGACGCCCTGGCGGCCAAGAACTTCACCATCGACCGGCGGAAGATCCAGATGGATGAGCCTATCAAGCAGTTGGGCGAGTTCAAAGTGCCGGTGCGCCTGCATAAAGACGTCACTGCCGAAGTGACCGTAATCGTAGTAAAGGAAGAGTAGGACAGGCCTCCCGGCCTGTCGCGGGCAGGTTGAAGATCTGCCCGCACCTCACTCAGCAAGACCGGATGACGGGCGGCCGGGATCTCCGTCCGCTTCCACCATCTTCCGGAACCACTCGCATCCCCGCACGTTTTCGAAATCGGGATCGCTGGCCATCTTTTCACGCACCCGGCGGCTCGGCACATGCCCCTCCAGCCACTGCCGGCATTCGTGGATCTCGCCAAGGCGTGCGCAGGTTACAGCCATGTTGTAGGTGTGGTACTCCGGATCGTGCTTGAGTTTCTCTGCGAACTTCTCTTTGGCGGCCCGCAAATAGCCCACCGCCTGATCGACGGATGCGCGGCTTGCGCGGGCAAGCAGAAGCACACCCCAGCCATCCAGCAACTGGTAACGGTTCGCGACTTTTGCCGCGACTTCTATGCATTCGCAAGCCTCCACCAGCGTGGCGTCGATCTCGCCGCCGGCGCCGGCTGTCGCCTGGTTGCTCAGCAGGTGAGCCCAGGTGCTCAAGGCAAAGGCATCGTCCGGCTTGACGGCGAGCACCTTCTCCACGAGTTCGCGGCCACCCGCCAGCAGCGGCAGGGCTTCCTCTTTCGGTTTGAGGCCGGCTTGCCACAGTTGCGCAATCGCCTGCGTGACGATCAGGTGTGCGGCGCCGGGCGTCGCCTCAAGCGCGGCGGAGAGCTTGGTCTGCGCCTCCAAGAGAAGCCGTTCGGCTTCCTGCAGAGGCTTCCGCCCCGAATCGTCAATCAGGGCAAGAGCCCATACGTAGAGGCCCACACTGTGCCGCGGATTGAGGTTTTCCAGACGCCGGAACTCCGCGTAGGCCTGCTCGAAGAGCCGGTCGGCCTGCTCCCCAGAGCTTTTCCGGGCCTGGTCCCACAGCGCGTGGGCGGACGTGGCAATCAATTCCTCGGCCTCTTTCTGCGCCTTCTTCACCCGTTCTCGCGACCTCCAGGAGAACATCAGAACCACCCCGCCAAAGACCAGCAGCCCGAAGCTGATCGCGTAGATGTGACTTGGATGGAGGAGGCGCTGCGGAATTCCCACCAGGCCCACAGTTCCGGGCTGTTCTCCGGCGTCATTATGGACGTGGCATTCCAAACGCTGTGCACCAGAATGCACGGCAGCAGGATCAGCGCCTGCCCCACGCCCGGATAGGCTGGATCTTGCTTCAAGCATCGATTGTACGACACGGGCGAGCCGTGGGTGGCGCAGGCGGTCGCCGCCTGTGATTTCGATTCCCCTGACCATGCAAAAGCGGCAACCCTTGGCCCCGGACTGCATCTCTTAGGTGTGAAAGATCGTTTGCCCACTGCATTCCTGGCGCACGGCTCGCCCATGTCGGCCCTCGGCGGCGATGACCACGCGGCGGCCCTCCGCGCCTACGGACAGGCGCATCAGGGAGCGAAAGCCATTCTGATTGTCTCGGCCCATTGGCAGATCTCCCGCCCCCTGCGGGTTACCGCCTGGGACCACGCGCCCCTGGTCTACGATTTCGGCGGCTTTCCCGAGGAACTCTACCGCATCTCCTATCCGGCCCCCGGAGACCCGGCTCTGGCCGCCCGGATTTCCGGTGTGCTGCGTGCCGGTGACCAGGCCACACGGTTCGAAACGGAACGCGGACTCGACCATGGCGCATGGGTTCCGCTGCGGCTGGCTTGGCCGGAGGCGACCATCCCGGTCATCGAGATGTCCTTTCCTTTTGTTCCTCCCCAGGAACTTTTCCAGCTTGGAAGGACGTTACGTTCCCTTCGTGAGGACGGCATCCTCGTGGTCGGCAGCGGCGGAATCGTCCACAATCTCCGCCGCATGCGTCTGGGCGACAAGCAGGCGCCGGTGGACGAATGGGCCGCCGAATTCGACCATTGGGTCTCGAAGCAGTTGGCGGAGCGGAACCTGGACGGTCTCTTCGCCTACCGCAGCGCCGGTCCCCACGCCCGGCTTTCCGTCCCCACAACGGAGCACTTCGATCCTCTGTTTGTGGTGCTCGGCGCAGCGTTTCCCGACGAGCCGGCGGACACCATCTTCGAAGGTTTCCAACACGGCAGCATGTCGATGCGCAGCTTCTGCTTCGGTTAGCCTTGCATTGGTGGGGCACGAAAACCGGGGACAGACTACACTGTCCCAAGGACCCGTCTTTAGGCCGCCGTGGACAGTGCTGTCTGTCCCCGGTTTTTCGGCCTTGGCCGCCAAGTCGCCCAGTTCATTCCTACGCTCGTTTCTACTCCGCCGGCACAACCCTGCGCTGATCGAATAGTTCGTACAAAAGGACGCCGGCGGCGACGGCCGCATTGATCGAGTCACCCCGGCCAAGCATGGGGATTCGGACGACGAACTCGCATGCCTCTCGAAGCTGATCGGACAGGCCGTGCTTTTCGCTGCCGATCAGAAGGACTGCCGGCCACCGGCAGCGGAATCCTTTGTAGTCGAGCAGCCCGGCCGGCGACGATCCCACAACAGCCACGCCGGAAGCTCTTGCCCACCGGATGAACTCTCTGACCGGACAGCGCACCAGTTTCTGCGAAAACAGGGATCCCATGCTTGCTCGGATGGCGGCAGGGTCGTGTGGATCGGCGTCCAGGACGATGATTCCGGTCACGCCGGTCGCCTCGGCGGTGCGGATGATCATGCCAAGATTCCCCGGCGAGTCGATCGATTCCACCGCCAGCCAGAGGCCACCGTGGGCTGGCCGGATCGCGTTCAGCGAGGTCCATTGCTGACGGACGACGGCGCCCAGTCCTTGTGGTTCCGCCGCGCCGCCGCGAGGGTGAGATCGCGATAAAGCTGCGGCGACAGTTGCAGGCATGGAGTGCCAGCCTGGCGGAGTTTTCGTGCCAGCTTCTGGCCGAAAGGGTTGGATAGAGCTGAGGGAGCCACGAAAAGCGACTGGATCGGCGCGCGCTCCTGCGCGGCCCTGGCAACGTGTCGAATGCCTTCTATCAGGTAAAGGCCCGTACGCGATCGGCCATGTGGGGTTTGCAGAGACCGCAGATGGAGATATCTGGGGTCTTTCGGGTCGGAGACTAACGATTGAGGTTGTTGATTTTCATGCACGGCCTCGATGCGGCTATCTTGGCGCCGCGGCCATGAGTTAGATTTGGACTACGGAATCAATTGTCGCACGAATTGATAACCGGGGACAGACCACACTGTTCCAAGGCCGTTCTTGGGCCGCCGTGGACAGTGCTGTCTGTCCCCGGTTTTCAATTAGCTCGCGAGCAGCCGCGTGCGGCCTGCTGGTGTTGTGGAGAGGATTCCCTCCAGCAGATCGGGGATTTCGAAGACGGCGGAATTGCGCATCTCCGCGGCCCTCTGCCGGAAGCGTTGGTAATTCTCAGGCGCGAGCAGCGTCTGGACGGCCTCGCCGATTCCAGCGGAGAAGCTTCTTACTACCAGGCCGACGCCCTGTTCTTTCACCCAGGCTGCATTGTATCGTTCGTGAGCCATCGTCCAGGCATTGCTCTCGACGATTACCGGCAGGCGCTTGGCCAACGCCTCGCTGATACTGCCCGGTCCCGGTTTCCCGATGAAGAAATCGGCAAGCTCCATGTAATAGGGAACTTTGCCTGTGAAGCCTTCGATGAACATAGGGATGCGCCGCTCCATGGCGCGCAGTTCTTGGGCCAGCGCTTCGTTCTTTCCGCAAAGCAGGATCAACTGGATCTCCCTATCGGCGCGGTTCAGCGTCCGGGCGATCCGGAGCATCTCCGCCGAACCCTCTCCGCCGAACAATACCAGTCCGGTCGGCAGATCGGGCCGTAGCCCGAGCCGCACTCGCTCCGCCGACCGGTCCAGTTCTAACGGTTCGTAGAACTTCGGATTGAGGATCATGCCGGAGGTTCGCAGGACGCGATGCTCGGGGATGCCAAGGTCGAGAGCCTGCGATGCCGCGCGCTTGGATCCGCAGATGACGTACTGTTCCTGGCGCTCGATCCAGAAGTGCGGCGGATAGTCGGCGATATCCGTGAGCAAGGTGACGAATGGAGTGCCTGGCCACGCCTGGTCGAGGGCGGTCTTCAGGGCCCGGTTGTAATGGGGGATCATCGAGACAACCAGATCCGGATGGTACCCGATCCAGTGTTCGCCCAGCACTTTCACCTGGGAGCTGTGAAAGAGCAGGATCACGACGTGCATCAGCGAGATCAGCGGGGCCGAGCCGAGCGTCCAGCCACGCCGTAGCATGATGTTGTAGATCTCCTGGAACGGAATGCCCGTCGACTTGCGGATAAAATCGATCGAATCCAGCAGGTCCTGAATGGATAACATCTCCATCTGCCAGGGGCGCTGCTGCTGTTGGATCACCTCGCACAGTGCGGTGGCCGCCGCGCGATGACCTCCGCCCGAATCGATATAGATGAGGGTGACTTTTGGCATCTCCTCATCTTTGTAAGAGTCCAGGTTGCGTTCCGTTACAGTTTAGGGAAGTTTCGGTGAAATCGGCGTGGGGCAGGCAATCTTGCCTGCAGCCGCCTTCTGGGCGGCCTTTTGCAGACTGATTCCGAACGTTCGCTCTTGGCAACAGAGCCGGCTGAAAGCCGACTGCAGGCAGGATTGCCTGCCTACTGAGCGGCAGGGGCCGTAAATGCTCACTGAATCGCTAATGTCACCGTGTTCGCAGCGGTCCCATCGACCATCAGCACCAGGTTCACTGTTCCTATCCCTCGCAGTGTCGAGGGCAGGATCAGATTCACCTGGTCGAGGCCGGCGAATGAGCCCTGCGGGCCGGCGAAGGCGACGGGGACCGACTGGCCCGCGACGGTGCAGGTTGGCGTCGCCGCGTAGTGGCGAATTCCGGTTCCGTAGAGTAAGAGATACACCGTGTCGGTGGGGCTGCCCAAATCGATCGGGGCCGGCACCCACAGGTTCTGGTGGGGATCGAACACAGCCACGTTTTGCGGAGCATCCTGCGTGCCGTCGGCGTGGGTGCGGATCACTTGCGCCGCCGCCACTCCCTGACCGGTGCTGTTCGCCGTAAACAATCCCGGAGACACCGGCCCAATCACGATCTGGGTCGAGATCGGGGCCTGGTTCGGGTTGGTCACCGTCACCGTGGCCGGACCGCGTGCTACGCCTGCCGGCATGAGAACGCTGGCCTGGGCGGACGACACGTAGAAGATCTGCGCGGCACGGGTTATGCCGGCGCTGTCGGTGACCGTTACGGTGGTTCCACCCAGCGAGTCGGCGGGCGGCGACGCATAGTTCGTCGACGTTCCGAGGTTCGACCCGAACAGCGTCACGATTTCATCGGCCGCCAGGCTAAGGGTGGAGTAGGAGGCCGAGTTGGTAACCGCGAGCTGAGTCAGCGGGTCGGAACTGCT
>PMTT01000841.1 GCA_003167275.1 Bryobacterales bacterium | reverse complement strand
CCGTGGAGTTGGCACAGGGAGTGACGGTGGAGTGGAAGCTGGCGGAGCGGACGACGGAACTGGGACGAAAGAAAGTGCGGGTGCGGGAGGTGCGGCGGCTGGCGGAAGGGGACCGGCAGATCTCTATCGTGAGCACGCATCCTGGGGGAGAGGGGCGGCGGTTAGCGGCATTACTTTTGGCGAGATGGTCTCAGGAAAATTACTTTCGCTATATGCGGCAACACTTCGGATTAGATGCACTTGTGGAGTATGGGACGGAGCCGATGCCTGATACTGTTTTTACCGTAAATCCGGTTTGGCGGGAGCTCAACGCCAAGGTGCGGCAGATGCAGGCGCAGTGGCGGCGATTGAAAGCCATGCTGGGCGCGGCCAAACTGGAAAAGGAGATCTCCGAATCCGCGGTCCAGGAGTTCCAAATGCATCAGGGGCAACTGCAAGAGCAGTGCGACCATGTGGAGAAGGAACTGGCAGCGCTCAAGGTCGAGCGTAAGGCGGCGACGCATCACGTGTTGGTGAAAGACCTGCCGAAGGATCATGCCTTCCAGCGGCTACGCCCCGAGCGGAAGCATTTTCTCGACACTATTAAGATGATCAGCTACCGAGCCGAGACCAGCATGGTTTCGATCGTGCGGGAAAAGTTAGCGCGCACCGATGATGGCCGCGCCTTACTGCAACAGATCTTCCGGACCCCGGCAGATCTGGTTCCGGATCTCCAGGCACAGACCTTGACGGTAAGGCTGCACCACCTCACCCAAGGGGCTCACGACCAGGTGATTCGACACCTCTGTGAAGAGCTGAACGCCACCGAGATGCCGTTTCCGGGAACCCAACTGAGGCTGGTTTACAAACTTGGCTCAGCTTGATTCCCTGAGATCAGGAGTTCAGAGTCTCGACGCGGCAGACACGAGCAGTGTCCGCGCCACGCGTCGTGCGCCTGATATACTCGATGAAGATCCACAAAATCGTGACGGGAAAATGAACAGAGGATCACGATGAGCGAAGGGGTAAACGCACTCTTGAGCGAAGAGACCACCGCAGGTAACTATTTCATCTCCAACTACCCTCCGTATTCGTTCTGGAACCCGGAACAGGTATCGCAGGCCCATGCCGCCCTTGATCGGCCTCCCCGGCCGGACGCTGCGCTGGGAATCTACGTCCATATTCCCTTTTGCCGGAAGCGGTGCCACTTCTGCTACTTCAAGGTCTACACCGGGAAAGATTCGGACGAGATCGACCGCTACCTGGACGCCGTGATCCAGGAGGTGACCCTCTATTCCGAGAAGCGTTTCATCGGTGGACGGAAGCCCAGCTTCATCTATTTCGGCGGCGGCACGCCGTCCTTCCTCTCGACCCGGCAGCTCTCGCGCATCGTCGACGCCATGAAGCGGTCGCTCGCCTGGGACCAGGCGGAGGAGATCGCGTTCGAGTGCGAACCGGGCACCATCACCGAGGGCAAGCTCGAGATCCTCAAGGAAATGGGCGTCACGCGCCTCAGCCTGGGAATCGAGAACTTCGACGACCACATCCTGGAGACCAACGGGCGCGCCCATGGCTCGAAGGAGATCGCCGCCTCCTATCAGTTCGCGCGCACCATCGGGTTCCCGCAGATCAATATCGACCTGATCGCCGGCATGCTCGGTGAGACCGAGGCGAACTGGCACGAATGCGTTCGCAAGACCATCGCCATGGCCCCCGACAGCGTCACGGTCTACCAGATGGAAGTGCCGTACAACACGACGATCTCGAAGGAGATGCAGGTGCTGGGGCAAGCCGTCGCTCCGGTGGCCAATTGGCCGACCAAGCGCCACTGGGTGGATTACGCATTTTCCGAGATGGAGAAGGCCGGCTACACCGTCGCCAGCGCCTACACCGCGGTGAAAGATCCGCACACCAAGTTCCTGTACCGCGACCTGCTGTGGACCGGCGCCGACATGATCGGCCTGGGAGTCGCGTCATTCTCCCACGTCAACGGCACGCACTATCAGAACCTGCACGACTGGGATCCCTACATCGACACGGTCCATGAGGGCAAGCTCCCGATCTATCGCGCGCTCACGCCGACCGAGGAAGAGTGCATGATTCGCGAGTTCATTCTGCAGATGAAGCTTGGGCACGTCCAGCGGGAGTACTTCCAGCGGAAGTTCGGCGTAGACGTGCGGCAGCGGTTTGCATCCTCGCTGAATCATCTTGAGGACGAGGGTTTTCTGCAGATGGGCGCGGAGAACCTGCAACTCAACCGCAACGGGCTCCTTCAGGTGGACCGTTTGCTGTGGGAGTTTTTCCTGCCGCAACACCGGGGTACGCGTTACGCGTGAGCCCCGCGTAATTCTAAGATTTCGGAGACAATGACTTTGCATCCAAACTACGATGCCATCGTAATCGGGTGCGGCCCGTCCGGTTCGGCGGCCGCGACTGTGCTCGCCGGCAAGGGGCGCCGCGTCCTGGTGCTTGAGAAAGAGAAGTTCCCCCGCTACCACATCGGCGAATCGCTCATCCCCTACACCTACTTTCCGCTTCAGAGAATCGGCCTCATCGAGAAGATGAAGGCCTCGCACTTCACGCGGAAGTGCAGCGTGCAGTTCGTCAGCCCCGACGGTCGCGCCTCCCACCCGTTCTACTTCTTCAAGCACCTGAAGCACGAGGCGGCGGACACCTGGCAGGTGCTGCGCAGCGAATTCGACCAGCTTCTGATGGACAACGCGCGCGAAAAGGGCGCCGAGGTCATGGAGGAAGTGACGGTCCGCGAAACCATCGAGCGGGACGGCTATGTGGTCGGCGTCAGGGCCGTGAACAAGAGCGGCGAGCCTCTGGAGTTCTTCGCGCCGATGACGCTCGACGCCAGCGGCCGCGACGCGTTCTCGGTGACGCGCCAAGGTTGGAAAGTCCGCGACCCGTACCTCAATAAGATCGCTATTTGGACCTACTACAAAGGCGCGATGCGCGATGCCGGCGTCGACGAAGGCGCCACCACCGTCGCTTACGTCCCCGAGAAGGGATGGTTCTGGTACATCCCGCTGGCGGGCAATGTGGTGAGCGTGGGGATCGTGGCGGAGAAGGACTATCTGTACAACGGCAGCAAGGATCTGGCGGAGATCTTCCATCGCGAGGTGGGCAACAACAAGTGGATCGAGCAGCACGTGGCCGTCGGCGAGCAATTTGGCCCCTACCGCGTCACGGGCGAGTACTCGTACCGCTCGCGTCATTGCGCGGCGAATGGCCTGGTGCTGGTTGGTGACGCCTTCGCGTTCCTCGATCCGGTATTCAGCTCGGGCGTGTTCCTGGGGTTGTGCAGCGGCGAGCGCGCGGCCGACGCGGTGGACCAGGCATTGACCGACGGCGACTATTCGGCCGCGCGATTCGCCCAGTACGGCGAGGATATCTGCCGCGGAATCGAAGGCATGCGGCGCCTGGTCTACGCCTTTTACGACCACGCCTTCAACTTCGGCGCGTTCGTCAAGAAATATCCCCACCTGGCGGGCGACCTCACCGATTGCCTGATCGGCAACCTGTTCATGGACTTCGACCCGCTGTTTGCAGCCGTTGCGGACTTTGCCAAAGTACCGCTGGCCCTGTCGCACGGTTCGCCGCTGGTCGCGGCCCGTTAACCGGAATGGCGTACGAATACACGATCGTCCGCGAGGTGGAGTGGCACCATACGGACATGGCGGGCATCGCGCACTTCTCGAACTTCTTCCACTACATGGAGGCTGCGGAGCACGGATTCTTTCGGTCGCTGGGGCTCTCGATTCACACCACCGATCCGGAGCCGCTGGGGTGGCCGCGCGTGCATGCCGAGTGCGACTTCCGCTATCCGCTGCAGTTCGAGGATTCGGTGGAGGTCCGTCTGCTTGTGCGGGAGAAGCGCCCAAAGAGCCTGGTTTACACGTTCATCTTCCGCAAGCTGAACGGAGACGCGCCCAGGGAAGTGGCGCGCGGCACCCTGGCCGTGGCGTGCGTGAAGCGGGACAGCGCCACGGGAAAGCTGACCGCTGTGCCCATTCCGCTAGCGATTGCCGACAAGATCGAGGTCGCGCCGCCGGAGGCGTTCGGCAAATGACTCCGATGCCGGACTATATTGCCGACCGGGCGGCCATCGAAGCGCACCAGGTGCGTAAGCTCGAAGCGCTGGTGGAGGCTGTCCTGGCATCCAACCGGTTCTGTGCCGCGAAATTGCGGGCGGCCGGGGTGGAGACATGCCCCGAAAGCCTCGCCGAGTTTTCGAGCGCAGTTCCTTTTACAACGAAGGCCGAACTGATCGGCGATCAGGTCAGGAATCCGCCGTTCGGTTCCAATCTGACGTACCCCGTGGAGGAGTACAGCCGCTTCCACCAGACCAGCGGCACCTCGGGCAAGCCGATGCGCTGGCTCGACACACGGGAAAGCTGGGATTGGGTGATCGAGTGCTGGACCCGGATCTATCGTTCGGCTGGGATTGGCCGGCTCGACCGTGTGTTCTTTCCGTTTTCGTTCGGCCCCTTTTTGGGATTTTGGGGCGCGTTCGATGCGGCCACCCGCATGGGCTGCCTCTCAATTCCAGGAGGCGGCATGCGCAGCACCGCGCGGCTCAGCACGCTCCTCGACAACCAGGTCACCGCGATCTGCACCACTCCCACCTACGCCATGCACCTGGCGCAGGTGGCCGCCGAGGAAGAGATCGACCTGAGCGCCGGCAAGGTGCGAAAGATCATAGTGGCTGGAGAGCCGGGCGGCAGCATTCCGGCGACCCGGTCGCAGATCGAGAAGCTCTGGGGCGCGCGGGTGGTCGATCATCACGGCATGACGGAGATCGGTCCGGTCAGCTACGAGTGTCCCAAGCGCCGCGGCGTGCTGCACATCATGGAGGCGTCGTATTTCCCCGAGGTGATCGATCGGGAGAGTCTGGAACCGGTCGGTCCCGGTGGCAGCGGCGAATTGGTATTGACTAACCTGGGGCGCGTGGGGTCGCCGATCTTGCGGTACCGCACCGGGGATATCGTGCAGCGCACCCAAGAGGCTCGCTGTCCATGCGGGAGTGAGGAGATGTCGCTCGAAGGCGGCATTCTGGGGCGCATCGACGACATGGTGGTTCTGCGCGGAGTCAATCTGTATCCCAGCGCTGTGGAGCAGGTGGTGCGCTCGTCTGGCGGCGTGGCCGAGTTCCGTGTGGAAATCTACACCGAGCGGGCGCTGACGGAGATGAGCATTCAGATCGAGCCTGCGGCGGAGGAGGACGCCTCGGGGCTCAGTCACCGGGTGGCGGCGGCGCTGCATTATGCGTTCGGACTGCGCGTGGCGGTCTCCGCCGTGCCTGCGGGCACGTTGCCGCGGTTTGAGGCGAAGGCGAAACGGTGGGTAAATCGTTAGCTGCCACCCACACACATTTTTTGAGCGCCTCAAGTCGGCTAAAGATCCGATTGACATTTTCCGCTTGACGTTAGTCAGATTTTATTTTAGACTTTGGGCAAGCGCAAATTCTGTCGATGCCTCACCGACGAAGAGGACGTGTAGCTTTCTTCTCTTCTCAACCCTGAAGCGTCTACTCTCTTTGCAGTAGGAGGGAATGCACCTCTGAGGGAGCCAGTTAAGTCAGATTTTTTTGGAACTTAATCACTCAATGTGAAGAAGCTCACTTGGTGATCGGCATCGGAATGCCGACGCCAAACCCAAACCTTAGGACCAGGGGGCGTACAGACGTTTGCCGCACTGGAAAGCCGGATTCAAGGACCTAAAAGAGTAAGTGCGCGGTTGAGAGCCGTTTCGACGGTCACTTCCTCGGGTCGGGGAAATGCTGGGTTTGTCCGACCCATTGGGGCGTGCCCTCACCTATCTCCTCAGTGTAGGAAGAGGATACACGCCCCATGTTTTTGGAGTATGAACATCGAGGACAACTGCAGAGGGAATAATGAAAAAGCAATGCATGAGCGTCATCCCCATCCGCCAGGGCCTCCTCCTGTCGGATCGGGACCGGGAAGTGGCCGACGTTGCTTACGATCTCTGGCTGGTAGGAGCATTTCGAGGCGGCTCTCCTCAAGAGGCTCTGTTGACCGCCATGCGGAAGGTCAGAGGGAAATCTTCGACCGACCTTTTTGTGGTGCCCAAACGCGCTCCGGTTCTGAGTATTCGGAGTGAACTTGGGGCACCTCAGTGCGATCGGATTTTCGGCAAAGGACCGCGATGAGCACGCTTCTCGTACTGGAGGACGAGTCCGCTTTGATGAAGCTCCTTCGTCACATGTTGAAGCAACACAGCCTCTTGGAAGCCAGTAGCGCGGACGAAGCTCTTCACCTCTTCGCCGATCGTAATCAGCCCATCGACCTCCTGCTTGCGGATGTGACATTGCCAACCAGCTCCGGGATACAGGTTGCGCTGCTTCTTCGCTCACAGATCCCGGGACTGCCGGTGATTCTAACATCCGGTTATCCGGTGAATGGCTGGAGCGATCGTGACTCCGCCGATTTGAGGAGGCTTGGCTCAACCTCGGTGGCTATCCTCCAAAAGCCCTTTCTTTCTAAAGTGCTCTCGCATACAGTTGGCGACTTGTTGACTGGATCGCCGCAGTCCGCAACGGCGAGAACGGCATGAACGAAGGATTGATAGTACGCTGTAGTACGCCTTGTTGACTGGCCACCTTCCGGCCGGGGAAGGATGTGACACCGGCGCATTTGTCTTGAGTCCGCCTAGGTGTCCGATGTAGTTCGCCGACAAGTTCCGGCACTGATTCCCTCGTTGTCAATCATTGATTCGAGTCTGCTACCTAAAGGATGCCTCGAAAATGAGCAAGCCGCCAGGAATCGACACTGGGGACGCGACCATCGGCGCTGCATGCGGACGATTACCTGTGGGCGGAGGCCTTGAACATCGGAGCATACGACGTGCTGGCAAAGCCATTCGACCCCCGCGAGGTACACCGTATTCTAAGCTTGGCTTGGCTGCATTGGCAGGAGCGTAACCATACCCACTCGGCAACTGGCGCTTAAGCGGTGGCTATGAACAAACTCCGACGTGGGGCAGGTCACCGTCCTGCCCAGTGTTGTGATGAGCGTCGGTGACCTGCCCCACGATGTTTTCAATGCTTCCCGATGGCGTACAGAAACTCCGTGGTCCGCATGAAAATGTGGCCGTCGGAGATCGCGGGCGAACTCAACGTGTAGTCGCCCAGTTCGTTTTCCGCCAGCACCTCGAACTGGTCGCCGGCCTTGATCACGGTAGTTAGTCCTTCTTCGTTGGTGATATAGATCTTGCCATCGGCCAGCACAGGGGACGAACTGTAGGTGGCCGGCTTGATGCGCTTCTTGCCCCACACTTCGTCCCCGGTCCTGGCATCCAGGCACCAGATAATGCCGCGGTCGTTCACTGCGTAGAAGTACTTTCCGTCCGTCACGGGGGTGGGCACATCCGGGCCGTTGTTGAACGACCAGAGTTTGTGTGACTCGGTGATGTCGCCATGGCCTCCGGCGCGAAAGGCGATCAATGGCCGTTCGCGTGTGGGCGCGTAGATGATGTCGCCGGACACCACGGCGGACGCGATGGTGCGGAAACTCGGGTTATTGGTGGGGTTCAAGCCGTTACCGCGCCACACCTCCTTGCCAGTTGCCGGGTCGTGGCCGGTCACGCAGTCGCCGCCCAGAATCACGATCTCGGCGTGGTCCGGATACTTCAGAAGTTGGGGCGTGGAATACGAATCGGGGGACTCGCGGATCGCGGCGGTAGGCCGCTCCACGCGCCACACGGTCTTGCCGGTCTTCTTATCGATCCGCAGGATGTAGGACGGGTCGTGCGTCTTCATCCCATGCAGCACCTGTACGTACAGGCTGTCTTCGTACAACAGCGGAGAAGAGGCGTATCCCCAATTCAGGCCGAACCGGCCGTAGTCCTTCTGGATCTCACGCATCCAGAGTTCGTTGCCCGCGAAATCAAAGGCCTTCAGCACGCCGACCCCGGTCATCGCGAAGACGTTTGTGCCATCGGTTACAGGCGATGGCGAGGACATGTTCTGTTTGTTGATCTCGTAGTTACCGCCCGTGATGAGCTTCTTCCAGAGGATGGCGCCTTTGGTTTTATCGACGCACCAGAGGTACAGGTTGCGGTCGGCATCGGCTACGTTGAGGAAGATCCGGTTGCCCCAGATGATCGGCGTGGCGCCGGTCTTGCTCGGCATGGCGAGTTTCCACGCGATGTTGTCGTTCCGGCTCCAGTGGAGCGGCAGGTCCTTCTCGCCGCTGATACCATTGAGGCTCGGGCCGCGCCACTGCGGCCAGTTTTCGCCCAGCAGGGGCAGGGAAAGGGCGCACAACAACGCGAGGGATAGTCGAGTTTGCAAGTCCTTCCTCCTCTCTGAGTTCGCCTGATGGGCGGGTTATTCAGAAGGATATCATTGACCGTCGTGGCGCGGGCACTCGTGCCGGTGGGGCGGACCCCCTGGTCCGCGCGGGTCCCCCCGGACCCGCTGTCGCCCATTGAATCAAATTCCGGCGCGATGCCAGCAGGCCGACGGGGG
>PMTT01000173.1 GCA_003167275.1 Bryobacterales bacterium | reverse complement strand
ACCGAGTCGTCATAGAATGTTAGTAGGAACGATATGCTTAACCGTAGACAGCGCCGCGGATTCTCCCTGATTGAACTGCTGATCGTGATCGCGATCATCCTCGTCATCATCACCATTGCGGTCCCCAAGTATCAGAAGACGCAGATCTTCGTCCGCGAGACCGCAGCCATGAAGGCGATCCAGACGATCCACACGATGGAAATCCAATACCAGTCGCAGTACGGCCGTTTCGCGGTGTCGCTGACGGAACTGGGACCGCCTGCCAGCGGCGCGCCGAACCCCGCGTCCGCCGATCTGATCGGCAACGACCTCGCCAATAGCGTGAAGCAGGGCTACAAGTTCACCGTGGCGGGAGTACCAGGCGGGTACACGATTAATGCCAATCCCGTCGTTTATGGGAGCGATGGCTCCAGGACCTTTTACTCCGACCAGACCATGGTGATCCGTGAGAACTACGGGCCTGAACCCGCAACGGTCAGCAGTAAAGAAACCGGCGTCGCCGCCAGCGCTGCAAAATAAGCTTAGGACAGGCCGTTTGACCTGACATTCGGACCCGAACCAGCGACAGCCAGCTTCATCGGCGGCGACCCCGACCCGTGCCACCCCAACAATCATCCCCACGAGCGCTTCCGCCAAGCCGACCTCAAACTATATACTCACCGCCCTCCTCCGCGACAGTTCCCAATCGAACGCCACCCTCGAAACGAACACCGAGGTGAACAGATTCGTCACCAGCCCGATCACCAGTGTCACCGCGAACCCCTTCACCGCCGGTGTCCCGAACAGAAACAGGAAGGCGCACGAGACCACCGTGGTCACGTGCGTATCCACCAGCGTCCCGAAAGCCTTCGAGAAGCCGGCCGCGATGGCCCCCGCGGCATTCTTGCCCGCCCGCAACTCCTCGCGGATCCGCTCGAAGATCAGCACGTTGCTATCGACGGCCATACCGATTGTCAAAACGACTCCGGCGATCCCCGGCAGCGTCAACACTGCTCCGAACCACGACAGCGCCGCGAGCAGCAGGACGCCGTTCAGCGCCAGGGCCAACGTGGCATTGGCGCCCGCCCACCGGTAGTACACCAGCATCGCCACCACCACCGCTGCCAGCCCGGCCGCTCCGGCACGCATTCCATGGCGGATCGAGTCGGCCCCCAGCGAAGGCTCCACGGTTCGCTCCTGCAGCACCTCGACGCCGGCGGGCAGCGCTCCCGATCGGAGGTTCATCGCCAGGTCCTGGGCTTCTTCCAGGTTGCGCGCGCCGCGAATCTGACCGGAGTCGCGGATCACGTCGTCGATCACCGGCACGCTGAGGATCTGCCGGTCGAGCACGATCGCGGCCCGCTTCCCGAGGTTGGCCCGGGTGTAGGCTTCGAATCGAACGGCGGCTTCCTGGCTGAGAGAAAACGTGGTTACCGGCCCAAACAGGTCGTGCGATGCCACCCGGGCATCTCGAAGATCGGAGCCCCGGATCACTGGCGGGTTTGCCAGCAGGTACCAGGCGCCCTGCCCCGGAGAGCCGGCGGGCCCGGTGGAGAACAGTTTCGTGCCCAGCGGAAGCACGCCTCCATGCTGCGCCATGGCTTCCTCGGCACTGGCGTATGGGCCGCTCCGAACCGCATACCACTCCAGCACCGTGGGGCTCTCCAGCGCGCGCCGTATGCGTGCCGGATCCCGCACATCCGGCAACTGCACCAGCAATTCGTTGCCCCGGCTGCCATAGGACTGCACCGACGATTCCGCCAGACCAAAGGCGTTTATGCGGCGATCGAGAACCCGGCGCGTCTGTTCCACGACGTCGCGCTGCTGCGCGGCCGGCACGTCCTCCACCTTCACCCGCAAGATGAAGCTGACACCGCCGCGGAGATCCAGACCCAGGTGAATGTTACGCCGGAAATTGTCGCGCAGCGCGGCGGGCGAGACAGGCACTCCCGCGATGCCATATAGGCACACCAATGCCGTCCCGAGAATCAAGAGGGTTTGCTTGTGCATCCGCTTCATTGGACACCTCCTACCCTCACCGGCGAGAGTGCCGGCGCGACTTGCTCCCAGGCCACCAGGATGGGACTCGCCACGAAAATCGACGAGTACGTACCGACGATGATCCCAGTCACCAGCGCGAACGAAAACCCGTTCAGCACCAGGCCGCCGAACCACAGCAGCGACAAGGCAGTGAGCAGGGTCAGGCCGGAAGAGAGGGCAGTCCGGCTGAGCGTCTGGTTGATGCTCAGGTTGACGACCGCCCGAAGCGGCTCGCGCGGCAGGCGTTTGCGGTTCTCACGAATTCGATCGAAGACCACGATGGTGTCGTTCATCGAATAGCCGATCAGCGTCAGCAGGGCAGCCACCACCGTGAGCGAGATTTCCTTGTTGGCCAGCGAAAAAAGGCCGATGGTGATCAGCGTGTCGTGAATCACTGCGACCACCGCGGCCACTCCGTAAATCCACCGGAACCGCCAGGCAAGGTAGGCCAGCATGCCGGCCGATGCGCTGGCGGTAGCCAGCACGGCCTGATTGCGAAGGTCGGCGCCGATCTGCGGGCCGACAGCTTCGAAGCTGCGCACCGAATAGGTCCTGCCCACCCGCGCCAAGGCGTCGTCGATGGTCTGCCGCAATGCGGGAAGGTCCGTCTGGCCCGCGAGTCGGGCGGAGATCATCAGTTCATTCGAGCCAGCCAAGTCGTGGGCTTCCACTACGGACACGTCGGGCAATCGGCCGGAGAGCGCGGACCGGATCTCGGAGACTGGCGGCGCTCCCGCCCACTGAACGTCCATCACCGCGCCGCCCAGGAAGTCGATCCCATAGCGCGGTCCGCCTTTGATGATGAGGCTGGCGAGACCAGCCACAGTTAGCAGCAGGGAAGCCGCGATGAACAGCCGCTGCCTGCCGAGAAAGTCAAAGTGAGTATCTTTAAATAGTTCCATATATAAGTCTCCTAAGTAACGTGGCGTGGACACTCGTGTCTGCCGCGTCGAGACTTCCGGTTTGCGGATCCGTTCCGGACGTCTCGACGCAGTTGCACTACGAGTCGATGGACCGAAAGGTCTTCGAGGCAGCCGCGGTTACGCCACAACACCGCTCGTCTCGACACACTTCTGCTCTACGCAAATACTTGCGTTACGGCCAAGGGATGAATTCCAGTATTTGAAATTAGGAACAACTTAGAGGAGGAGGCCGCTGGTAGAGTGGCCCAAAACCTGTCAGGCAGGTGCGATGGTGTAGTTCGCGCGTCCAGCTCTTCGCGACCCAGTCCGCTGAGTGAGAGGACACTCCGGACCGCAAGGCGGGCGTATGCGAATCGAACGAAGCCCGCACCAGCTTAGCTTCACGGCCCGCGTCGAGGATCAACGGGCACCGCGCCGGCGGTGTCGCCGCCCACCGCGCAGTCGCCTTTTGCAGGTGCGCCGGACGGGCAGGCGCGAGAACAGAGCCAAGCGCGGCCACCGCGCACACACTGAGGGTCAGCCCCAATAGAGGGGAAGTTGCAACGGCGCGGTAAATGGCCCGCAAGCGGCTCATGGAGTAGCTAAGTTGATCGTAAGATCATTTGGGCGCCTTGTCAATGGACGCCGACTGACCCAGACTGACCCACGCTTTGGGCATCGCCTTTGTAAACCTCCCACGGAATTCCCTCTCGTGTATGTCCCCGCCATTTCGTGAAGACCGCTGGGAAGGCCAGTGGTATCGGAATGTTGCCCTCGTTCTAAGACGGATTGCTGTGGTTGTTGGCTGCTGGTCTCTGCCATAACATGTGTGCGGTAGCCGGTTATTTTATCAGGATGCGGCCCTTTTGTTCCGGCGAAAGCATCTTGCTTGGACTGGAACACTTGCGCTATAGCCCGCTGAGGGGCACTCGTCCCGGAAACCGTTGGGCGTTCTTGACTCGTCGGTAATACTCAGGGCACGAAGATCGTCTTGGGGGTTTCGCTCGGTCGAAGCCTTCATTTAACCGCACTGGGGAGCAGAAGAGCGGCGGTGATCGCCAGGGAGCCGAGTTTATTTCTTTAAGCCAATGTGCTCCGGTCCGCGCGAAGAGCCGCTCGTCGTCAAACAAAACAATGAATGGGCAAACGGCATTGGGTTGGACACCTCCTTCCTGGTTGACAGATAAGGCTTTGCCGTCGTACCGTCGGTCGATGGGGTGCTTGCAACTGGCTTTCCAGGGCAACTCTCACGGTTCGAGGTGTTCGTTGCAGAGATTGATCAAACTCAAGGAGCCGATAGCGGCTTCAGGCAGAGGAAAGCGGGCCAGTAACGTCTTTCGCGTGGCAGCCGAAATCATGTGCCACAAGGGGTATGAGGCGACATCGATGAACGATATCGCCGAAGCCGCGGGCCTGACCAAGGCTGGAATCTACCACTACATCCGCGGCAAAGAGGATCTGCTGTTCGGGATCATGACGTATGCCATGGACAACGTCGAGCAGGGCATCATCGCCCCGGCGACGGAGGTTGCGGACGCCGAGGAACGTCTGTACACGATCGTCGAGCGCCACACCAGGAGCGTGATCGATGGTACCGGCGCGATCACCATCGTGCTGGAGGAAATGACGGCGCTGACGCCGGCCCATCGCAGGGTGATCACCTCCAGGAAGCGTGCCTACTTCGAATTCATCCGGCGGACGCTGGAGCAACTCGCCAAGGAAGGAAAACTGCGGAACGTCAATCCGACCACCGCGGCTTTCAGCCTGCTCGGTATGATCCTCTGGATTTCCCGCTGGTATCGCCGGGACGGCAAGATCAGCCCCCAGGAGGCCCTCAACGATTACCTGGAAATTGCCATGAACGGGGTGCTCAAAGCGGCGCGTCAGTCTTCCAAACGAGAGCAGGTCCCGGCTCAAGCCTGACCGACTCGCACCTGCTTCTCGCTCCAGTAGGTCTCGCGCAACTGGCGTTTCAGGATCTTCCCGGTGCCGGTTTTCGGCAAAGGCTCATCGGTGAATTCCACCACGCGCGGCAATTTGAATCCGGCGATACGGCCGCCTAGAAACGAGAGTAGCTGCTCCCGATCGAGCTGCCGCCCCGGCTTGATCACCACAACCGCGGCGGGCACCTCGCCCCATTTCGGGTCAGGGGCGGCGATCACGGCGCATTCCAACACGGCCGGATGGGCGCAAATGGCCTTCTCCACCTCGATCGACGAGATGTTCTCACCGCCGCTGATGATGATGTCCTTTTTGCGGTCGACAATGTGGATGTAGTTCTCGTCATCCCACACCGCCATGTCGCCGGTATGCAGCCACTCGCCGCTCATCACGGCCTTGGTCGCCTCGGGCTCCTTGAAATAGCCGTCCATGACGTTGTCGCCGCGGACCACCACTTCGCCGATGGACTGCATGTCCCTGGGCACATCCCGCATCTGGAGGTCGACCACGCGGATTTCGCAGCCCGGCAGCGGCCAACCGGCCATCGCCATGTGCCGGATGCGGTCCTCTTCGCAGGCATACTGGACGGTTCCCTTGGCGCGTGCGGAAGTGGCCACCGGGCAGGTTTCGGTGAGACCATAGCCGGCGATTACCTTGCAGCGGAATGCGGCCTCCATCTGCGCAATCAGTTCCGGCGCCGCCGCGGCCCCACCGATGTGAATCTCGCGCAGGCTGGAGGTATCGAACTTGCCGAGGTCGGGGCAGTTGAGCAACGAATTGGCCATGGTGGGGACGAGTGACATGGCGGTGGCAGCCTCCTCCTGAATGGTGCGGAGGACATGAGCCGGTTCGAAGCGTCGGATCATCACCTGTTTGATACCACCCATGACGGCGGTTTGCGGCCGGCCCCAGCCATTGGCGTGGAACAGCGGAATGGTGTGCAGTTCGACGGCCGTGTCGTCGTGGTTGAAACAGCCCCCCACCGCCAGCGCGTGGAGGTACAGCGTGCGGTGTGAGAGCATCACACCCTTCGGCGTACCGGTGCTGCCGCTGGTGTAGAAGAGCTCGGCGATCTCGTCTTCATCGAAAGACGAAAGCTCTGGACGCTCGATCCGTCCCCGCGAGAGCAGCTCCTCATACGATAGGTCCCCGTGGGGCAGGTCACCGGCCTGCCCCGGCCCGTCAATCGATACCCAGCGCTGGATGCTGGGACATGCCGCTCGGAGCTGCTCCACCTGAGCGGCGAAGTCAGTTTCGTACACCAGCATACGTGTTTCCGCATGATTGAGGATGGCAATCAGCTCGGAGGACTGCAGGCGGACGTTGAGGGGCATCACGATCGCGCGGATCAGAGGCGCGCCGTAGTAGCCCTCCAGCAGTTGGTTGTTGTTAAAGCTGAGGAAGGCGACGCGGTCGCCGAGCTGGATGCCTTCCGCCAGAAGGCCGGCCGCGAGACGCTCGCAGCGTTCGCCATACTGGGCGTAAGTAAGTCGGCACGGGCCGGAGACAACTCCAACTTTGGGTCCGTAAAGATCCACACCGCGATAAAGGCAGCGGACAGGTGTGAGCGGCAACTTCATGGGGCCTCCTCAGTTGTAGGGTATGCTTTAGCTTGCCGAGTGTTTGGGCAAGCTAAAGCATACCCTACGCAATATACCGTTCGGTCCGCAACAGCCGCCGTGCGATCCGCCGGCGCAATTCGATGGCGTCCACAGGCTCATAAGCCCCCAGACGGCGCACAACCTCCATCGAACCCGGGCTGGGAGCGGCCGCGAGCACATTGCGCGCGGCAATCTCGATTCGCCCCAGGGCGTCGCGCAGCAGCACCGCCGTCAGGCCGCCCGCGCCGGTCTGCTTACCCTGCCCCGCCAGTTTGCGGGAACGCAGCAGGGCGGACTCCATAGCGTACGTATCGATGATCATGTCCGCGATATACATCAGGATCTCCTGCTGCTTGTCGAGGCTCCCGGGATACTTCCGATGCGCCGCGGCGAGGCTCAGGAGCGCGATCCGCTTGGCGTTCCCGACGAGCCGGCTCTCCTCGTCTCCGCCGCCGGCCGTCACATCTTCAAGCGCAGCCTCGGCCGCCGAAAGAAGCGCAAGCTGCCCGCGCGCGTCGCGCTTCAGCAACATCCCTGGTATCAGCAGGCGGTTAATCTCGTTGGTCCCTTCGAAAATCCGATTGATGCGCGAATCGCGATACGAGCGCTCCACCGCGTAGTCCTGGTGGAAGCCATAACCGCCGTGGATCTGCACGCCTTCGTCCACCACGTAGTCCAGCATTTCGGAGGCATAGACTTTGACGATCGAGCACTCGGTGGCATACTCTTCCACCGCTTTAAGCATGGTCTGGGAAGCATTCGGCTGGTCCCACGAAAAACCGCGCAAACGGCTTTCCACCAGGCCGATGGAGCGCCAGATCATGGATTCGCCCGCATAGATGCGAATGGCCATTTCGGCCAGCTTGTGCTGGATGGCTCCAAACTCCGCAATGGACGAGCCGAATGCCTTCCGTTCCTTGGCGTATTTGAGGCACGTGTTCAGCACCTTCTTGGCGCCGCCCAGAGTGCCCGGTCCGAGCTTCAGCCGCCCGAGATTCAGAATATTAAAGGCGATGATGTGCCCGCGCCCGATCTCGCCGAGCACATTCTCGACCGGCACCGGCACGTTGTCGAAATACAGGGCCGTCGTGGAACTGCCCTTGATTCCCATCTTCTGCTCTTCGGCGCCGCTCTTCACGCCGAAGCCGCGCTCCACCAGGAAGGCGGTGAACTTCTCGCCGCCTACTTTAGCGAAGACCGTGAACAGATCGGCCGCGCCGCCGTTGGTGATCCACATCTTCTGGCCGTTCAGGAGGTAGTGCGTACCGTCCGCCGAAAGATCGGCGCGGGTGCGCGCGGCCAGGGCATCGGAGCCGGCATGGGGCTCGGTGAGCGCGTACGCCGCCAGCATCTCGACACTGGCGAGCTTGGGCAGGTACTTGCGCTTCTGCCGCTCGTTGCCGAAGAAGAGCAGCGGCAAGGTGCCGATGCCCACGTGCGCAGACTGCCAACCGGACCACGAGGCATCGCCCGCAAAGTGCTCGGCGGCGACCATCATGGCGGTGATGTCGAGCTCCATGCCGCCGAATTTCTCGGGAATCATGATGGCGGTGAGTCCCAGGTCCGCCGCTTTGCGAACGATCGCGAGCGCGACGCCAGGCTCATGGTGTTGGATGGCCTCGCGGTGCGGCTCCACCTCCTTGGCCCAGAACTCATCCACGGTGCGGGCAATCGCCAGGTGCTCCTCGCTCAAGTCCTCCGCTGTGAAAATGTCGTCTGGCGCCCGTTCTTCAATCAGAAACGCGCCGCCCGCTGCCGTGGCACAGGCATTCATGCCTGTGTTGGTTTTCGTCGATACCGTACCCATGACCCCTCCCCCCGCCGCCGTTTGTCTCTGCCGATCGCCACCGTGGCACAGGCATTCTTGCCTGTGTTGGTTTTCTTCCTACCGTACCCAGCCCTCAGCCCCCCGCCGAGGTTTCCCTCTGCCGATCCAAACTCCCAAACGTCCCGCCCGTTTCCGCAAGCCGCCGGAGCAATGCTGCAGGCGACCACAGATCGTCCCCGTGCCGCTGCCGGAACTCCTCGATGCGCGCCAGCACCGCCGGGAGCCCCACCGTATCGGCGTAGAACATGGGCCCCCCGCGCCAGGCAGGAAAAGCGTACCCATTCAAGTAGACTACGTCGATATCCGCGGCGCGCAGCGCGATGCCCTCGCCGAGCACGTACGCGCCTTCGTTCACCAGCGCGAGAATACAGCGATCGACGATCTCCTCCCGCGTAATGTTCCTCCGCTCAATTCCCGCCTCGCGCGCGGCCTGTTCAATGAGCGCGGCCGTCTCAGGATCGGGAGAGGCCTGCCGATTCTCGTCATACCGCGACCAGCCGCGCCCGGTCTTCTGCCCGAAGCGCCCCATTTCGCACAGCCGATCCGAAACCAGTGGCACGCGGACGCCAGGCTTTTCGAGGTGCTTGAATTCCTTTCGGACGCGCCAACCGACATCCAGTCCGGCGAGGTCGCCCATGGCCAGCGGTCCCATGGCCATGCCGAAATCGTAGAGCGCCTGGTTGACCTCTTCGACGGATGCGCCCTCCTCGACCAGGAATTGGGCCTCGCGCAGATAGGGCGTCAGCATGCGGTTCCCGATGAACCCGCGCGCGTTCCCGGCGAGCACGCCAACCTTGTTCAGCCTCTTCGCCAGGGCCATGGAAGTGGCCAGCACGGCTTTGCCGGTGGCCTTGCCCCGCACGATTTCAAGCAGCCGCATGACGTTCGCGGGGCTGAAGTAGTGATGCCCCAAAACCAATTCCGAGCGATGCGTAGCGGAGGCAATCTCATCGATATCCAGGTACGACGTATTGGACGCGAGGATGCACCCCGGCTTGGCGATGGCGTCGATTTCCCCAAATACCTGCTTCTTCAGGGCCATTCCTTCGAAGACTGCCTCGGCGATAATGTCGGCCTGGTCGAAGCCGTCATAGGTAAGCTGCGGCGTGATCAGCGACAGCCGCTGGTCCATGGCCGCCTGCGACAATTTGCCCTTCTTGACGGTGCTGGCGTAGTTCTTACGGATCGTGGCCATGCCGCGATCGAGCGCTTCCTGGGTAGTCTCCTTGACGATCACAGGGATTCCGGCATTGGCATAGTTCATGGTGATGCCGCCGCCCATGGTGCCCGCCCCGATCACCGCCGCGCGCCGGATCTCAAACAGCGGCGTGTTCTTGGGGACATCGGGGATCTTGGAGACGCCGCGTTCCGCGAAGAACGCGTGAATCAGCGACTTCGACTGCGTGGAATACAGACACCGGTCGAAGAGTTCAGCCTCGCGCGCACACCCTTCGTCGAAGGGCAACCTGGTGGCCGACTCAACCGCGTCGATAGCAGCCAGGGGAGCCATCTGCCCGCGCCTTGTCTTGGCAGCCTGTTGGCGTGCGCGGTCGAAGATCGCGGGATCGGTGTTGCTCAGCTTTTCGTCGCGATCCCGCGTTTTGGGGTGCGGCCTGCCAGCAGCTTCGCGTGCAAAGGAGACCGCGCCGGCCAGGAGGTCGCCCTCGATGATGGCGTCGACAACCCCGCAAGCCTGCGCGTCGCGCGCGCCGACCGGATCGCCAAACGCGCACATCTCGACCGCCTTGGCCACTCCCGCCAGCCTGGGCAGTCGCTGGGTACCGGCCGCCCCTGGAATGATCCCGAGCTTCACCTCCGGCTGTCCGACTTGGGCGGATGGGGCAATCACACGGTAGTGCCCTGCCATGGCGACCTCGAGTCCGCCGCCGAACGCAGTTCCGTGGATGGCCATAATCACCGGCTTGGAGCAGTCCTCGATCTCGCGCAGCAGAGGTAGCAGGCTGCCGCGCGGCCGCTCTCCGCTAACCACTTTGCCGAATTCGCGAATATCGGCGCCGGCGATGAAAGTGCGTCCGTCACCGATGATCACGATGGCGAGGACCGCGGGGTCGGCCGCAGCCGCGGCGATCGAGGAACGGAGGCCCTCCGGCACACCGGGGCTCAGCGCGTTCACTGGGGGATTGGAAATCGTGACGACAGCGACACGATCTTCGAGGCGTAACGAAACGAGTTCAGGCATGGCCGCAAAACAGTCTACCGACCGGCAGGTAAGGCTGTCAAATGGGGAGGCCGTGCCACGGCTGCGTCCCCGCGTTCAAGCGGAGTCTAGTCCCCTCTTGACCGCCAGTACCAAAATTGATACAGTGACCTATGAACACAGGTCTTAAGCGCCTGCCAGCACGGTTCTATCGCACCGACGCTGGGCGCGAGCCGGTGCGGGAGTGGCTGAAGAGCCTGGATGCCGCCGACCGCAGGATCATCGGCGAGGATATGAAGGATGTTGAATTCTCATAGCCGATCGGCATGCCGCTGGTTCAATCACTTGGCCGGGACATCTGGGAGGTCCGGAGCAGCCTGCCGCGTGGCCGCATTGCCCGAGTGCTGTTCTGCGTAGAGAAAGATTGTATGGTGCTGCTGCACGCGTTCATGAAAAAGACCCAGAAGACACCCAAGCGGGATATCGATCTTGCAATAAGGCGCAAAAAGGGATCCAGAACATGAAAAAGAAGAATATCGGCTCAACCCTCGATAGCTTCCTCCGCGAGGAGGGCATCTATGAAGAAGTCAGCGCAACGGCCATCAAGCGCGTTGTCGCGCGCCAAGTCGAAGCCGCCATGGAGCAAAAGGGCCTCACGAAAGCCGAAATGGCCCGGAGAATGCACACCAGCCGCGCGGCCCTCGACAGGCTTCTCGATCCCGACAACGCCGCCGTGACGTTAAGCACGCTTCAGAAGGCCGCTATTGTCGTAGGCCGCGAGATTCGTCTGGAACTGGTGTAGACTCCTGACTCTCCTGGGAAACGCGGNNGCGCTGAACTGCAGCTTCCGCGGCTGATTCGCCATCGCCGAGAAAATACCGAACGTGGCGGCATCGATATTAGCCCCGGGCGCCGCGAAATGCACCGCGTTATTGACGTTGAACGCGTCCGCCTGGAATGCCAGCCTGAGCCGCTCGTGAATCGGGAATTCCCGCCGCACACTCAGGTCCAGATCCGCATTGTGAGGAGCAAACAACCCAAGCGGGGCCGAGCGCGCAATGTTGCCCGCCGTGTAAATCGCGGGGTCCACGAAAGCCGTCTTGTTGAGGTAAGCCGTGCTGCTGACATTGGCGCCGCCACTCCCAATCGAGCCGTTCTGCCACACGCTGCCCGAAAAGCTGGGGTTGTAGTTCGGATAGCAGGATGCGTCGATGATCCCGCCGCCCGTGCAGGTGCCGGTAATCGATAATGGCGCCCCGGTGGTGAAGGTGAAAATGCCGGAGACCTGCCAGTTGCCGATCACCGCCTGCACCGCTTTGCTTCCGCCGTTCATCTTGTGACCAGCACCGAAAGGTAGCGCATAGACGAAGGTGGCGCTGGCAAC
>PMTT01000732.1 GCA_003167275.1 Bryobacterales bacterium | reverse complement strand
CGTCCAGCCGTCGGAGAACTTCGGGAGGCGGTCGAGCTTTACGTAGTTGACGTCCAATTGCGGAAAGGTCTCGTCCTCCGGCGACTTCGTGTAAGTGTCACCCTCGGCGATCAGGTATTTGGCGCCGGCCCAGTTGTTCATATCGTCGAGCAGGTCGAGACAGCGCGCCTCGCACAAACGCTTCTGGGATTGATCGACGGGCAATGACTGAAAGGAGGCTCCGGCGAAACGGTCGCTGAGGAAGTGCGGTTTGTCCTTCACGGCATCCGGGTAGCCATCGGAGCTCTTGGTGCGGGGGTGAGTCTGCCACATGAGGGCGTGCTCGTCCGAGAGCAGGCGCGTCTCGGTCTCGGGGGACGAGGTGTGATAGACCTTGCCGTAAGGTGCGATGTTTTCCAGATACGGCTGCTCCACCGCCGGCTGGGTGGAGCCGGCGCGGCGCAGCGGGGCGTGCGTGTAGTAGACCGGTTTGGGGAACAGGAACATGTAGTGCCCGCCAAACGTGGCGTCGGGCTCTTCGCCGGGGATGATCAGGAAGTCGCGATCGGAGAAGCGCGCGCTGCCCTCGAAATAGACTCGCTGCTCTTCGAGGCGCACCTTGCCCGTATCGGTCGGGTGGGAATCGGCATGGAAGTCGCACAGCGCGGCGATATTGATGCCCAGCGCCTTCAAGGTGGGAATCCAAAGCGGCTGGTGATCGATGGTACCGGCGTCGGTCAACTCCTCGTTGAAATGGAAGTGGAAGTGGCTCACCATCACCTGGTAGCCGCTCAAGGGCTTGTAGACATCGTCGTGGGTGAAGGCCATCACGGCCTGTTGGGTGGCCTGCGCGTTGCCGGAATCCAAATAGAAGTAGACGGCCATCCGTTGCAGGGTGCCTGGGGGCGCGTTGTAGAGCGCGAAGTTCTCCTCGAACTCGCGCGCCTGGGTGACGCGGTGCTGCCACACGGCGTCGGCGGTGCCGTAGGGCTTGAAAGATTCTTCGCGATCGGCCTGGCGGACGCCCATGGCGAAAGTGGTCTCGCTATCTTTGCGGTAGTAGTTGTACCCGAGGTTGGATTCCACTTCGCGCGAAAAGAAGAATTTGTGGGACGCGGGGAAGACGGCCACCGAACCGGCGCCGCTCTCGGAGATGGCCAACCGGTTACGCGCCTTCAGCGCCACAGGGTCGTTGTTGACCTGGCCGCCGAACAGGTAATGCTGCCAGCCGCGGGCGATATCGCGCCACACCAGGCGAGTATCGTTGGCGATGGTGAAGCCCTTCAGGCCGGCGACGAACTTGTAGGCTACCGAGGGAGCGTCGGTCTTGGCAATCACCTCCTGGCGAATCAGGTTGGTGCCGCGGTAAACGGTGTAGCGCAAACCGCCCGAGAAGAGCCCCAGCGAGACACCCGGAAAATTGGCTTCCAGCCGGGCGCCATCGGTACCCACCTGGCATCCGGTCACTTGAAAGGTGGCCCAGGCGCGCTGGATCTCTTCGGGTTTGCGCGGCAGATCGACGGCCGCATTGGAGCCGGGACGTCCAGGCACGTTCAGTGGGGCGTCCCAGAAGGCATACCATTTCTGGCGTTCAATGATTTCGGGCGTGAACATGCCCAGTTGACGCAGCGGGACTTCCTGCTGAGCCGAGATGCGACGCCGGCCGGTGGTGACCTGGTACTCGGGCGTGAGGTCGTGTGCGAGTACGCTCCACTTGCCGTTCCGTTCCACGGCGAGTTCCCGCACCACAGGCTGCCCGCCCTCGACCCCCAGGATGGCGCGCAGGTTCTGGCCGCGTTCGCCCTGCCAGGTCAGTTCCAGCGAACCGGAGCGCATCGCGGCTTTCAATCCGTCGGCCGCCTTATAGTCCTGAAAACTGCAATTGAGGGTTTGCGCGCCGGCCATAGCCGCGAGCAGCAAACCGGAAAACACGATTCTATGCCAGCCCATCTTAGTCACCGCCACAGAGTCTATCAAATCGCTTCGTGGTCGGTGAAGGCCCGGGCAGCCCGCGACGGGTGTTTCGACCGCGACCCGAAACGCGCGGCCATGAGAGGATAGAGGCTGGGTGTCGCTTGTGCCGGCGCACGGGCGGCAATGGGAGCTTTATGCGCAATCTCTTGCTCTTGACACTGGGCCTCGTGCGGATTCTGTCCGCGCAGGCGCCGCTGCCAACCGAATGGATCGATCCCGACACCGGACACCGTGTGATCCGACTTTCGCGCGAGAACGGCACCGCGTCGCTCTATTTCCACCAGAACGCCTATTCGGCCGATGGCAAAAAGCTCGTGGTCACCAATCCGCACGGAATCGCCACCATCAATCTCGCTACCCGCGAGATCGATCAGGTGGTGGAGGGGCGTGTGAACATTCTGGTGACGGGCCATAAGACCGGCCGGATCTACTACACGAAAGATGGGGCCATCTTCGCCACGGACCTGGACACGCACCTGACGCAGGAGGTGGCGAAGATTCCCGTCCAGGCGGGCAGGGGTGGTGCCTTCGCGGTCAATGCGGATGAAACCATGCTCGTTGGGATCGCGGCCGACCCCGATGGCAAGACCGTTCCGCGCACCCCGCCGCACGATGGGATGGGCGGCCGCCTGGAGGCCAACTGGGCGGCCGGTACGCCCAAGATGCTCTACACCATCGACATCAAGACTGGAGGGTTCCGCAAGATTTATACCGAGAACGATTGGACGAACCACCTGCAGATGTCGCCCACCGATCCCCATCTCATCATGTTCTGCCATGAAGGACCGTGGCACTATAACGACCGCGTGTGGACCATCCGTACGGATGGCACCGATTTGCGATTGATGCATGAGCGGACGATGAACATGGAAATCGCGGGCCATGAATTCTTCAGCGCGGATGGCAAGACCATCTGGTACGATCTGCAGACGCCGCGCAGCACCGTTTTCTGGGTCGCCGGCGTGGAGCTCGCCACGGGGCATCGCACCTGGTATCACCTGGAGCGGAACGAATGGTCGGTGCACTACAACGTCTCGGCGGACGGCAAGCTGTTCGCGGGCGATGGCGGTGGCCCTAGCAGCGTGGCTGCGCATTCGCCCGATGGTGAGACGCTGAAGCCGCCCGGCAACGGCCAGTGGATCTACCTGTTCCGGCCGGCGATGGTGAAGGGAAGCTCGTTCCGCGACAAGAAGGACCTGATCGACATCGGCTATTTCAAGTCCGAGCGCCTGGTGAATCTCGCGAAGCACGACTACACCCTGGAGCCTAACGTCACTTTTTCCCCGGACATGAAATGGGTGGTTTTCCGCTCCAATATGCTGGGGCCCACCCATGTCTATGCGGTCGAGATAGCCAAACCGTGATAGCGTGACAGAGGAACGAACATGGATNNCGCATTCTGCCCCTTTTCCTGGCCCTCGGGTCTCTCGCACTGGCCGCCGACCTGCCGACCGAATGGATCGATGCCTCGACCGGCCATCGCGTGATCCGGCTGTCCCGTGAAGACGGCACGCAGAGCCTGTACTTCAATCAAAACGCTTACACGGCGGACGGCAAGAAACTGATTGTCACGACGGCCGGGGGCGGCATCGCGACCATTATCCTGGCGACCCGTGAAGTCAAACCGCTGGTAGACGGCCCGGTGTCAGTCATCGTGGCGGGTCACAAGACCGGCGATGTCTACTACACCAAGCGGTTGGGAGGCGGCCGGGGCGCGGGCGGCGGTGGCAACTCAGCAGGGGCCATCGTCTACGCCACCAATGTCGATACGGGCGCCACGCGCGAGGTGGTCAAATTGCCTCCGGGGCGGAACGTCGCGTACCTCAATGCGGACGAGACTCT
>PMTT01000386.1 GCA_003167275.1 Bryobacterales bacterium | reverse complement strand
TTCCTTCTGGGACAGGTCGACACCGCGACCGTCAACACGGTTCAGGATCCGCAGCTCCGCAGGCAGGCCTGGGGTCTCTATATCCAGGACACGTGGAAAGTCACGCCGAGGTTTACGCTCGACTACGGTCTGCGTTGGGATCTGCAGAGCTGGGGCCACGAAATCCACTACCGTTGGACCGAGTTCGGCCCCTCCGTTCCCAATCCGGTCGTGAACAACATACCCGGCGCAATCCTTTATCAAGGTTACGGAGCCGGACGCTGTAACTGCACCTTCACCAACACCTATCCGTACTCCATTGCTCCCCGTCTGGGCGCCGCTTACCAGCTCGACTCGAAGACTGTCCTGCGCGGAGGCGCGGGCATCAGCTACGCGCCCATATCTACCTTCAACTACCTCACCAATGCGGCCATTCTCGGAGTGGGTTTCAATCAACTGAACTTCCCGTCTCCGGCCTTCGGCGTTCCCGCCACGACCCTCAGTCAGGGGTTGGTCTACAGCCAGTCCCAGCTTACGACTGCATCGCTTGGGCCCGGCCTCTATTCCAACGCCAGCGGCACGCCCAGCGCGGCCCCTTTTTACATCGATCCCAACGCGGGCCGCGCGGCGCGGATTTTCCAGTGGAGCATTGGTGTGCAGAGGCAAGTGGCGCGGGACCTCGTCGTGGAAGCCAACTACGTTGGCAACCGCGGCGCGTGGGAGTACAACGGCAGCAGTCTCCTGGGCGGACTGAACACGCCCAATCCGGCGAGCTTCGCCAAATACGGCATCGACCCGACCACGGCGGCTGGCCAGGCAACGCTGACCGCGACCATGGGCAGCGCTCTCGGAAAGGCTTCCGGGGTACCGCTACCCTATCCCACGTTCCCGCTTACCCAGACGGTGTTGCAGGCCCTCCGGCCGTTCCCACAGAATTCGAGTATTGGAACGATCGTTGGCGCTCCTGTAGGCGATAGCTGGTACAACTCGCTGCAAGTCAAGGTCACCAAGCGTACGGCCTATGGCCTGTCGATCCAGTCGGCTTTTACGTGGGCCAAGACGGAAGCGAATCCAGGTGGAACCGTCAACAACATCTTTAACCGCTCGATCCAGAAGAGCATCACCAGTCTCAACCAGCCGACAATCTTCAACACAGGCTTTAGCTACCAGGTTCAGAAGTACGGGTTCCTCCCCCAGAACAAGTTTGTACGCAATTTGATTGCGGGATGGACCGTCGGAGGCTTGCTTCAGTATTCCTCCGGGCTTCCCATCGCAACTCCGGTATCGTCCAATACGATGAGCAGTTGGTACGGTCAAAACACTTTGGAGAACCGTGTTCCGGGGCAGCCGCTCTATCTCACCGATCCAAACTGCCATTGCATCAACCCGACGGGCCAGTTCATCCTGAACCCGGCGGCCTGGACCAATCCGGCCCCTGGGCAGTGGGGGACTTCTGCACCTTTCTACAGCGATTTCCGGGGACCGCGGCGCCCAGCGGAATCCATGAGTATCGGCCGGGCCTTCCGCATTCGCGAATCGAAAACCCTGGAGATCCGGGCGGAGTTCTTCAATATCTTCAACCGCGTATATCTCAACACCGCTTCCGCCTCCGGCCCGCAGGGCAACCGGGGTTGTACCATTACGACTCCGACCGCCGGCCTGGCGAGCAGCGTCAGCGTTCCGGCAGGCTCCTTCACTTGTCCCGCAGGCTACTCGTCGCCTTCGGGATTCGGCGCCATCAGCTATACCGGGCTGAATATCCAGCCTCGCAACGGCCAGATTGTAGCTCGTTTTTCGTTTTGATTGCTGTCCGTGACGCGGACACCCCTTGAACGCATCGTGGCACAGGCATTCTTGCCTGTGCCACATCCGTCTGGTATACAATATTGGGGCCAGCGTAATCGCCACGAGGGGTGCATCTTAAGGGGATCGTGCGATTACTCCAGCCAGGCCCAATCCGAATCCTCTGCGTCGAGGTGTCTAATGGGGAAGCTGTTCTTGTTGTTGGGAATTTCGTTTGCTGTACTCCTTCCACTGTCCGCCCAAACCGGCGGGCAAATTACTGGTGAAGTTAGAGATCCTAGCGGCGCGTCCATTCCGAACGCGTCCGTCATCGTTACCAACGCCGCGACCAACGCGGCTCGTTCCACCACAACCAATAGCGCGGGAATCTACAGTTTCCCCGACCTGACGCCTGGAGTCTACCGGGTGCAGGTCACGTCCCCCGGCTTCGACGTCGTGGTCAAGACCAACGTCGAACTCCAGGTGCAGCAGACCGAGCGCGTGGATTTCGCCCTTGCCGTGGGGCAATCCACTGAGACGATCCAGGTCGGAGCCAATGCGGCGCTGCTGGCCACCGACGACGCCACTGTCGGCACGGTCATCGAACAGCAGCGAATCGTCGACCTGCCATTGAATGGTCGAAGCTTCTTCAGCCTGGTGGCGCTCAGTCCGAACGTGACCTTCGGATTTACTCCTGCCCAGCAGGCCAGCAGCCGCCTGGGTGGCTCGCGATCCACGCTCACCATCGCCATGTCCGGCGCGCGCGCGACGTGGTCCAACTACACCCTGGACGGCATCACCAATACCGATGTCGACTTCAACACTTACATTCTGCAGCCCTCCGTCGACGCGCTGCAGGAATTCAAGGTCCAGTCCGGGGTCTACCCCGCGGAGTTCGGCCGGGAAGCCGGACAGGTAAACGTCTCCACCAAGCCCGGCACCAACACCTATCATGGAACTGCTTTTGAGTTCCTTCGGAACAACGCTCTGGACGCCCGGAATTACGACTTCAGCGCGGCCACGCGGAGTGCGACCAACCCCTCTCCGGCGAGTACGCCATACCGCCAGAACCAATATGGCTACACCTTGGGCGGGCCGATCCGGATTCCCAAGCTGTTCAACGGGAGAGACCGCCTCTTCTTCATGTCGAACTATGAGGGGTTCAACTCCCGGACCACCACCACGTCGTTAGCTACCACCTTGACGGCGGCGATGCGCAACGGCGATTTCTCCGCCGTTCCTACGGCTTTGCAGGATCCGCTCTCGCGCACGGGCACATTCCCCGCCATCGTTTCTTCGCCCTTTCCAGGGAACCAGATTCCCGCCAGCCGGATCAGCGCGCAATCCCAGCTTCTGATGAGCAAGTTCTTTCCAGTGCCCAATCAGCCGGCCGCTACGGGGCTCCCTTTGCGGAATTACCAATACCTCTCGAAGACTCCGGTCGACAAGAACAACGTCACCGAGCGCATCGATTTCAACGAGAGCTCGAAATCCCAGTGGTTCGGCCGCTACAGTTGGACCGACGAATCGACGATTACTCCCGGCATCACTTCGAACGACGGCCAAACCCTGTACACGCGGGCGAGTCAGTGGGTTCTCTCGAATATCCGGGTCATCTCGCCGACCAAGGTGAACGAGGCGCGGTTCGGCTACAATTCGCTGTTCAATAACATCACCCAGCAATTGGCGAACACCGAAAACGTGGACGCCGAATTGGGCATACCGGTGACGGTCTCCGATAAGAATTCCTGGGGCATTCCGAACGTTCAACTGAGCAACAATTTGACCAGCTTCGGCAATCCGACCAGCAGCCCGTTCCAAATCAACGACAAGATCTACCAGGGCGTGGACAACTTCTCCTGGGTGATCGGGAAGCATTCTCTGCGCATGGGCGGAGAATACCGCTACAACTCGTTTCCGCAGCTTGGCAACGAATTCCCCCGCGGCCAGTTCTTCTTCACCGGCCAGTTCACCAACACCGTGACGGCGAGCGCGCAGACCGGCGGCTATTCGGGCGCCGACTTCCTGATGGGCGACATGAACAACAGCATTATCGCCGTCGCGCTTGCTTCGGCGAACTTTACCAATAATGAGTGGGCCGCTTACGTCGACGACACCTGGAGACTGCACCCACACCTGACCGTCAGCCTGGGGCTGCGATGGGAGGTCGCGCAGCCGTTAAAAGACGTCTCCGGCAACGAGGTGAGCGTCCAACTCAATTCGCCCCTTTCCGCTACCGCGAATGTGCAGGATCTGAGTCAGCATCCGGTTTACGTGCGTGCGGGCAGCGGGAATTTTTACGATGGCCTTGCCTTCAACTACAAGTCTTATTGGTCGTCCCAGGGAGCCACCGTAGCCGGTTCGCCGCCGCTACAAGTCGCACGTGACGGCCGCTTGGGCGACCGGTTGGTCAACACCAATTACAAGGACTTCGCGCCGCGCATCGGAATCGCCTGGAGCCCCTCCACCAAATGGTCGGTGCGCGCCGGTTTGGGCATGTTCTACTCGCAGGAAAGCAAGAACTCCATCTTCGACCTCAATCGCGGATTGGGAGGCCGAACCGGGCAAGTCACCGCCACCACCTATGGGCAGCCCACGTTTTCGTACTCGAATTTCATCAACACGGCAGCGCTTCCGGCCAGCATCCCCATCGGCCTGACCTGGGGCGTGAACCCTCACCTGCCGACCACCTACACGATGCAGTATGTGCTCAATGTGCAGCGCGCTCTGGGCGATTCCACCACCCTGGAGGTGGGCTACACCGGCTCGGAGAACCGCCATCTGGACGATCTGATTAATGCCGGTCAGCCAGTTCCAGGAACCGCGTCGGTGGTCACCCGCTTGCCCTATCCGGAATTTGCAGCGGCGGGGATACAGTATCTGCACGCCGATGGAACGGGGAACTACAACGCGCTGGGCGTCAAGTTGAGCCAGCGTTTCGGAAGGAATCTGACGACCTTGTTCAGCTATACCTTTTCGAAATCCCTCGACGACGGCAGCGCCATCCGCGGTCCGGGAAACGACTTCGTGCCGGAGAACTCGCTCTGTCCCAAGACCTGTGAATACGGCCTCTCGGATTTCAACATACCGCAGCGCTTCGTGACCTCCATCATCTACACGTTGCCCTTCGGCAAAGGCCAACAGATGCTGAATCACGGAGGAATTGTGAACCAGTTGGTGGGTAACTGGCAGGTGAGCACCATCACCACGATTCAGAGCGGCTCCGTGACCGAGACGTCCACCTACGATTCGGGGGGTGTGGTCTTCTCGCCGAACGGCGCCCGGCTCAACTGCGTCGCTGGGGCGCAGCAGATCTTCTCCAATCCCAACCAAAACGGATGGTATAACCCGGCGGCATTTTCCAACCCCATCCCTGGCACGTTCGGAAACTGCGCGCGCGACAACCTGAGGGGACCGAGACAGGTCAATATCGATTTCTCGGTCATCAAGGATTTCCACATCACGGAGAGACACTCTGTTCAGTTCCGCGCGGAGATGTTCAACGCTCCCAACCATGTGGAATTGGGCACTCCCAGCGCAAGCTGGGGCGGCAGTTCAAGTGTGACGCCCCCGTCGAATTTCGGGTTTATTACGTCGACCCGCGCCAGCATGCGCCAGATTCAGTTCGCGCTGAAGTACAACTTCTGATGTTGGGCAGGTCACCGACCTGCCCAGTCTCGGCTTTTGGCGGGCAGGTCGGTGACCTGCCCCACCAGGCATTCCCGCGACCGCCCTTCAAACCTGCCTTTCGATAGTTGTTTGTGGACCAAAGCAGTCCTATTATTGTTCAGGAGTTTCAGATCCTCGTGAATCCTCTCGTCAGTGTGCGGCGCGACCCGGTTGGGCGGTGGCGGTCCAGCCTCCTTTTGGTGGTGCTGGGCGTGCTGTTCGCGGGGTTTTCCCAGTCCGACCAGCCCGGCGCCGGAGCGTTTCAAACTTCGGTGAAGCCCTTCTTCACCAAGTCCTGCTACGGGTGCCACAGCAACGCGCTCCAGTCTGGCGGATTGAATCTACAGTCCCTTACGAGTGGCGGGCTAATCGAAAAGGACCGCGACGAATGGGATAAGGTCCTGGAGAAACTGCGTACCGGCCAAATGCCGCCACCCGTGCTGCCCCGGCCAGCCGAAGCGGATGTCAAGCTCGTCACGGTGTGGATTTCGAATGAGCTCGCCCGCATCGACCGCGAAGCCAAGCCGGATCCGGGACGCATCACCGCGCGCCGGCTCAATCGTACGGAGTACGACAACTCCGTCCGGGATCTACTGGGCGTGGACTTCCAGCCGGCATCCGACTTTCCGCCGGACGACAGCGGTTACGGATTCGACAATATCGCCGACGTCCTCTCGGTGTCGCCATCCCTGATGGAAAAGTACGTTTCGGCCGCCGAGAAGGTGGCGCGCGCGGCCCTGTACGGCCCTCCGCAGATGAAGCCGACTCTGGTGAAGCATGAGCCGTGGTATGTGGATTTCGACACGACACCGGGCGTGAAGACTGAATACGACCTCACGGGATTAAGTCTGCCCAGTGCGCTTCACGTGATGCATCGTTTTCCCGTGGAAGGCGACTACGACATTGCCGGCCTGTTGCGCGGCGCGCGACCCGTGGGGTCCGAGCCGCTGCAGGTGGCCTTCTGGATCGATGGCAAGCAGGTGAGTGAGCTTTCGTATCCGATCCCTTCGACGGGTGAAGTATCGGGGCAGCGAAAGCAATTCCGCACGCATGTCGCGGCGGGTGAACATTGGCTCTCGGCATCGTTCCTGCGGATCTACGAGGGCTTGCCGGTGGCGTTTCACGGGCCGAATCCATCGAAACTGCCTTCGCCGCCCGCGCGGGGCCGGGGCGGTCGCGGAGGGCGGGGTGGAGCGCCGGGGGCTCCCGGACAGGCTGGTGGTCGAGGTGGCACGGCCCCGGCTCCGGCCGGGACACTTACGACACCGGCGACGACCGCGACACCGACCGCGGCGACTCCGGCGAGTGCTACAACGCCGGCTACGGCCGCGACTCCGGCTACACCCGCCCCTTCCGCCACGGCTCCATCGAGTGATGCCCGCGTCGCGTCACCGGGCTTGGCTACGTCTCCCGTCACCACTCCGACTCCCGCCTCCACTCCGTCGGCGGCCACAGCTAGCATCGTTCCGCCGGCCGGGGCTGGCACAGGCGCACCCGCAGGACCCAGGGCTGGCCGCGGCCCCCGACCCGAAGTCGCTTCCAACAACGATGAGCTGGCGGCCGCCGCGGGCAACGGCGTTTTTGGCGGCGGCGCCACGGTCGGTTTCTTCGTCAGCAACCTGGAGATCATCGGACCCTACAACCAGGCCGGCGGCCCGTCGGAAGAGAGCCGCAAGAAGATCTTCGTCTGCGCGGAAGAGACCCCTGCCTGCGCGAAGAAGATTGTCGCCACCCTGGCTGGACGCGTCTATCGCCGGCCGGCGACCCGGCAGGAGGTCGACCAACTGACCGGCATCGTAGCGATGGTCCAGCAGCAGGGCGATTCGTTCCGCGAAGGGCTCTGTCTGGCCATCCAGCGCACGCTCATCTCCCCCAACTTCCTGTTCCGGATCGAACAGGATCGCAAACCGCTGCCAACGGAGACGGCCCGCCCGGTGAGCGATACCGAGCTGGCTACGCGCCTCTCCTATCTGCTGTGGAGCAGCACGCCGGACGATGAGTTGCTCCGCCTCGCCGCGGAGCAGAAGCTTCGCCGCCCGGGCGTATTGAAGGCGCAGGTGCAGCGCATGTTGAAGGATCCGAAATCGAGCGCTCTGGTCGACGATTTCGGAGGCCAGTGGCTGCAGTTCCGGGGCCTCGAATCGCACGAGCCCGACCGCAAGAAGTTCCAGCAGTACACCGAATATACGAAGATGTCGACCCAGAAGGAGACCGAGCTATTCCTGGGATATCTGATGCGGGAAGACCGGCCGATTACGGATCTCATCGATGCCAGGTACACGTTCCTGAACCAGCGCCTCGCGGAATTCTACGGCATCCCCGGCGTGCAGGGCGCCGAATTCCGCAAAGTGGATCTGACCGGCACAAACCGCCAGGGCGTGCTCACGCAGGCGAGCGTGCTCACCATGTCGTCCTACGCCAACCGCACCTCGCCGGTGCTGCGCGGGAAGTGGGTGCTGGAGAACATTCTGAACACACCTCCGCCTCCCAAACCTAACGGTGTGCCCGACCTCGACGAGAAGGCTGTGGGCGTCAGTGCGTCGCTGCGCGAGCAGTTGGAGAAGCACCGGGCGAATGCAGTTTGCGCGTCGTGCCACTCCCGCATGGATCCCCTGGGCTTCGCGCTGGAGAACTACGACGCCATCGGCCAGTGGCGGGACAAGGACGGCAAGTTCCCGATCGACGCGTCCGGCCAACTCCCGGACGGTCGCAAGTTTGTGGGCGCGAAAGGGCTGACGGATATCCTGACGTCCGATCCGAAGGTCATCGCGAAGGCTATGACGGAGAAGTTGCTGATTTA
>PMTT01000320.1:1747-16101 GCA_003167275.1 Bryobacterales bacterium | reverse complement strand
GGGGAGAACCTTCAGAAGGATTCAGTTGCCAAAGTGTACCTGACCGACGGCACCAACGACACCCAGGTGGATGTCATCACCGAGCAGACCGCTACTTCGATCAAATTCAAGATTCCCGCGAAGGTCAAGCCTGGTCGGCTGGCGTTGATGTTCCTCACCAGCGGCAAGACCGGGCAGTTGATGGAGCAGCCGTTTAAGATCACCATCGACGAACAGTAGCTGAGAGCTTTCAGCATTCAGCGATCAGCGGTCAGCTTTCAGCGATCAGCTACCCCATCCAGCGCACCCCTCCTTCAGAGCCGGCTAACCTGCTGAAGGCTGAGCGCTGATCGCTGATCGCTCCCCCTCACAGCCGGTGATACGGTGTCGAGAGATATTTCCTGGACTCCTGGGCGGCTTCCGCCTGGGGTGCGTAGGCGATGGCTTGCTTGTAGGCGGCCACAGCCTCGTTCCGCCGATGGGTGAGGTCGTAGATCTGGCCGATCCGAAGCCAGGCGTACACCCCGGTGTTGAGGTCCACGCGCTCGGACTCGACCGCCACCTTCTTCAGGTTCTCCAGGGAATGGTCCAGGTCGTTGTACCAGAACTGGATGCTGCCCTGATGGTAGTAGATCTTTTCCCAGGGCACGCGGTCGTAGCCGGGGGCGTGGCGTCGCTTGAGTTGGGCGACCTGCTCCACCGCTTCCAGAGCGTGGGTGGGGTCGCCCGACATACTGTACATTTGCGATAACTCCAGCCGCAGCAAATAATTCCGGGGAAACTTCTGGATCAGGTCCTGGATCAGCGGGATGGCCCGCCGGGTCTGATTTTCCCGGCGGTAGAGGGCGCTCAGGAAGATCTCGGCGTCGATCCGGTTGAGCTTGCCGTTGCGGGCGACCTCCTCGACGGTCTGGATCCCTCTCTCCTTGTCGCCGTGCAGCCCCACCATAAATCCGAGCATGCGGAACGTCCATGGCAGGCTGCCGACGATGTAATCGTGGAGACCCTGGACCAGGCGCGCGTCCAGGTTGCCAGGTTCCAGGTCCGTAATCCGGTTATGGCAACGGCGCGCGGCATTGGCATCCTTCAGCGAATCGCGCCAGGACTTCTTCACCACCCAGAAATAATTGGAGCGCAGCCCGTAGGAGATCCCCAGGGCGTAGAGTGCCGCGGTATCGCGGGGATTCTTCCGAAGGCGCTCCTCGGAGAGCGCCATGGCCTTCGAGAGCTCGTCCAGAAAGCGCTGCTCCATTTGGGGGGTGGGATTGAGGCTGGGCCGCCGCACAAAGGAATTGGTGCCTGAGACCAGCTCGCTTTCGAGCGCCCCGTCCCGATACATCTCCTGGACCACGATCGTCTGGGCGAGGTGATTGTGGAGTTCGGGGTCGGTGGGATTCAAGGCCTCGGCGCGCTGGAAGTCGGCGAGCGCCTCATCGTACTCCAGGTTGTAAAAGTGGCTGTACCCCTGTTCGACCGCGGACTGCTGGCCCGCCAGCGAGGCAGCCGTAAGGGCGAGGATGAGGGAACATCTCACAGTTCTATCGTAATCTGGGAGCCGTTGCCGAAAAGCGGCCCGGCCAGAAACGCCAGGAACCGGGGCGTCCGCGGATGGCCCAGAGGATTGATGGGCACTCCTTCCGGCTGGGGCAGGTTTCTGGCGGGTCGGCATAGTACTAGAACCGGGCGCTCTGTTAGCATTCGCACAGAAAAACCTGATAAACTCGGCAAAGTTACGGCTCGCTTCAGGTCGAGCCTCAGAGAGACGGATATCACACAAATGCTCAAGCTCACCACTCGAATCTGCTTAGTTGGATGCCTCGGGATATGCGCCGCGTTCGCGCAAGGCAATGGGAACGGCAATGGCAACGGCAACGGCAAAGCCATCCACGAAACGCTGCCCGACAATAAAGCCGGGGGGCAAGCCAAGTTCAACCAGACCATCAGCTACCATGGCGGCCCCGTGCTGGTGAACGGCGTGAATGTCTATTACATCTGGTATGGCAACTGGGCGAACAACACCGCCACCAGCATTCTGCCAACGCTAGCGTCGCACATTGGCGGCTCGCCGTACTTCAACATCAATACCACCTATTACTCCGAAACCAACAACGTCAAGACCCCCGTGCTCAACCTGGTGAGCCTGGCCGGCCAATGGTTTGAACCTTCCTCGAATTATTACCCGTATGGCACAAACCTGTCCGACGCCAACATAGTGTCGATTGTGAACGCGGCGATCAGCAGCGGCAAGATCGGCGCCCCCGACCCGAAGGGCGTCTACTTCGTGTTGACCGACGCCTCCGTGAATGAGAGCTCCGGCTTCTGTACCCAGTACTGCGGATGGCACGCGAATGCCACCATCGCAAGCACCGACATCAAGTATGCGTTCATTGGAAATGCAGCCCGCTGCCCAAACGCCTGCTCGGAGCAGACCACTTCGCCAAACGGCAACCTGGGCGCAGACGCGATGGCCTCGATCATCGCCCACGAATTGGAAGAGTCCACCACCGATCCCGACCTGAACGCCTGGTACGACAATCACGGATACGAGAACGCCGACAAGTGCGCCTGGACTTTCGGGACCACCACGACGATCCCCAAGGGCAGCCCCAACGCCGGCGCGCTTTATAACATGAACCTGGGCGGATTGAATTTCCTGATCCAGCAGAACTGGTTGAATATCGGCTCCGGCTCCTGTGCACTGAAGTATTAGCAAGCCATTGGCACAGGCAAGAATCCTGGCAAGAATGCCCGTGTTACGCCTCGCGAATCCATTGGCGGACGGCGCGGAGCCAGTCGATCGCATTCTCGTGCGGTCCCTCTCGACGAAGATGGTGGCTTGAGCGGCTGTCATGGCGGGAGCACAGCGCTGCTGCTGGTCACGCTATTGGCGAGCTTGATCCCGGCCCTGCGGATCCTGCGCCTGGACCCCGCCAGACGTTGAGGAACGAGTAGGCGCCACGTCCTCGACCTGCCCCGGCCAACCGCCTGTCCTACCAGGAGCCGGCACCAGCAGCAGGCTGTGCTTAAAATGGCCAATCGGAGCAGGTCAGCGACCTGCCCATCCAAGAAATGTGCGAACTTTAGGGCAGTCTCCATCGTATTGGTTTCATCTGGGCCACTCGCCTCAGGGGTTTTTGGCTGGGCAGGTCGGTGATCTGCTGTACGGAGGAACTATGGACCACGTCCGATTCGCCTTTCGCCAATTTCGCAAGAGCCCGGGCTTCACGCTGACCGTGCTGGCCACACTGGGCCTTTGTATCGGCGCCAATACCGCCGTTTACAGCGTGTTGGATGCCGTGCTGCTCCGTCCCGCCCCCTACCCCCAGCCGGACCGTCTCGCGATGGCCATCGCCGCCTGGCGGCTGAACGGCGCGGAAGGCACCGACTCCGGCCAGAGCGCCGCCATGTTCGAAGCCGTCCGCGATCTGGCCCCTGCGCTCGATGCTGCCGCTTACGGCGGAGAAAGCGGCGCCAATTTCGCGGCGGACGGCCACCTCGAATATGTTCAGCAGTCTCGCGTCTCCGCCGGCTTCTTTCGCGCGCTTGGCGTGAACCCGCAGTTCGGGCGGGAATTCTCGCGCGCCGAGGACGTCCCCAAAGGTCCCGCCGTCACCGTGCTGAGCCACGCCTTCTGGCAGCGCATGTTCCATGGCGACCCCTCCGCGCTGGGCCGCGCCATCAATCTGCGCGGGGAGCCCTACACCATCGTGGGCATCATGCCGCGCGACTTCCGCCCCGCCACCCCAGTGGATGTTTGGACTCCTCTCCAGCCCTCACGCATCGGCGAGGGCGGCGACGCCAATTACGGAGTCGTGGCGCGGCTTCGTCCGGGAGCGTCCTGGGCGCAGGCCGGCGCGCAGTTGAAAGCCATCGATTCCAAGCTTTTGGAGGGCGCCGATGTGCCACGAGGCGCCACCGTCGAGGAGCGTGTCATCCCTTTCCAAACGGGCCTGACCGAACGAGTTCGCAACCCGCTGTTGCTTGCCTGGGGCGCGGTGCTGGTCGTGCTCTTCATCGGATGCGTCAACATCGCCGGCCTGCTGCTGGCGCGCTCGGGGATGCGCTCGCGCGAAATCGCCACCCGCATGGCCCTGGGGTGCGGCCGCGCCATCATCGTGCGGCAACTGCTGGTCGAAAGCCTGGTCCTTGGACTGGCCGGAGGCGCGGTAGGCGTGGGCATCGGGGCACTGGCCATCGCCGGGTTGAAAGGCCTGCTCGGGGAACGCATGCTTTCGTGGAATCCGATTGAGCTCGATGCCCGCGTCCTGGCCGCCATGCTCGCCGTCGCCGTCCTCACCAGCCTGGTGTTCGGCCTGGTGCCCGCATTCCAGTCCAGCCGCGTCGATATCCGCGCTGTGCTGGTGGAGGGTGGCCGTGACGTGGCGGGTGGCCGCCGACGCTGGTCGCGGAATGTGCTGGTCGCCGCCGAGGTGGCCTTGAGCCTGATGCTCCTGGTGGGCGCCGGGCTGTTGCTGAGGACTCTTGCATACCTCAACGGCCTCAACCCGGGCTTCGATACCCGCAACGTGATCACCGCGCAAACTTCGCTGCAGGATGCCCGTTATCGCACCCGCGAGGCCGTCAATCGCCTCTTCCAGCAGGGCCTGGACCGCGTCCGCCGCATCCCTGGTGTGGAGTCCGCCGCCGTGGCGCTGACCCTTCCCTACCAGCGCCCGCTCAACTATCCGGTCCGGATGCTGGATGGCGACAATCCCCAGCGGCGCACCATCGAGACCCTTTACGCCACACCCGGCTATCTCGAAACCATGCGGATTCCTGTGATCCGCGGCCGCTCCCTCCAGGATTCGGACACGCCCGAGAGCGCCAAGGTCGTGGTAGTGAGCCAGGCGTTCGCCGCGAAGTTCTTTCACGGCGATGCGCTGGGCCATCACCTGGAAGTCGACAAGGCTTCCCGTGAGATCGTCGGAATTGTCGGCGACGTCCAGCAGCACCATGGGTCGATGGGCAGCGGCCCCTATTCTCTCGATCCTACGCTCTACCTGCCGGCGTCCCAGACTTCGGATGGCTTCCTCAATGTGGTCCACACCTGGTTCGCTCCCAAGTGGGTGGTCCGGACGAGCGGCCCGATTGGCGGTCTGGCCGCGCAGGTGCAGGCCGCCGTCTCCACCTTCGATCCGCAACTCCCCCTGGCCAGTTTTCAAACCGTGGACGAGTTGCAGTCGGCGGTGACCCGCGACCAGCGCTACGACGCCACGCTCTTCTCCATTCTGGCGGGCTTGGCGATGTTGCTGGCGGCCATCGGCCTGTACGGCCTGATCTCACAATCTATCGCTGAGAGGACCCACGAACTGGGTATCCGCATGGCCCTGGGAGCGACCGCCGAACAGGCGATGGCTAACGCTATGAAGCCTGGGATTCTACTGGCGGTAGTTGGTGTGGCTGCCGGCGCGGGCCTTTCCCTGGCCGCCGTGCGCCTGGTCAAGCACATGATCTGGGGCATCGAGCCGGCCGACCCGCTGACTTTCGCGGCGACCGCGGGACTGCTGCTGCTGGTAGCCGCCGTCGCCAGCCTGATCCCCGCCCTGCGGATTCTGCGCATGGATCCGGCACGAACCCTGCGAAGGTAGTGTAGGGTATGCTTTAGCTTGCCCCGCCAAAATTGAGGCCTCCAAGCTGCGACTGGCAGCCTAAACTGCCCCTTTAGTGTCAGCCGCTTGCTGCTGCTGGCGGGACAAGCTTAACGCAACGAGCTTCGCTCGCTGGCTGGGCAAGCTAAAGCATACCGTACAACTACTCATACCGAAGCGCTACTGACGGGTGGATCCGGATGGCCCGCAGCGACGGGATCAGCGCCGCCACAAACGCCACCGTCATCAATGCTCCCGCGACCAGCAGAAACACACCCGGCTCAGTTGGCTTGACTTCAAACAGCATGGTCGTCATCAGGCGCGTCAGGGCGAGCGCCCCGGCAATCCCAATCGCCAGGCCAATGGCCGCCAACTTCACCCCCTGCCCGATCACCATTCCCACCACGTCGCGGCCGCCCGCGCCGAGCGCCAGCCGGATGCCGAATTCGCGCGTCCTCTGGGTCACCGTGTAGGCCAGCACTCCGTAGATGCCGATGGCGGAAAGCACCAGTGCCAGGCCCGCGAATACCAAGCAGATCATCATCGCCGCGCGGCGATTCCGCATGGAGGAAGACAACCGGTCAGGCATGGTCTTCACGTCGAACAAGGCCATTTCCGGATCCGACCGCTGCAGCTCGCGCCGCAGGGCCCCCGTCAACTGCGTGTCGTCCTTCGTGCTTTTAACCACCAGGTACATGAAACTGGGGGCGTCCTGTTTGTAAGGGAAATAGATATGCCCGACAGGATTCTGTTCGGCCAGGTCGCTTACCTTCACGCTACCCACCACGCCAACGATTCGCACGATCGGTCCCTTGGGGTCAATCCCCTTCCGGACTCCCGCGCCTATGGCGTCTCCCTTGGGCCAGTATTTCTTCGCGAGGAACTGGTCGATCACCGCAACCTGCTGGGTATCGGCGGTGTCGCCCTCGGTGAATACCCGTCCTTGTTGAAGCGGGATCCCCATCGTCTGGAAGTAGCTGGGATCCACATTGTTCCAGCCGGGCACCGGAGGATTCTCGCCGGGAGCCCGAACGTACCCGTCGATCATGATCACGCTGTTGTTGTCGTTCTCGCCGAACGGCAGATAGCTCGTGACTCCCGCGTGCTCCACACCAGGCACGGCGCGTACCTTGTCGAGCAGGCCTCCGACAAAACTGCGAATTCGCGCGTCATCGGAGTAGCGGGCCCTGGGCAGCGAGATCGCCGCCGTGACCACGTTCTGCGGCCGGAAGCCGGGATTGACGGACAGCAGCCGCGCGAAACTCAGGGTCAGCAGACCGGAGCCGATCAGCAGCACAAAAGCCAGCGAGACCTGGCAGACCACCAGGGCGGACCGCGTCCACAGCGCCCCGCGCTCGGTGGTGCCGGTCCGCTCGGTCGAGCGGAAGACCGCGTGCAAGTCGCGCCGGAACAGATGGTATACCGGCACGCTGCCGAAAACCAGTCCGGTGAGGATCGCTACGCCCGCGCTGAACGCCAGCACGCCCCCATCCATCTGGATGCCGGTTCCGCGGGGCAGGTCCCTGGTGCCCAGAATGGCGAGCAGGCGGACGCCCACAAACCCGGTGAAGATCCCGAACAGCCCTCCCAGCGCGGCCAGCGTGACGCTCTCGACGAGCAGTTGACGTGCCAGCCGCAATCGGCCCGCGCCCAGGCTGAAGCGGATCGCCAGTTCCTTCATACGGATGTTCGAGCGGACGAGCATCAGGTTGGCCACATTGACGCAGCCGATGAGGAGCACGAAAGCGACCGCGGCCTGTAAGAGGTAGAGGATCGGCCGGACGCCCCGGACCATTTCATCCTTCAAGCCCCGCACGACCGTGGCGAACTTCGCGTCGATCAGCAATTGGCGGAACTGCGGAAAGCGGTCGAGGTTCTGTTGGTTCAGGCCATTGATGCGCTGTTGCGCAGAGGCCAGCGTCACGCCGGGCTTGAGCCGCGCGATCATTCCATAATTGTTGGAATGACGCGCGTCATCAGTGGTCTGTTGCGGAGCGAAGGAGGCCGGCACCCAGATTCGGGCTTCGGAGCCCGGGGAGGCAAACGACTCCGGCATCACGCCCACCACCTGGTACGGCTGTCCGCTGAGCCGGATGTCCTTCCCGACGATGTTGGGGTCGCGGGCGAACATGTCCTTCCACAGCCCGTAGCTGAGGATGGCGAACCGGTCCTTTTGGAAGACAGCATCGTCCTCGGCGAAAGCGCGGCCCAGCATCGGCGACGCGCGCAGCACCTGGAAGGCGGACGGCGTCACGGCCTGGCCCTCGATCCGCAAAGGGGAGCCTTCGGAGCCCACGTCGTAGCCGGCATTCTTCACCAGGGCAACGGACTCGAAGACGTCGGTCATCTGCTTGCGGTCGAAGTAGTCCGGTACCGCGTTCGAACCCCGGTCGGTGACACCCACCCCGGGGTAGATGTTGTAGAGGGAGACCAGGCGGTCGGGCTGCGGAAACGGCAGCGGCTCCAGCACCACCGCGTGCAACACCGTGAAGATGGCGGTATTTGCGCCAATGCACAACGCCAGGGTGAGAAGCGCCGTGATGCTGAACGCCTTTTCTTTCCACAGAAGCTTGAGTCCGAACCGAAGATCTTGCAGCATTTGAAGACTATTACGCTGGTTGTAGGCAGATGTTCGCAAAAAGTGTGGGGTATGCTTTAGCCTTGCCGTTCACGCGTGTAAACAAATGCAACTGGGAGGCACCGCCGAGCATCTCCCGATGAGTATGCGTAAATTCGTCTTGGCAGGTATGGTGATGGCGACTTCTCTCTTCGGTGCATCGAACGCACTGGATTTCACGCTCAACGCGATCGACGGCCAGCCCGCGCCTCTGGCGTTCTATAAGGGCAAAGTGATCCTGATGGTCAACGTCGCGAGCAATTGCGGCTTCACGCCGCAGTACGAAGGACTGGAAGCTTTGTACCGCAAGTACAAGAATCGGGGCCTGGTGATTCTGGGCTTTCCAGCCAACAATTTCGGCGGGCAGGAGCCTGGAACGAACGAGGAAATCAAGACATTCTGCACGCGCAAGTACAGTGTGACGTTCCCCATGTACGGCAAGATTTCGGTGAAAGGCGCGGACAAGGCGCCGCTCTACCAATACCTGACCGACAAGCAGGCCAACCCCGCGACCGGCGGCGAAATCCAGTGGAATTTCACCAAATTCCTGGTGGGCAGGGACGGCAAGGTGATTACGCGGTTCGAGTCGGCAATTGAGCCGGGATCCGCCGAGGTCACCAGCGCGATCGAAAAGGCCTTGAAATAAGGGTCCGCCCGTGTGGGGTATGCTTTAGCTTGCCCTCCAGTTCCCGATACCGAGGCATGTTAATCCTCGCAGGGCCTCTTTCGTGCCACAAGCATCCGTGCTGGCCGGCGCGTGGCGCGGAAAACACAATGCCTGCGTTGGAGTTATAGTAATTACTTGTCCACCTGCGTCTATTGCACCGCCTCCGCCGAGGAGGCATGGATCATCACCGACGATGCGGTTGCCATGCCGCATTCGGATCCTCTAGCCAACTGCCATATGGTGGTGGCCCCTCGCCGCCATGTGCTCACGTTTTACGATCTGGATGTTCAGGAACAGCAAGTGGTCTGGGGGCTGGTAGGTGAGATCCAGAAGCGGATTGCTTCGGCCTTGAAGGTAGACGGTTTCCACGTAGGTTTTGCCGATGGCACCGACGCCGATCCGATTCACGCCCATATCCACGTGATCCCGCGGTCTCCTGGAGACCGTGTGCGTTTGCCCCGCGGGATCGAGTGGGTGGATACCTAGCCCCGTCGAAAGCCCATTCATCCACGTGCCTCCGGAACGCGGGAGAACGGCCGAACTCCGGAGCCGGGTGAAAGCCGGCTGCAGGCAAGATTGCCTGCCCCACTGAGACTGGCCAAACTCGGAGCTGGCTGAAAGCCTGCAGGAAGAAATCCTGCCCACCTGATCGGACCCCAATCTCTATCGGAATAATCATGATTTCCCTTGACGGCGCCAGTCAAGCATGATAACCTCTGTGACACAAGTAGATCGTTACCTTACTCTCGTTCCTGAGAACCATCATGCCTGTGCGTAGCTCGATCCCGGCAACTCAGACCCATGCGAGCTCCTCGATCCGTTTCTATCCCACTGGCGAATGTTGTTGTTGTCCCCGCTGACCATCTTTTGCTGGGCCTTGTCGCTCATTTCTCAAACCCTTACTAACGTGGACTCCTCGTGCCGAGCCCCTCGTTGAAGCTGTGCATTCAACGAAACTCTTAGCCCGAACTAACCAGAGTTTGCGATCGTTTGCCCCAGAAGGCGGGGCTTAAGGAGATACAATCATGCAAAAGGCAGCCGTGAGTGGGCGGTATCTTGGCCGGCCTGACCGGAAAACAGATTCAATCGGTGGCTGGGTCGCTTCCCGGAATCGAGCGCGCCATTTCGATGTTCTAATCTTGATGATCGCAATCCTGGCCGCGCCGGCCGCGTGGTCGCAGAGCACGGATGCCGTTGTCTCCGGCAACATCCTGGACACCACCGGAGCCAATGTTCCCACTGCGATCATCACAGCGCTGAACCTGAATACCGGCGTGAGTACCGCCGCTGTCTCCAACGCTTCGGGCGTCTACCTCTTTGCCGCGCTGCCGCCGGGCGATTACCGCTTCACGGTCGAGAAGTCCGGCTTTAAGCGATATGTTCAGAATCAGACTACCTTGCGCATCGGCGACCATCTGGAGCAGAATCTGACCCTCCAGGTGGGCGGTGTGGCGGAAGTTGTGGAGGTCACCGCCAACGCGGATTCCGTCAATTACCTATCGGCATCGCAGGGAGGACAACTCAATTCGCAGAGGATCCAGGAACTCCCCGTGTCCGGCCGCAACGTCATGGAACTGGTGGGCACGCAGCCGGGCCTGGTCCTCACATCCAGCGGCGCGAACATTAACGGCGCGCGCACCGACTTCCTCAATGTGACACTGGATGGCGTCAATGTCATGGACAACGCCGTTCTCACATCGGTCACCGGGCAATTGATCAGTACCTCCGTCGACCGAGTGGAAGAAGTGAAGGTCATCACCTCCCCGGTGGATGTGGAGTACGGCCGAGGTTCGGGCCAAGTGCAACTGATCTCCCGCTCCGGGACCAATCGGTTTCACGGCAGCGCCTACGATTTCGCCCACAACACGGACCTGAACGCCAATTCCTGGTCGAATAACCGGAACAGCATCGCGCGCAGCGTTCAGGTGGAGAATCAGACCGGCGGGCGCGTGGACGGACCGATCCGCAAGAATAAGACGTTCTTCTTCGCGTTGTTTGAGACCAGCCTCAACCACACCAAGACGCCGGTTACCGACACGGTCTTAACCAGCACGGCGCGGCAGGGCATCTTCCGTTTCTATCCCGGCGTGCAGAACGGCAACGCCAATGCCAATAATCCGGTGGTGGATCTGAGTGGCAACCCAGTGTCGCCGCGCGGCGCGACCGGCGCCCTGCAAAGCGTCAGCCTGTTCGGATTGGATCCGAATCGTCTCAGTCCCGATACCGGCGGTGTCGCCAAGACGCTGGCGCTCCTGCCCCTGCCGAATAACTTCCTCACGGGAGACGGTCTCAACACCGCAGGCTACGTCTGGCGGCGCGGCGCGGCGGACGACCTCTACTCGCTCGATTTCCGCCTGGACCACAACTTCAATCAGTCCCACCGTCTGACCTTCAGTTACAACCGCGACTATGAGAACTATCTGAATGGCAATGATGGTCAGGTTTACCCGACTTCTCCCGGAGGCGCCTATGTGCAAACCTCAACAGTCGGGTCGATCGCCCTGGTTTCCACGTTGAGTCCCACCATGGTGAATGAATTCCGGGTCGGCGTCCAGCGGGCACACCTCGATTTCGAGGCGCCCTGGACCGCCAATCCGGCCGGCACCGGTATCCTGCCCGCGGTGAACGGCATTCCTTACATCCTGACTCTCAACACACTCAGCAGTCCGCTCGCTTCCTCCGACCCCCAGGGCCGCATCACCCCCGTCTACCAGTACGGCGACAAGATCACGTGGCTGCACGGACGCCATGCGGTGAAGGCTGGCGTGGAGCTCCGCTTCATATCCGAATTCAGCTACCACGCCTTTGACGTGATTCCCCGAGTCACTCTGGGCGCCGGTAACGTCGGCGTGCAGGGCGTCAACTCGATCTCCGGCATCGGAGCGAATTCCACGCTGGCCGGCAACCTTTTGACTAATCTCTCGGGCTCAGTGGGAAGCCTGCTCGAACAGTTCTACGCATCCGGCGGCACCAACCCCACCTACGCCCCGCTGAACAACGAACAGCACTGGAACCAGATGCGCGAGTGGGGCTCGTATGTCCAGGACGATTTCAAAATCCGCAGCAATCTGACTCTGAACCTGGGTCTGCGCTGGGAATACTACGGAGTACCGCATGAACACCAGGGCAGGATGGTGGACCTGGTGGGCGGATCGTCGAGTATCTTCGGAATCTCCGGAAACAGCCTGGGCGCTCTCTTTCAACCCGGTAACATGCCCGGATCCTTGACGCAGTTCCAATTGGTCGGAGCCAACTCGCCGAACCCCAGCATCCTGCCGTGGGCCAAAAGCTTCCGGAATTTCGCGCCGGCGATTGGCCTATCCTGGGCCCTGCCCTGGCTTGGCCAGAACAAGACCGTCTTTCGCGCCGGATACGCAATCTCCTACGAACACAACATCCTGGCGCTGCTCAACCAACTCTTTGGTTATGGCGCTCCGGGGTTGGGCCAGACACAATCGATTACCCCCTCGAATTATCAGTCATTGGCGTCGATTGCATTGCCCTTGCCGATTCCCTCGATTGCGCCGCTGGCTACTATCCCGATCAACGACACCAACAGTTCCACCCAGAGCGTGGATGTTCCGGACGGGCATCTCAAGCAGCCATATATCCAGAACTGGAATGCTTCGCTCGGCCGTGAAGTCGCCAAAGGGCTGGTAGTGGATGTGCGTTACGTCGGCAGCAAGGGCACCCGCTTGATCCAGAGCGTCAACATCAACGAAGTCAATATCTTCGAGAACGGAATCCTCAACGCATTCACCACCACCGAGGCGGGCGGTAACTCGCCGCTGTTGAACCAGATCTTCAAGGGCTTGAACGTTCCCCAGGTGGGCGTCGTGGATGGCGTGAACATCACCGGCTCGCAGGCCGTGCGCCAGAACACCACGCTCCAGGCATACCTTCTCAGTAACAATGTCGGAGGGTTTGCCAATTTCCTAGCCTACAATACGTTCATTACGGGAATCCGGGGAGGCCTCTTGAAGAACGGCGGACTTCCCGCCAACTTCGTGGTGGCCAACCCGCAGTATGGCACGGCGGCGCTCCTCAGCAATTTCGCCAACTCCACTTACAATTCGGTGCAAGTGGAGGCCAACAAGCGCTTTCAGGACGGTTTCCAGTTGCAGGCGAGCTATGTGCGGAGTAAGACGCTGGGCAGTTATGACGGCAACACCCAAAACGAAGAGGCCAGTTTCACCACGCTCCGGAACGAGCATCTGAGCAAACAGTTGCTCAGCTTCGATATTCCGAACGTCTTCAAGGTCAGCGGAGTTTGGGACTTACCTTTCGGCCCAGGGAAGGCCGTACTGCGATCCAGCCATGGCATCCTCGGCCATCTGGTCGAGAAGTGGCAGACTTCGGTGATCTTCAATAAGCAATCCGGGACGCCGACCACCTTCGGCAATAGCGCGGGAGGCACCTTCAACACGGTGAATACCACGGACATCCAATCGGGGCCAGCGCCTTCCGGGAGCGTGCAGAAGGTCGGCAACAACGTCTTATACTTCTCCGGCTTGACACAAGTTCCGGATCCGACCATCCAGAACCTGCCCGCCAATCTTCGTAGCCTGAGTACCTTGTACGCCATTCAAGGGGCCAATGGTCAGACTCTGTTGCAGAATCCCGTGCCCGGATCGCTCGGACCGCTGAGCCCGACCAGTTACCGGGGGCTCGGGACATTCACCTTCAACGTGCAACTCTCCAAGGCGGTCCTGCTCAACAAGGAACATAACATCACCCTGAGAGTGCGGGCCGATGCCCTCAATATCCTCAACAAGCCGATCTGGGGGACTCCGAACCTGAATATCGACAGCACCAGCTTCGGACAGATCACGTCGGCCAGCGGCACCCGGAACATCGTACTGGGCGCGCGGGTGGAGTTCTAGCACCGTGGCGCGGACACTCGTGTCTGCCGCGTCGAGACTCGTCTCGACGCTTTTCGGGCGGCCACCAGATCCGGCGCTTGGCCGCGTTTTTGCGGACGCCCGGAACAAAAGCGTCGAAAGCCCACCTGGTCCCCGGATCTGGCGGGCAACCCGAGAATGCGCCGAGACGAGTCTCGGCGCGGCAGGCACGAGTGCCCGCGCCACAACGTTAGGTTAGAATTCATTATGCGAAAAAGAGGATTGAAATTGCCGGTTCGCCCTATCTTGGCGCTCCTGTTGGCCGTCTGTCCGGTTTTTGCTCAGAGCCTCAACAAGATCACTCCGCCCAAAATCGGCGAGTACACCGCGGGCGACGACTATTTCCTCGCCAACTACACCCAGTTGCTGGACTACTGGAACAAGGTGACAAAGGAAACCGATCGCATGAAGCTGGTGGAGATCGGCAAGACCGCCGAGGGCCGCCCGATCATGATGGCGATCATCACTTCGCCCGCCAACCATAAGAAGCTCGCCCGCTACAAAGAGATCTCGCAGCGCCTTGGGCGGGCCGAGGGCCTCAACGACGAACAGGCCCATCAGTTGGCTGCCGAAGGCCGCGCGGTGGTCTGGATCGATGGCGG
>PMTT01000320.1:0-1736 GCA_003167275.1 Bryobacterales bacterium | reverse complement strand
CTGGTCTCCAACTGGTACATGCGCACCGCCGACCCCAAGCAGCGCAGTTTGAACGGGCTCCCGCGCCTCTACCAGAAATACGTGGGCCATGACGACAATCGCGACTCCTACATCGTCAACCAGCCCGAGACGGAAGCCGTCAACCGGCAAATGTACATCGAGTGGATTCCCCAGATCATGTACAACCAGCACCAGACCGGACCGGCGGGCTCGGTGCTGTTCTTCTCGCCGTTCCGCGATCCCTTCAACTACAACCAGGATCCGCTGGTTCCGATCGGCATCGACCTGGTTTCGGCCGCGGTGCATGAGCGCTTTCTGGCCGAGGGCAAACCCGGCGCCGTGATGCGCAGCAACGCGCCCTATTCCACCTGGTTCAACGGCGGCGACCGCACCACCACGGGATTCCACAACCAGATCGGCCTGCTCTCGGAGATCATCGGCAGTCCATCGCCCATCACCATCCCGCTGGTCGCTTCGAAACTGTTGCCCGCCGCAGACCAGCCGTTCCCCATCGGCCCGCGCCAGGAGTGGCATCAGCGCCAGAGCATCGACTATCTCCTGACCAGCGACCGCGCCATTCTGGATATCGCCTCCAAATTCCGCGAGGATTTTCTATTCCGCATCTATCGCGCCGGGAAGAATTCGATCGAGCGAGGCAACCAGGATTACTGGACCCTGACACCCAAACGCATCGCGGCCATGCAAGCGGCCTACGACAAGGATCGGGGCGCACCGGCCGGAGCCACCGAAGAGGCCGTCGTCAGTGGTGACGCGGGAGGCGGAGGCGGTGGTGGAGGGCGCGGGGGCATCCCGGTCAAGTATTGGGACCAGATGCGGACCCCGGAAATGCGCGATCCGCGTGGCTACATCATCCCCTCGGACCAGCCCGATTTCCTGACGGCGACCAAGTTCATCAATGCCCTGGAGAAGTGCGGCGTGGTGGTCCATCGCGCCACGCGCGATTTCGAAGTGGCGGGGAAGAAATACCCCGCCGGCTCCTACGTGGTGAAGGCGGCGCAGGCGTTCCGCCCGCATCTGCGCGACATGCTGGAGCCGCAGGACCATCCAAACGATTTCCAATATCCCGGCGGGCCGCCGCGGCCGCCCTACGACATCACCGGCTACACGCTGGCGTTCCAGATGGGCGTGCAGTTCGACCGGATCCTCGACGGATTCGACGGCCCGTTCGAGAAGATCGACGGCCCGGTCAAAACGCCGGCCGGCCGCGTGCTCGAATCGCAGAACGCCACAGGCTACCTGCTGAGCCATCAGGTGAACGATGCATACACCGGTACGACGCGCCTGCTAGCGGGCGGCGAGGAAGTTTACTGGCTCAGCAAAGAGTTCACCTCCGCCGGCAAGACTTGGCCGGCTGGCACCATCTACATTCCCGCCAAGCCATCCACGGCCGCGCAGTTGAACAAACTGGCCAAGGAATTGGGCTTGAGCTTTCAGGGGACCGCGACCAAGCCGCAAGGCGAGGCGCTGAAGCTGAAGCCCGTACGCGTGGGCCTGTGGGACCGCTACGGCGGTTCGCAGGATTCCGGCCATATCCGCTGGATGTTCGAGCAGACTTTCCCGACGCCCTATGAGTTGGTCTATGCGCCCACGCTCGACGCGGGGGACCTCCGAAGCAAGTACGATGTCCTGATCTTCCCGGAGGGCGCTCTGCCCGGCGGCGAAGGCGGACGCGGCGGTCGCGGAGGTGGAGGACGCGGCGCGGGTGCCGCCGGAAC
>PMTT01000741.1 GCA_003167275.1 Bryobacterales bacterium | reverse complement strand
GAATTTTGCGCCGGAAAGGAGCTCGCGCCGCCGGAGCGAACCAGGAGTGGCGCCGACTCTCAACCGGGTTGGATGCTGTTGTCCTAGCAGGCTGCGGAAAAACTCCCTTTTCTCCAATTGGCTCACGTAGAATCAACAAGTTAGCGACCGTTTTTGGCCATTTTAGGCATTTTTCCGCAGCCTGCTAGAGGAGGCGCTCGCAAGCTTCCTCCGCCCGCGAGGGTTTCCCGGCCGAAAACGCATTCGATGAAGACATCCGAACCTTCTGGAGCGCGCGATCGGATAAGCCCCGCGAGTGGCTGAGCGTGAATCTTGGCAAGCGCTGCCGGATCGACGCGCTCCAGGTGAACTTCGCCGAGCACGAAGCAACGGCCCTTGGCCGGGCAGCGGATCTCTATCATCAATACCGCCTGGATTGGTCGCTCGACGGCCAAACCTGGGAAACCCTGGCCGACAAATCCGCCAATCGCACGGACGCGCCTCACGACTATGTCCAGCTAGCCACGCCCGTCGTGGCGCAGCATGTGAGGATCACCAGCGTGCATATGCCCGGCGGAGGCCCGTTCAGCATTCGCGACTTGCGCGTTTTCGGCAGCGGTCAAGGCAAGCCTCCCGCGAAGGCGCCGCGATTCGAGGCGCACCGGGACGCGAGTGATGCGCGCAACGCCGTGGTCCGCTCGGAGATCCTCCCCGACGCCGAAGGCTACGTGGTGCGGTACGGGATCGCGGAGGGCAAGTTGTATCAGAACCTCGAGGTTCGCGGCAGGAAGGAAATCGCGCTTCACGACCTGAACTCGGAGACAAAGTACTTCTTCGCGGTGGATGCGTTCAACGATTCCGGCCGCACGCCGGGAAAGCCCGAGCCGGTCCGTTAGCGGCCGGGGCCTTCGCACTCATCGCTTCCTGGTATGGAGCCGTCGGCGCCCGGGAACGGCGACGCCGCTCTTCCGGCGGTTGCGGCAAAAAAGAAGATCGCGAGGAAAAGCCGAGCCGCGAACGAACGCGGAGCGGCGAGATTGAGCTTGACCGCCGGCCCAGTGGGTGCGAGCCGGGACCGGGTACCCGGCGAGATGTCGCAGGCCCTAGATCGAGAGATGGCGGTGCCACGATCGGAAAACGGCCGAGTAAACGGGTTCTGTTCCCGCCCGATGGCATCCAAACTGTATATACGAAGTCCCGACTTTATACGCTGCTCTACCGACATCGGGATGACATCGGGATGCTGCCGTCCTTCACGCTCGCGAGGATCACGCCGGGGTCGTTATCTCCCCCGATCTGATCGACTCCGTCGAGCACGATCATCTTCTGGCGATCCTTCTCCGACAGCTTCTCGACGCCCCCCGGTCCTCCACGTCCGCCCGCAGATGGAATCTTCCATGGCTTCCGCGGCTCCGCTGAACTTCCGATTCGCGGCTGTATCCCAAGTCGGAGTCCACCGGATTTCCACGACTGGATTGTCAGCCTCGCCCGGATAACGCAGCTTCACATTTCTTCACACTTCTGCGGAAACGATTGAAGATGCGCCTCCGTCGTTCGTTAGTGAACGAAACCAACCACAATTCTCAGGGTGGACTGGCGAGATGACGAGGAACCTGTTGTTGGTGGATGACGACGCCGAACTCGGCTCGATGGTCCGTACCTTCTTTCAGGACACGGGTTTTTGCGTCGAATGCGAATCCGATAGCGCGACAGCGATCGAGAGGGTCCAGACCGGTCTCTACGAGCTTCTAATTCTCGATGTCATGCTGCCGGGTTTAGACGGATTTGAGGTTCTGCGTCACATTCGCAAGCGATTCCTCATACCTGTCCTCATGCTGACGGCGAGAACCAGCCGCCTGGACAGGATTACCGGTTTCCAGTCAGGCGCGGACGACTACCTGACGAAACCGTTCTATCCGGAAGAGCTGCTGGCTCGGGTAGAAGCCATTCTGCGGCGATCCGTCCCGAGGGCGTCCGATTCCTCCAAAGTGCTCCGTCTCGGCGAAGTCATGCTTTTTCCAGGCAGCCGCAATGCACTCTATTGTGGAAGGCCACTGGACCTCACCGCCATGGAGTGTGAAATCCTCGAACAGCTCCTTCGAGCGGCCGGACACGCCGTTTCGCGCGATGAGCTGAGCCTTCACTTATACAACCGCGTTACGTCTCCGTATGACCGCACGATCGATACACACGTCAGCCGCATCCGCCGAAAACTGGGGGCCGGACGGAACCTGATCGCAAGCATCCGGGGAACCGGCTACCAGTTTTGCATCCGGCCAGAATGCAGACCAGCATGAGCACGACATCCCCGTCCGTTTCCGACCGGCGCATCTTCAATCTGTGGCTACTCTTGGGAGGGCTTTTCCTTGCGGGGGTGACACTGGTGGCCATCAACGCGGTGCTGATGGTGCGCCTCGTTCGGGCGGATTTTGGGGACCTCTGTGCGACGGCTCGAGATGCGTTTGAGGACGGTGGCCCGGAGGCGTTGAAACTGGTGCTGCGTGGGGTTTCCGCCGGCCCAAAGATTCGCGTTCATCTGCTGGACGGTGATGGCCGTGACCTGGCGACGGGCGAATATCGTGCGCGGCCGGGGTTAGCCAGGACGGTGCCAGGCTTTCGCGCAATCGTCGTACAGACGAACCAATATTCGTGTGTGGCCGACCCTCCCTCGGGCATTCCGCCCATGCCGCTTGGACCGCTGTCTTGGGTGTTGCCGTTCGTATCCCTTCTTTGTTGTTCCATGGGCGCATATGTCTCATGGCGAATGCGCAGAATTGAGGCGGTCATCCGGCACTTTGGCTCCGGCGCCCTTACTGTCCGAATGAAGTCCGAATCACGCGATGCAATCGGACGCCTCGCCACGGCATTCAATCACATGGCCGAGCGAATTGAGTTGCTAGTGGACTCGCAGCAACGATTGTGCGCCGACATGGCGCACGAATTGCGCTCTCCTCTTACGCGATTGTTGTTGGCAGTTCGCGGCGCGCGCCGCGGCACGGCAGGCTCGCTGGATCAGTTGGAAAGGGAGGCAGCCCGCATCGACGACCTGGTGGACCAACTGCTCGAGGTCGCGCGCACCGAGGTTGATCCCGAGGGATTGGACCTCGAACTCCTGGATCTGGAATCGCTACTAATCGAGATCGCCGACCACTGCCGCATCGAGGCGTTGGAGCGTGGGTGCGATATCGAGCTGGTGACCGGGTCGCCCGGGCACGTGATGGCAGACGCGGAACTGCTGCGTCGAGCAATCGAGAACGTCCTGCGCAATGCGATCCGGCACACGGAGGAAGGCACTCGGATCGAGTTGTTTGGCGGCGGAGACCAAGGGCAGGCATTGATTTCCATTCGAGACTGGGGCCCAGGAGTACCCGAGGAGAGCCTGGCATGCATCTTCCGACCGTTCTATCGCGTGGATACGGCGCGCACTCCGGCCTATGGCGGAGTGGGGCTCGGGTTATCGATCGCGTATCGGGCTGTCGCGGTTCATGGCGGTGTGATCGTTGCGGAAAACTCTGCGCCTGGGCTCCGAGTCGTGATTCGGGTTCCGAGGAGGGTGTGATCGATGGGGTCGCAAGCGGCAAAGCAACGGCGCGCAGGGCAGGGGGCGGGATGAGTTCCTGCACGCCGCCCGGCGATGTTTTGCCGGCGCCAAGAGCAGTTCCCCGGGCGCGGAGCCCTCAACCAGAATCTCCTCCGAATGGGAGACCGGAAGCTCAACTCCTCCTGTACCAGTCCAAATCTGCGACAGGAAGCAGGTGTCGCCGTACCTGTGGAACAACAGCCTCGGTTTGCTGAATTCGTTGCCTTCGACCGCCAGAGTCGTTACGAACGCGCCTTCGTGCCCGTCTTCGTCGCGTATGAAGGTCATGGGATTTGCGCTTCGTAAAAAAGAACTGATAAAGCCGTGGGTAACTTTAGTCGAACGGTGCCAAATTATGTCTCACACCAGAAGAGGGTTTCTGATTACATCCATGATTCTTCCGCGACTCGCGAGCGCGGCCGACCACTGGGTTGACCGCAAGCCGGAGGAGTGGACCCCGGAGGACATCCAAACAGTTCTGAACCATTCCGCATGGATTCGCAAAGCCTCTCTTGGGTTTGGCGATGAAGAGGGGACAAAGAGGACGAAGGAAGACGCGACCCGGCTGACCGGTTTCAATCCTCTGATCCGGTGGGAATCCGGTCTGCCAGTGCGCCTTGCGCGCCGCATCGCAACGCTTGCCGGCCCGGGCTTGGATCACTACGTAGTGAGCGTGAGCCGCTTGCCCTTACGGTTGGTCTCCGACGTCTCGGGACGGAAGGAGGGAGAGGATGTTACCAGGATCAAGGTTGTCGCAGAATTGGGAAAGTCGACCTTCATAGAAAGACCCGGAAAGGCCTCGATCCACGCCGTCTCCGCGGAGTGGATCGACAGCGACTTGTCCCCGCGCTTCTCCATCACATTCCCCCCGCAAACCCCAATCGAGCTCGCCGAGCGGGAGGTGGTGGTGGTGGGCCACGTTGGCAGCCTGCCTTTTCGCGCCAACTTCCCGCTGAAACCGATGGTCTATCGAGGAAAGCTGGAACTGTAGTGGGTTGCCCCGGAGTTTTGTGAAGTTTTGTGACGTAGTGTACACGGCTTACGGGCGCCCTCCGTCAGCAGATTCTGAACAGTAACTCGCGATTTCCCTAGTGCCCAGCCGGGCGCGAAGGGGGGTCGTGTGCTTAAAGGGATTGACTGAGTGCTGCGACAATTAATTGCGGTCTTATTGCTATGCGATTTTGTAATTCTGGCCCAAGACACAGCCACCTATACGGTTACGGTATTGGATCCGAGCTTTGCAGTGGTGCCGGGCGCAAAGATCACGCTGAAAGACCAGAACCGCGGAATTGACATTGAAAAGGAATCGAACGAGAGCGGCGTGGCGATCTTCGATGCGCTGCAACCCGGCGAGTTCTCGGTAGATGTCGTAGCGGCGGGTTTCGAGCCATACCACGTTGCTCAACTGAGGCTTCAAGTGCGTGACCGTCAGACCACGCGGATCTCACTCAAGGTCGCCGCCGCAGATTCTACAACCGTGGAGGTATCAGCCAAGCCAACGGAAGGAATCTCGAGTGACGCAGCTCAGGGAATCGCGATGGACCAGCATTACCTGCAGAACCTGCCGGCTAACGGCCGGAACGCGGAAGCACTGATCCTCATGGCTCCCGGCATCACCTCGGCCGCCGGCGGAAGGGGAGGCGGCGGTTTCAACGCGAACGGGCTCCGCGATAACACAAACTACTACACCCTCGATGGAGTGAGTGTCAACCGGTCTACGACGGGGGGCGGCTTCGGCGGACCCATCGGTCCGGGTGGGCCACCGCCGTCCGGCGGTGGTGGGTCGACCGAGATGATCTCCATCGACGCCATGCAGGAGATGAAGGTCCAGACCTCGTCCTTTGCGCCGGAATTCGGCCGCTCTCCGGGAGCGCAGGTGGTCATGACGAGCAGGGGCGGGTCTAACACGCTCCACGGCGCTTTCTACGACTATGAACGGAGCGACCGGTTCGATGCCAATAACTGGTTTGCCAATGCCAGCGGTTATGGCAGGGGCCGCGAGCGGCAAGAGCGGCCCGGCGGTGTTTTGGGCGGCCCGATCGTCAAGGACAAGACGTTCTTCTTCGTGTCATTCGAAAGGTTGAAGCTCGAATCGCCCCAATCGATCGTGGTGGACGTTCCCGACGCGCAGGCCCGTCAATCGGCGTCCGCCGCGCTGAAGCCTTACCTGAACGCATTCCCGGTTGCGAACGGAACTGAATTAAACAATTCCGCGGCCGAATACCGGGCCGTGGTCTCGAACCCTGCCAAAGACAGCTCGGTAAGCATGCGCGTCGACCACACGCTGAATTCCAGCACTACGCTCTTCGCCCGGTACAGTCTCACGGCATCGACGTCGGAGAGCCGCGGATCGATGTTTTCGACGCCGAATATCGTCTCCGACCAGTCCTCTCGCTCAGATTTGGTAACCGCCGGCATCACACACGCCTTCGGAGGTGGGATGCTCAATGACCTCCGTCTGAACTTCTCCGGCATGTCGTCGCATGGCCAGTCCCGCATGGACAGTTACGGCGGGGCCGTGCCGCTCACCGACTCAGAAACGTTCCCTTCCGGCGTTACCAGCGCGACGGGAACGTTCGGGCTCAGCATTCAAGGCTTGGCGGGATACTCTTTCGGCGGGCACTCCGGAAGTAAGCAGGACCAGATTAATGTCGTGGACAGCGTTACGCGCGTTTGGCGCAACCACCATCTGAAGGCCGGCATCGATTACCGGCGCCTTCTCCAAACCACAGAGCGCTCACCTTACAGCATAAACGTGTCTTTCGATGGCGTCAGCGGCAGTGACCAATCGCTCCTGACCGGGAAGGCTCTGAATGTGATTGTCTCCTCCAACCTGCAAGCGGTCTATCCGACCTACCTGAATCTATCGTTGTACGGCCAGGACACCTGGCAGGCAACGGAGCGGACGACGGTGACGTACGGCCTTCGCTGGGATCTGAACCCAGCCCCGACAACCAGGAGGGGGCCACTGCCGTTTGCGGTCTCGAACGACAGCATTGCCGGGGTGACGCAGAACGATCCGCTCTACGCGACGCGATGGTATAACATCGCCCCGCGGTTCGGCGTCGCTTATCTGTCGGACGACACGCCGGGACGGGAGATGATGTTGCGTGCGGGCGTGGGCATATTCTATGACACGGGCTATGGCGCCGTGGAGGGCGCCTTCAATGGCGCGCCCTATTCGAATGTCTGGACGTTCTCGCAGATCGCGTTCCCTCTCGCGTCGAGCTATATGGTCGCGCCTCCCCTGCCGGCTACGCGACCATACGGCCAGATCACGACGGGCGCGCAGGGTCTGAGTTCTCCCGTCGTATACCAATACAACGGAACCTGGGAGAAGAACTTCGGTACCGCCGGCACGGTAAGCGTGGGGATCACTGGAAACAGAGGCAGCAATCTCATGCGCACCGAGACCCAACCGTCGTTCGGGAGCGCGTACCAGATTCTGCAATCGGTGACCAACGGCGCCGCTTCCAGGTATTTCGGCACCCAGATCCAGTATCACCGGCGCTTCGGCACCAATTTCATGGCGCAACTCGGGTACACATGGTCGCATTCCATGGACAGCGCGTCAAACGATTTCGGAGGCGGCGGATTTGCGAGTCTCTTCAACTCCGGCCAGATGGGGCCGTCCGATTACGACATCCGGCAGAATGTGAACTTTTCCGGCACCTTCCGCCTGCCCTCCCCCAGGAGCATTCTGCTGACGCCGCTCCGGCACTGGTACGTTGACTTCGTGGCGTCGGCGCGTAGCGGGCTGCCCTTCGACATACAGGGAATCAGCAGTTGCACAAGCTCGAGCTCCAGTTCCAGTTCATCGAGCTCCAGCAGCTCGTCTACCTGTACGACTTCCACTTCACCGGGCCTGTTCGCGATGGTGCGGCCCGACTACGTGACGGGGGAAGCCATATGGCTTAGCGACCCCAAGGTGCCGGGGGGTAAACGCCTGAACGAAGCTGCCTTCAAGATTCCGAGCGGGTACGCGCAGGGCGATCTGGGCAGAAACGCGCTGCGTGGCTTCGGCTTCGCTCAGCTCGATCTTTCGCTGCGGCGGACGATTCCCTTGGGCGAACGCATTCAGCTCAACTTATCTGCTCAGGGCTATAACGTCACAAACCACCCGAATTTCGCGAACCCGTCGCCGCAGGAGGGGTCCAACATGTCGAGTCCGAACTTCGGCGTGGTGACGCAGATGCTATATCAGGGCTTCGGCGGAGGCGTCAACTCGCTGTATCGCTCGGGAGGTCCGAGATCCATGGAGTTCTCGGTTCGCCTGCAGTTCTGACGTGGAGATGCGATGACCATGCGAACCCTTTTCAAAAGCCTTCTCGTAGCTGGTCTTGCCGCTGGCTTCGCGGCAGCAGCGGACGACACCGACCCGGCGATTCGGCGGCCCTCTTTCGGCATCCGGATCGAGTCCTTCGGGACGCGGATGTTCAGCACCAAGTCCGATGTGGAAGCCTCCACGACCAAACCGATAGCCGATTACACATACAGCGCGAGCTCCAGTTCGCCGCGAGTGGCAATCGAGCCGACCGTGGAATACCGGCTGTTGCCGAAGCTCTCCATCTCGGCGGGGCTGTGCTTCCACCACGCACAATATCAGCAGGTCACAGAAATCAAGACCGGAACCGTCGACCCGAACTCAGGATCAGACGACCGCAAGCCCACCACGATTACCGAGAGCACCAAGGCGAACTATTGGGAGTTTCCCGTGCTGGCGCACTACTATGGATTGCGCCCGGGCCGGTGGTGGAGCAGGGCATACGTTTCCGCGGGAGTGAAGTTGCGGCACGTCGGCCGCGTCCGCACCGGTACCGACTACGCAAATGCGGACGGCACGACGGATTACAACGAAATACCGGCTGTTCCGGGCCGGTCAAACCAACTCGGATTTGTCGCCGGCGCCGGTCTGCGATTGATCGACAGCTTCAACATCAAAATGACGCCGGAGGTCCGGTTCATTCGCTGGCAAGGAGTGACTTTCCAGGGGCTCGCCTACCGGTCCATGGCAAACCAGGTGGAAGTGGGCGTGGGTTTTTCGTTTTAGGGACCTATCACAATCATGCGATTCCGACCAGCGGTGGTCTTACTATTCCTCGCCTTGGCGCGACCGGGGCGTACCCAATCCGTACTGCAGACGATCTTGGGAGGAGCGCCGAATGGACTTCCGGCGGCATCCGCCATTCTCAATACTCCCGTATCGGCGGTGGGGGACTCCAAAGGGAACGTCTACGCCGGAATCAATGGCGCTCATCAGGTAGTTCGAATTGACCCGAGCGGGACGATCTGGTTAGCGGCTGGCAATGGAACCTCGGGTTCCACTGGCGACGGCGGGCCGGCTACAGCGGCCACGTTGATCTCGCCGATCGCGCTTGCGGTCGATACCGCCGGGAACCTCTACATCTGTGACTCCGGGGCGAGCCGCATCCGGCGCGTGTCACCGGATGGGATTATCGTGACAGTAGCCGGCGGCGGCAAGGGGACCGGCACGGGGGACGGCGGCCCCGCAGTCTCCGCAAGCCTTTCCGGACCGTCCGGCATCGCGATCGATATCCATGGCAACCTGCTGATCGCCGACACTAGCAACAACGTGATTCGAGAGGTGACACCCGATGGAATCATTCATCGGATAGCGGGCACCGGGAATCAAGGCGCCGGCGGCAATGGCGGAGATGCCTTGAGCGCGCCCCTGAACGCTCCGGCCGGGGTGGCCGCGGATAATGTGGGCAACATCTTCATCGCGGACACCGGAAACAAGTGGATTCAGAAGATTACACCAGATGGTGTGATCGACCGCTACGCCGGAGTCGATTCGTCGAACGTCTCTCCCTTCGGCGGCGGGGATCCGACACTGGCAGTGAACAACACACTGATTTCACCAACCAGCATCGCCGTTGACGGGCTTGGCAATGTGTACGTCGTTGAGTCCGGAGCTCCACGCGTGAAGCAGATCACCACAAACGGGAGGATCGCATCCTACGCCGGCACGGGCACCGGAGGCGGGTCGGGAGATGGCGGCCTGGCGAAATCCGCTAACCTGAACGTTTTGGGCATTGGGATTGACGCCAATAACAACCTCCTCATCGCCGATGGCGTGAACAATCGCGTGCGCATCGTCACGGCTGCCGACGGCATCATCAACACGCTGGCCGGCGATGGGCTGCCCGCGCTTACTCCACGGTCTTTGGCGGCGAATGGGGACAACTTGTATTTCTCGGATGGAACCGCGAACCGCATCCGGCGCTTTAATACGAAAACAGGAGAACTCACGGTGTTCGCCGGTACCGGCGAATCGTCGTATTCCGGTGATGGTGGAGACGCCGGAAGCGCCGCTCTGAATAGCCCGCGCGGATTAGCGTTCGACAAGTCGGGCAACCTCTTCGTCGCCGACTCAAACAACCACCGCGTCCGCAAAATTACGTCCGCCGGCGTGATCTCTACAGTGGCCGGGACGGGAAACGGCAGCACTGCCGGTGACGGGGGGCAGGCCACGGCGGCGAGTATTCACCAGCCCACCGACGTTGCGCTGGACGACTCGGGGAATCTATACATTGCCGAGCAACTGGGGAGCGTCGTGCGGAAGGTCACGACTGGAGGCGTGATTTCCACCGTGGCGGGAACTGGAACCGGCGGGCCGCCGGACAGTGAAACGGGTGTCGCCACGCAGCAGAAACTCAATCAGCCGGAGGGGCTCGCATGGGACCCCGCCGGGTCCCTGCTGATTGCGGATTCCGGAAACAGCCGCATTCGGCGCCTGAAGGCGGATGGAACCATCACCACCGTTGCCGGGTCGCGAAGTCCCGGGTATAGTGGCGACGGCGGTCCCGCCACCGCTGCGTCCCTGAGGGGCGCCTTCGGCATGACGGTCGATTCGTCCGGGAATCTTTATATCGCGGACACCAGTAACCACGAGATTAGGGTAGTGGGAACCGATGGCATTATCACGTCTGTCGCGGGAACCGGAAAGGCCGCGTTCAACGGCGACGGTAGTCCCGCTACGGCATACTCCCTCAATTCGCCATACGCCGTGTTGCCCGGTTCGAACTGCAGCATTCTGATCGCCGACACCGGGAACTCGAGGATTCGCCAGCTGTCGCCGTCTGTGGACTATTCCATTACGACCAACCCACCCGGTTTGCAGATTACGATTGATGGACAACCAGTGACGACACCGGCAGACGTGAACCTCCTGCCAGGGACGGAGCACACGATCGCCTCTGGCGGTCCGCAGGCCGGACCATCGGGCACCCGGTACGTCTTACCCGCCTCTCAGCAGGTGAACGTCTCGTGCGGCGCTCCACGATCTTCCCTGCTAGTCAGCTTTCAAACACAGTATCTGGTCACGACCACGGCGGACCAGGGCGGCAGCGTAGCGGCGTTCGACTCGTGGCAAACCGCCGGGGCGACCGTCGTGCTCAACGCAGTCCCGCAATCCGGTTTCATCTTCTCCGGGTGGGAAGGCGACTGCAGCGGCAGCTCGGCTTGCAAGCTGTTGATGGATGGGCCCAAGAACGTGAAGGCGGACTTCGCCCCGGCCCAGGTGAGCAAACCCGCGATCGCGAGCGGAGGAGTTGAGAGCGCAGGGCTGAGCACGCCGCCGGTCACATCGCTGTCTCCAGGCGCCGCTGCAGTGGTATTTGGCACCGGATTCGCTCCGGCGGGTACCCAGGATGCGGCGGGGACCTCCAATCTGATCGCCGGAAAGATCTCCACGGAGATGGACGGAGTGTGCGTGATGGTCGGGTCCACGCCCGCTCCCATCCTGGCCCTCGCACCGGGCCAGATCAACTTCGTCGTGCCGCAAACTCTCAGCGGCACGGCAGCTTCGGTTCAGGTTGTGACCGGCTGCGGAAGCTCGAGCGAGCAGCGGAGCGACGCCGTAAACGTCGCCGTGCAAAGCGCGGCGCCCGAGTTCTTCTATTTCTCCCAGACGGCATCCGGCCAGAACCCGATCGCCGCCCTTGACCTTAGCACCGGCATTTACGTGGGGACCGCGGGGACGCTTGCCGGTGCGGCGTCCGCGCCTGCCAAGCCGGGTGATCTGCTGGCGCTCTATGGCACCGGACTCGGCGTCAGCAATCCGCCCCTCGCCACTGGCCAGTTACCCACGGCGGCGACCCCGATTGCTGGCGACATCCAGGTTACGGTCGGCGGAACGCAGTTAGCGGCGGCGGACATTCTGTACGCCGGCGTGGCGCCATCGAATGCCAGCTTGTACCAGATCAACATCCGCCTGCCGGCTTCGGTGCCGGATGGGAATCAGCCGGCTCTTGTCGTCGTAAACGGGTATGCATCGCCGGCTGGCGGATACATCGCAGTGAAGCGGTAAAAAGGAGGATCCGATGACCACACGACGCGAAATGCTCCTTAGTGGCCTTAGGCTTTGCCTCGATCGAGAGCAGCTGGGCTAAGGGGCCGCCGCGAGTGGCAATTCAATGCAAACGCGCAAGCCGGGATCCGCATTCTCGGCGCGAATGCGGCCATGATGCAAGCTGACTGCCCTTGCCGCAATGGCCAGTCCGAGCCCGACACCACCAGTTGTGGTGCCGCGCGAATCATCGACGCGAAAGAACGGGTGGAAGATTTTCGACAGGTCCTCGGCGGGCACCCCCGGACCGTAATCGCGGACCGAGATGCTGGCTGCGCCAGGCGCGGCATCGAGTTGAACCTCCACGACCGAATGCTTGGGAGAGTAGCGGATCGAGTTCCGTACGACGTTCTCGATCGCCCGCCGGAGCAATTCGCGGTCGCCCTCGATCGTAAGTGGAACTCCGGCCTGTAATGCGATGGAGCACCCTCGCCCATCGGTTTCGAGCCGGCAATCGGCGACAACTTCGACCAGGAGATCCTGCAACCACACTCCGTGGTGGGGCAAGGCCGCCGGGTCGCCCTCGGCGCGCGTGACCTCCAGAAGAGCGCCCACCAGATCCGCCAGCCGGCGGATCTCCTTCTTCAGCCGGCCGACGGCGGCTTCGCGGTCCTCGGCGGTCCGGCTCAACTCGGCGGCAAAACTCAGGCGTGCCAACGGCGTCCGAAGTTCGTGCGAGATATCCTGCAAGAGCCGGCGTTCCGCTGTCAGCAGAGTCCCAATGCGCTCCGCCATGCGATCAAAAGCTCTACCTAACTCTCCGAGTTCGTCGTCGCGATTCGAATTCACCCGGGCGCTGAGGTCGCCGGCGCCGAACCGGTCTACCGCCCGCGCCAGGTGGCGTAGTGGCGAGGCGATATTGACGGCCAATAACCAGCAAACCAGGGCGACGGCTCCCAAGATCAGGAGGTAATACGGTAGGAAGCTCCACAGGTCGAAAGGTGGCGGTCCCATGCGCACGATCCAGCGATAATGTCCATCGGCGGATGCGGCGACGATCAAGGATGGCCGTGGGAACGGTCCTGGCCGTTCCGAGGCGGCGCGCGTGAGCAGGGCGGAACGGTCGGCACCCGTCAAGAGATCGCGGCCTTTAGCGTCGGTCAGGTAGTGCTGCCCTGGCAGGCCCCGATCGATGCGGCTGATGACGCGAGCCAGCTTGGCCGGTCCGCCTTCTTCGTATGCCTCCTGCGCCTCTTCAAGTTCGACCGATGCGTGCCCGAAGAAGCCGTTCCGGTAAGCGAGATGAGAGGACACCACGATGGTCACGCCGACAAATGCGATGAGGGACAGCACCAACGTGGCAAATGACCAGACAAGGATCTTTCGGTACACGGATTTCACCGTTCCACCTCGCCCCCCGCGAATTGGTATCCAACGCCACGTACGGTTTGGATCGGCGTGCGATCGCCGCGCTCCAGTTTCTTACGCAAATGGCTGATGTGCACATCGAGCGAGCGGTCATACGGGCTCGCCTTGCGTTGGTAGAGAGCTCCGGTGATTTCGTCGCGTGAAATCGCACGTCCGGCTGCGCTCACCAGCAACTCAAGGAGATCGAATTCGAGAGAGGTCAACTCGAGAACCTCGCCGTAGTAACAGGCGACCCTGGTGCTCAGGTTCAGAGTCACGCCTCCGGCCTCGACCTCGGTGGAAAACGATTCGGCGGCGCCGCTGCGCCTCAGAACTGCGCGAATCCGGGCCAGCAGTTCCTCCGGATCGAACGGCTTCGGCAGGTAATCGTCGGCGCCGATGTCCAGTCCTGTAATGCGGTCTGCGTGGGCCGTGCGCGCAGTCAGCATGATCACCGGGGTCGCTGCGCGCTTCCGGAACTGCCGCAGAACTTCAAACCCGTCCAGCACGGGCAGCATCACGTCAAGAAGGACTAGGTCGAAGTCCCCCTCGAGAGCGCAGGCGAGTCCGCGGGCGCCATCGTGCGCGGCTTCGGTCTGAAACCGGTGCTGCGCCAGGTAATCCCGCATCAGCGAGCAGAGGTCCAGGTCGTCTTCAATCAGGAGGATCCGCCGGGACGCATTAGTCTTACCGGGCTGAGACATCGCTATCCTCCTTTGTAACGCAATTGCCCTCGATCACACACCTCTCTTTACAAATCTTAAGGATAGTATTCGTGCATCAGCCGGTGGGGCATGCTTTAGCTTGCCCTGGATCAACGCTGGGCAAGCTAAAGCATGCCCCAACAGCCTTCATTCAAATCCATGGCGACCCGACGCCAAGGAACACTCTTCAAAGCTCGAGCCGTCCGGTGTAGGTCATGCGTCGCAGACAGAATCTCTGTTTTACGACCTGGGTGCCGATTCGCGCCTCGAATTCGACGGTGTTTCCCAGCTTGAAATTGAAAGGAATTCGGAACACAACCGGCTGCTGCACTTCCGGATCTCTGGGAAACACAAATACCAATCCGTCGTCCCGCATTCTTACCCGAACCGCAGTGATCGCTTTCCGTCCGGTAGCCCGAAGCGATGCTTCCCACCGCGGCGGCTCTGACGGCATTTCCAGCCCGATTACGGCAATGGCATAACACGGATCATCGTCCGTCTCTACCCGCTTGTTAAGCTGAGTCAACGCCAGACGGACCGGACTGGCGCTCTCCCACCGCACTACGATTTTCGACTGGTCGATCGTCTTAGACCACGGCGAGGCGCCCAGCAAACGCTGCGCATCCGCCACTGTCCATTCAGACGATGGGACCTTCCACGGATCGTCGGCGAATCCCGGAAGTACGATCAATAGGGAAATCAGGATTATTCTCATGTTGCGCTGGATTGCTGGACGCATGGAGACCGCTCGATCGTCTCAGGCCGATTGTGAAGTATTGTGAACGCGGTTCTCGCCCACTCCCCTTTACAAAACTTAAGACTCATTCATGGAGATATTGTTGTCTACTGAAAACAATGAAGCATGTGGTCTACCTTGTATTGCTGACCTGCGCCAGTTTGGTGCAGGCGCAATCGCCCAAATCTTTCGTCGGCACCATCGCGGGGTTCCGTGCCGAGAGCGCGCAAATCGAGATCCGGCCGGACAATGGTGATGCAGTCATCGCCACCGTCGGCCCGGAAACCCTCGCACAAAAGGTCGCCCCGGGATCGCACGATCTGAAGAGTGTCCAGCCGATCAAGATCACCGACGTGGCGATAGGCGACCGCGTCCTCGTCACCTTGCAACCCGGAACGCAGAACATGCTCCGCATTGTGGTCATGCCCGCTACGGAGATCTCTCAGCGCAACGATGCCGACCGGCGTGATTGGGACGCGCACGGCGTCTCTGGCATCGTTGCCGCGAAATCCGGGAACACCATCAGCCTGAAGACCAGGACGCTCACGGGCGAATCGCAGGCTGTTGTGACCGTGGACGATAAGACGTCCTTCAAGCGTTATGCTCCGGACTCGGTAAAGTTCGCGGATGCTAAGTCCAGCAAGCTCGCCGAACTGAGCGTGGGCGATCAACTGCGGGCACGGGGCGAAAAGACCGCGGAGGGTCTGAAGGTCGCTGCACACGAAGTCGTCTTCGGGACCTTTCTTGTAAAAGCGGGAGCCATTACCGCGATCGATGCGGCATCGCGGCAGATCACAATCAAAGAATTGGGTACGGATAAAACCCTGACGATCGCAGTCACGGCGGATTCCCTCGTGAAACAAATGCCTTCGTTTCCTGGCATGGCCGGGCCGGGACGCGGGAGCCCTGGCAACGCTCCCCCAGGCGCTCCGGGCGGACTGGGGATGCCCGGCCGCGGCGCTCCGGGGGGCGCTCCGGGCGGCTTCGACATCAACCAGATGTTGGAGCGGATGCCCGTCGTCACCTTGACCGACCTGAAGCCCGGAACGCAGCTCGTCGTCTCCAGCACGAAGGGAGCCGATGCCACGCACCTCACCGCCATCATGGTGCTGGGGAATGCCGACATGCTCATCCAGATGGCCACTGCCATGTCCAACAACGGCCGCGGACGCGGTGACATGGGGGTCGGCATGGGAGGGCCCTCGATGGGCGGCATGATGGGCGGCGATCTCAGCGGCCTTGGCTTGGCAGGCATGATCATGCAATAGACGCCGCTTTCGTTTTCTCAATTACACAATCGTATGAAAAGGAAAAGCTATCTTTTTGTCCTAACGCTGCTGTTATGCTGCTCCGGAATGCCGGCTCAGACGCCGGCCCCCGCGCTTCAAGGCGTAATCACCGACCCGTCGGGCGCAGTAGTACCGGGCGCCCTCATCCAGTTACGCGGCCCAGGCCCCGAGCAGCGTGCCACCACGGATACCGCCGGACACTACAGCGTCCTTTCACTGCGCTCTGGCAAGTACACGGTGCGAGTCATCGCCAAAGGGTTTTCGGTAGCGCAGCGCGAACTCGACGCGTCATCCCCGCGGACTCTGGATGTACAGCTAACGATCGAGGCATCGTCTCAGGTCATCAACGTTGAAGACGAGGCCAGCAAGGTCAGTGCGGATCCCGCGAGTAATGGCGGGGCCATCATCCTCCGGGAGAAGGAACTCGCCGCTCTATCCGACGACCCCGACGAGCTTTCGCAGCAGTTGCAGGCCATGGCGGGACCTGGTGCGGGCCCGAACGGCGGTCAGATCTACATCGATGGCTTCACCGGTGGCAATCTGCCGGCCAAATCGTCCATCCGCGAAATCCGCATCAACTCCAACCCCTACGCTCCCGAATATGATCGCCCGGGCTTCGGACGCATTGAGATCTTCACCAAACCCGGCACCGATACGATCCACGGCCAGGCTTTCGTCCAGTACAACAAAGAGGCGCTCAACTCCCGCAGTCCCTTGCTCGATCAATCGCAGCGGCCTCCCTATAAGCAGGACTTTTTCGGATTCAACATCAGTGGACCGATCAAAAAACAGAAGGCCTCGTTCGGCTTCGATGCACAGCACCGCAGCACCACCGAGAATGCCTTCATCTTTGCCACTGACCTCGATGCCAACCTCAATCGCCAAACCGTGAATCAGGCGATCCTTACGCCGCAGAGCTTCACGATGCTCAGCCCGCGGGTGGATCTCACTCTGAGCACAAACAACACGCTGACGCTCCGTTACCAGAACACGCGCTCCGATCTGCAGAACCAGGTCGCCGGTAGTTTCAACCTGCCGTCGCGAGCGTATAACATCAACAGTTCCGAGAACACCATCCAGGCAACCGAGACCGCCATCCTGAGTTCCCGTCTGATCAACGAAACGCGATTCCAGTACATGCGCTCCGATTCGCGCATGAGCGGCGGCGGCAATGCTCTCGTCGTTTCGGTCCAGGATGCATTCACCAACGGTGGAGCGCAGGTCGGCAATTCGGGGAGTCTCACGAACAACTGGGAACTGACCAACACCTCGACGTTCACCCGCGGCGCCCACACGATCAAGTGGGGCGGGCGTTTCCGCCGTTCGACCATCGAGAGCACCTCCCAATCCAACTTCTGGGGCGCCTACACGTTCCTCGGAGGCTCCGGTCCTCAGCTCGATTCCAATAATTCGCCGATCGCCGGCACCAGTGTGCAACTGGACGCCCTGGAGGTCTACCGTCGCACGCTATTGTTTCAACAGGCTGGGATGACCGACGCACAGATCCGCCAACTTGGCGGCGGCGCCTACCAGTTCACCATCAACGGCGGTGTTCCTACTACGCCAGTCAGCCAGTTCGATGCCGGCGTCTTCATCAACGATGACTGGCGAGTCAAACCCAATCTGACACTGAGCTACGGCCTGCGCTACGAGGCACAAACTAACATCGGCGACCATGGCGATCTCGCGCCAAGGCTGGGCTTGGCGTGGGGCATTGGGGGTAAGAACGGAAGCGCAGCCAAGACCGTGCTGCGTTTGGGATTCGGCAGCTTCTACGATCGCGTCGCATCCTCTCTCACCTTGCAGGCGCTCCGCTTCAACGGGCAGACCCAGCAGTCCTACGTGATCTTCAATCCGACCTTCTTCCCCAGTGTGCCGACCGTTTCGTCACTGGCTGGGTCCCAGCAGCCGCAGAGCCTTTTCTCACTCTATAGCGGCATTAAGGCGCCCACAAACTACCAGGCAAGCATCGGCGTCGACCGGCAGATCAATCAATACGCGCGCGTCAGCGCCAACTACATCGGCTCCCGCGGCATTCACCTTCAGAATGAGCGGAACATCAATACGCCGATCAACGGCCTCTATCCCTACGGCGACAACCAGGTTCGGACACTGGCAGAGTCGGCCGGGCTGAGCCGGACCAACCAGCTCATGATCTCGCCGAGCATCAACTATAAGAAGCTCTTCCTCTTCGGTTTCTACTCACTGTCCTACGGCCAGACCGACGCCGAGGGCCAACCGGCCGATCCCTACAATCTGCGGGCGGAGTGGGGACCGTCCTCCTTTGCGGATGTGAGGCATCGGTTCGTCTTGGGGACCAACCTGCCGCTGCCGCTAAAGTTCTCCATCAGCCCCTTCATCGTCGTGCAGAGCGGGGCGCCGTACAATCTCACTACGGGACGCGACCCGAATCATACCGGTAATCCATCCGCCAGGCCCGTATTGTTGAGCGGTACGAGTGCGGCCACCTGTCAGGGAGCCAATCTCGTCTCGACCTCGCAGTTCGGCTGCTTCAACCTGAATCCCGCGCTAGGCGCGGCGACCATCGAACGCAACTACGCTCGCGGTCCAGGCAGCGCCACTCTGATGCTGCGCCTCTCGCGCACTTGGGCATTCGGCGGAAAGCGCGAGGCCGACCCCAACGCCGCGGGCTTCGGCGGACCTGGCGGAGGCGGAGGCGGAATGCGCGGCGGTGGAGGGCCGCCTCCCGGAGGAGGTCCGCCCCCCGGCGGTGCGCCTCCCGGCATGGGCTTCAATAGTGGCCGGCGCTACACCATTACCCTGGGGATCAACGCGATGAATGCGCTGAACCACCCCAATTACGGCGCGCCGGACGGAAACTTGTCGTCGCCTTTCTTCGGTGAATACCGGACGTTGGCGGGCGGCTTTGGCCCGGTAGGCGCCGGGGCAACTTACAACCGCAAAGTCGACATTCAGTTGCGGTTTGGATTCTAAGCAAACGTTAGGAGTAACTTCGATGCAGAGACGAACCCTATTGACTCTCGCGTTCGCCGCAATGGCATTTGCGACAGCGCCGGCGTGGGCCGCGGACGTTACCGGCAAGTGGTCTGGCCAAATGAGCGGCCCCAATGGCGAAATGTCGCTGACGGCCACCTTCAAACAGAGCGGAACCAAGCTTACCGGAACTATGGACGGCCCGGGCGGCGAGCCGATGCAGATTCAGGACGGCAAGGTAGAAGGCGACAAGATCGTCTTCGCCGTAGCGTTCAACGATATGAAGATCGTTCACGAAGGCACCATAAACGGCGACGAGATGACCCTCACCATCAAAATGGATGGCGGTCCTGGCGACGGCCCTGGCCCGATCAAGCTGAAGCGCGTCAAGTAAATGGCCCGGCGACGCGACTTCTGTATGCGACGCGGGCTCCTTGCCCTCTGCCTTCCGGCCTTCGCCTGGCCGCTTTAGCCCTTCGGCGACGTCTCGGGTACGTGGGTCGGCAAAGCGTCGAACCCGATGATGGGGGAAGTGGAAGTTAACCTATGCGCCGAATATGAGCCCTGGTGAGGACCTGAAACACCGGGCCATTTGGAACCCCTGGGAATCCTGCGTTAAAACAGTAGAGCCGCGAGTTCGCACCTCGCGAGCCCGATTCCCAGGAGGCACCCAAACGGTGAAGGACACAAACGAGCATACGCGGAAATCGTCGGCCAATTAAGCGCTCGACGAGGTTATTCCGAAGCCCATAAAATCGGGGCTTCTACGGCCCTACGACTTTCAAGGTTCGAACATGACCGCATATGGTGGTTTGCTACCAGTAACCACCATGTTGGAAAGACTGGGTTCCGGGAACTGATCGAACAGCATGTGACGACCACACGGTTGACTACGTCGATGCCTGGATTCCGGTTTATTGTGGCGATGATTCTGGCGCTGTACGCAGGCTTTTTCAGATTGAACCATCTGCAGTTCCTGGAGCGGGAACCCATCTCACGGAAGGCGGCTGACCCCGGAGTAATAGACGGCGTTCTGCTCCAACCTGCTTGCGCGCGGCCCGGCCACTTCATAGCGCGACGGAAAGGTACTTCTTTTCGACTCCGAAGCCGTCCCGGCCCTCGGATACTTCCCACCCGACTGTGGCAGTGGTCGGCTACGGAGGCGACGGCCTCGACTCAGCCGGTGGACTGTGCGGATTTAAAGAAAGCCGGGGCGGACACGAAAAGGCCCCGGCTTCAGGATTCGCCAGTCTTCCAATGACAGCGGCTCAGAATCTTTATTCAGGAGGAGCCAGCCGATTCGTGACCGCAAGTGCATCATGGACCGATTTCGGCGAAACCACAATCCCCATTTGGCACTGCCATGTTACCTACCGGACCCGATTGCAACTGGCATCGGAATACTTGCCCATGGCGATTAGTTTGACGGCCCGCTCGCGGAAGTTGGACGGGGTCTTCCTGAGCGATCGCCGCTACGCCTATCCAGAGCAGCAGCGCTACCATTCTCTGAATAACCCCTTAAGGACATACAAATGACAGCGGTCCGCGCATTGTCAAATCCGGTTGCGCCGTCATCGGAGCGAAGCTACGTCGTGGAACCGGGGAGGAACGTCGGTGGCCCGACGGGCGATGGAGCGCACACCGGCGCGGCGCATCTCGATGAGTAGCGCGTCCATCCGGACTTGACTATCGGGGCGCCCACTCTGGCGCTGAACTTGGAGCAGAACGTATTGAGTCTCGAATTCGGCGATACGGAACCCCATGTGCCGCGACAGGCTGATGGCTTCCTCGAGGTAGGCTGCCGCGCCGGAACGCACCCCAGCCCAGTGGCCCGAGGAGATCAAGGCCGTGTTTCTGGCGAGCGGTGCGGAGCGGCCGGACAGCAGGGAACGTGCCGAAGAGGCGACGTCCATGGCGGCCTGCGCTGGCTGACATGTCGGTAAACTAATGAAATGGATGAACCGACCCGCCGTGTGCTCCAGCTCTTCATCGAAATGGGCGCTGACGCTCTTGACCTACACACTTTATTTGAAGCCGGAGGAAATGACCCCGCATCGCGCGAGCGTGTTCTCGACATTGTTTCGCGCCTAGTCGACACCGGCGATTTGGAATCACGAGGCGGCGATTTTTATGTGATTACCGACAAGGGGCGACGGGCCGTTCCTTAATTCCTCACCGCCGCAGGACTCGAACCGGTCGATTACCTGACGTCTTGGCTCCACGATCATACGCGCCTGTCGGACCGGATGCTCGGGGCCTTTCTACGCAATCAGCAGCGATTTATGTGCAAGATGACATTTCGAGCCGGCACCAAGGCGTTGGATGCCTGCAATTGGGTCGACGCAAGGGGTGAGAAATTCGACCCGCAAACCACCGAGACCCGCTCTTGACAACCGGGCCACAACCGAACCGTCCTTCCGCCCAAGCGTAGGTGTCGAAGTCAAGCGGATCATCCTCTGGAGAAGGAGCTTTGGGTTTACGTCTTCACGGCAATCGCGGTCGTCGAATCCACCGCGGCACGTTAGGAGTCAACCCGCTCAGGCTCCCACTCATCCACATCGCCGCGGTCGATCCGGTCCTCGAAATTCTCTCGCTTTTCCTGCTCACGCCGCTTCTCAAGTTCTTCGCGCTCCTCGCGACCATCGCTCATAAACTTCTCCTCTTTCCAGTCTAGGCGATCAAGTCCGCCAGCCGAGCCGTGCCAGCAATTCAGTAACATGGAAAATCAAATGAAACGTCGCGTTCGAGCAGTTGGCACCACCGGTAGACCAGAATTCGACAGGCTAATGCCGGATGCGGGAAGCGTTCTTCGGCGTTGTGGAGTTCTACGGCTCCGCAAGCAGGGGGCGTCAATAGATCGACCAGACACCCGGCGTTGCGATTTCGATGAGATGCCGGTCTGGGTCTCGAAAATACAGGCTCCAGCCGCCCAGTTCCCACGTCCTCTTCTCCTCCACTTCAATACCGTTCTCCGCCAGCCACGCCTCCCAAGCCGTTAGTTCTTCGGATGGAATGGCAAATGCCAGGTGAAGTTCACCGGCGCCGTCGTGAGGAGATTGGATTGTACGGGAGCCGCCTTTCTTGAATATCAAAAGTACTTTGCGCTCTCCAGCTTGCATCGCACAACCGCGGCCTCCGAAATCACTTATGACGCGAAATCCGAAGATCCGCTCGTAAAAGCGAACCGAAGCGCTAACATCGTCTACGTAGAGTGAGGATTCCAGGATTCCTTCGCTCGTTGGCGGCATGAATTTGCGGCTCCTGCCCTGCTGTTCAATGCTACCGCAGCCCAAACTGAGGCGCCGCGGATGTTGTAGGTTGACCCACAGCTAGGACTCTCGCCGCACTTCATGAACATCCTGATCCTCCTGCAGTCCCACGAACCGCACGTGCCTCAAATGCCCGTCCGGCGTCCACTCCAAGAACTCGAACGCCCCAACCAGCACCGGCTTTACCCACCGACACTCCCTCATCTTCTCGGCGGTCAGCCCTTCGCCCCACCGCCCGCTCCTGGCCTCCGGAAGGTTGGCAAAAGGGCACGATCTACCCCCAGGGGCTTAAGCCGCTTGAATAGCTGGTCGCGCGATGAGGGCGTGAACCCATTCCGAGTCCTCCCGGCGTACACCAGCTTCCCGCCGTCATTAACACTTCAGTAATATCTTTCGTCATGCGTGTTAGATCTTTTCTATGTTGGTCACGTTCTTCAAAGGTCAAGTTCGACTCATCGATGGCCCGCATTCTTCGGAGTCCAGCCTGCAATTGAATGCAAAGCAACATCATCAAGTACTGCGGATTCTTACGGCGCTCAAATAGCAGGAGGGCTTCTTGCTCGGCAGCTTCTCGCGTTGCGAAAACGATCCGGGGAGCATCATTTGGGACATCATGGGCTGCCGCTGACACGGCGAATCCATTCTCTTCCGTCCCGTGGAGGTCTATATAGACCGTCCAATCAATCTCGTCTTCGAAGTCTTCGGGCTCCAGCGGAATACCGTCCAGCTTCGATGATTCAAAATCGGAATGATCGTGAATGCCGGAGGTACAGCTTGGCCGAAGTAAAGCTGCAGGAAGGCGAGACGCTAGAGAATGCGCTCCGCCGCTTCAAGAGGAAGGTGATGGCGGAGGACATAATCAAGGAGGTCAAGCGACACTCCTTTTACTTGAAGCCCGGCCAGAAGCTTCGTGTCAAGCAGGCATTGGCCCGTAAACGTAATCGAAAAAAGGCTCGGCGGGATGCCGAGTAAAACGATACCGATAGAGGCGGCGTGGGGATGGCTTGGGATTTGGAGGGTTAGATTGTGCCGGGCATGCGAAGCACTCCGTAACGTCGGATGCCCGGAGGGGCGACTCGGTTGTCGACACAGTCGGACGACAGCGCGGGCCTTCGCAGTGTTTGGAGTGCCCTTCCGGGCATTGTTCAGGCTGGCTTTTCTTAAGCTTTTGCCTTGGCTGCCCGATAAGCCTCCCAACGGGCTTTTGTAGCTGCCGCAATCCTGGCCTTGCCCTCCGCACTCATCTGACGCTTTTTCGGAGTCTTCACCTTCTTCGGTTTTCCAGGTTCTCCCTTTTCCTCGTGGAATGCCGCCCATCGCTTTTTCTGGGCAAGTGCAATTTTCTTTCGAGCGGACGGACTCATCGTGCGCTTGCCCGGAGCCGCTTCCTCTATTCCGTTCGTTGCCGCTTTTGGACCACGGCCAGGACCACGGTGGCCCAGTTGCGCTTGAATGTCGGCAATCGTGGCCTCAATGCGTTCACTTTGCACTTGGTATCCGATTAATGCAGCTTTAAGTAATTCCGTGTCGGCCTTAGCCATATCTGATTCTCCCTGTAATGATAATAGCTCCTGAGAACGTCGTCCTGGATGCGATTTGATTTGGGTACGGTTCTGCGGTGTTAGGCAGCGAGTTCGGTTACTCCGCCGACCTCGGTTACCATCGAGTCCATCATCTTCATCCACAGGCGACTCTAGATAACCTGCC
>PMTT01000622.1 GCA_003167275.1 Bryobacterales bacterium | reverse complement strand
CGTAGCGTGCCGCGGCCACGCGTCTCAGCATGTTTTGATCGATGTCGGTCGCCACGATCTCGCAGTCCCAAGACTGAGCCTGGGGGAAGACCTCTTGAAGGATCATCGCCAGGGTGTAAGCTTCCTCACCCGAGGAGCAGCCCGCGGACCAGATTCGCAGGGTCCTCTCCCCGCGAGCCTGCTTTCCCGACAGCACTTCCGGCAGGCAGTAATTGGCGAACGCCTGCAACTGGTCGTATTCTCGAAACATGTAGGTCTCGTTGGTCGTGACCAGATTGGCCAACGCCTGCATTTCCGTCCCTTCCGGGTCGGCATAGCTGACCATGAACACGTAGTCCCGGGGGTCGTCGATGCCTAACGCCGCCATCCGCCTGGCAACCCGTGTCTTCAGGAAGTAGATTTTCTTCTCATCGAAGTGCAGCCCCAGCTTCTGATAAATCTGCTGGCTCAGACTTTGAAATTGGTCGACGGAGAGGTCTGGCATGGTGTTCCGGTTTAGCAGCCAAGCGCCTGCAAAACCTCCTCGTCGGTTTCTTGGAGCGCGCGTTCCGTCAGCACTCTCTCCAATTCGGGCCGTTCCGTCGCCCGAAGGGATTCGATCGCCCCCAGGCGCACCAGGCGCTCGGGACTGGAAAGGCAGGAGACCAGGAGCGAGCAAACGTCGTCACGAAAAGACAGGTAGCGCAGAGCCCGCACCGCCTGGTAGCGGTGAAGCGGCGGCTCTCCATCTTCAACCATCGCCCGCAGGACCGTCAACAGATGGTCGCTCTGGGCTTTCATGGGGTGGCGTTGGTGAATGGCATTTAGCGCGGTTAGAATTGCGGGGCGAAGGTGTGGGACACGCACGGCGAGCAACTCTGCCACTTCCATGAATTCCCCGGCCGCTCCCAGAGCGCCAATGGCCTTTAAACAGGGCACAAGAAGGAAGTCCGGTACCATCGCGAGGTCCGGAAAGCGGTGGCGGATGGTCACTAGCGACAATTCATCTCCAATTTCACGGAGTGCTTCCAAACATGCCCCCAGCAGCATCGGGTGGGAGCCGGCCAGCAGCAGTTCCTCAATCCGGCATCTGAACTGCGTCGCCCGTGTTCTCCCGAGGTTTTCCACTGCCGTGATGACTACGTTCGGGTCCGGGTCGGAGAGAGCCGCCTCGTAAATCCCCTCGGCGCCGCCGGCTGGCACTCCGCTCAGAACGTCCAGGACGAGCTTCCGTACGTCCCGGTCGCCATCTCGCATCGCGGCATTCAGTGAGGGGATCGACGCGGCCCCTTTGCGGCGAAGCACATCCACGGCCTGGTTGCGGATCTGAGGATCGTCGCTTCCCAGGAGCCGGATGGAACCCAGGATAGACGCTTCCCCGTCGATCCGGATCAGAGCCTGGAATATGACGTCGCGGACCGCCCGCGAAGGCTCCTTGACCAACCGTTCCAAAAGGGCCGGAACGCCGTCCGGAGCATTCATGTAACCGATATCTTCGGCCGCGTAGATGCGCTCGGCTTCATCGGGACAATCCAACTTCTCTATGTACTCATTCAGGCCGTTCATTCCGCCGTCCTTCGGACCGCTTTCACGATCTCTCCCGCTACTTCGTGACTGGGCGCCACCACGCACGCCCCCCCTCGTTCGACCGCTTCTCTGGGCATTCCGTAGACCACCGCGGTCTGCTCGCTCTCGGCGATCGTGTGCCCGCCGGCCTGCCTGATCGCGACCATCTGATCCGCGCCATCGTCTCCGATCCCGGTCATCAGGACCCCGATAGTGTCAGTCCCGTAGACGCTCAGAACCGACGCCATCATGACTCCTACCGAGGGCACGAAGAGTGTTGCCGGTACGGTTGGCGTGCGGATGACCACCTCACCCGTCATCTTGCGGTGCAAGCACAGGTGCATCCCGCCCGGCGCGACATAGCAGACACTCGCCTCTACCGGCATCCCCGAACGCCCTTCCACTACCTTGAGCGCGCAATGCTCGTCCAGGCGCTTGGCAAAGGACGCAATAAAGGCGGGAGGCATATGCTGCACCAGGAAAATGCTGGCCGGAACGTCCGCTGGAATCTGGGGCAAGACCTCCTGGAGCGTCGCGGGCCCGCCGGTGGAGATCCCGATGGCAACAGCCCTGTTTCGGGTGACGTTCTCAAACGTGGCGCGGCATGGCGGTTGGCACGGCTTCCGGCGCTCGCGACTGCGCTGCCGGCGGTCGAGAATGCCTCGGGATGCTGCGGCTTTGAGCTTGGAAATCAACTCCTCCGCCACTGCCCCCATGTTGGATGAAACCGTGCCATCCGGCTTGGCGACAAAGTCGAACGCCCCTAACTCCAGACACTCGAAAGTCGTCGCGGTGCCCTGCTGAGTCAGCGACGAAACCATGACAACCGGACATATCTTCTCCTGTAAGATCATTTGGAGGGCCGTGATCCCGTCCAGTTTGGGCATGTTGATGTCCATCGAGATGACGTCTGGCCGCAGTTCCCGAGCTTTCGATACTGCGTCCTCGCCATCCCGTGCGAGCCCTACCAAATCGAGGTCGGCCGACGCCGCAATGATTCGCTTGAAGGTCTGCCGCATCAAGGCGGAATCGTCTGCCACAAGCACGCGTATTTTATTCATGGGCTTGGATGTGACACAGGGGCCAGGTGAGCCGGCCCCGGTTCGAGGTTCGATCTAGTCTGTAATCTCGGAAAGATGGGACTGCTCCTGACGGGAGAGAATCTTCTCCACATCGAGGAGCACGATCATGCGCTTACCCGCATCCACCTTGCCGATTCCGGAAATGAAACTCTGATCGATTCCGGACCCAATCGCCTCGGGCGGCGGAGCGATGTCCTTCTTCGCGAGATTCAACACCTCGCGCACGGAGTCCACCACCAGGCCCGTCTTGATGCCGCCTAGATCCACGATGATGATGCGCGTCCGGTCGTCGGGAGGTTTGACCTCCAGGTCGAAGCGCTTTCGCGTGTCCAGCACGGGAATTACCTCCCCGCGGAGGTTCGTGACACCCTCGATGAACTGCGCGGCCTTCGGTACTTTGGTGATCTTCGCAAGGCGGTCGATCTCCTGTATTTGCGAAATCGGCACGCCGTATTCTTCGGCGCCGAGCATGAACGTCACCAGTTGCACTTCCCCCAACTCCTGAGCGGCCACGCTGGCCGTGTGGATCTCCCCGGCTTTCTGCTCTTCAACGGAATGGTGAGAAGAAGTTTGGACGTCCCGCAGCTTCTGGTCCTTCATCAGATTGGCAACGTCCAGCAACATGATCAACCGCGACCCATCGTCCAGCTTCGCGACCCCCGACAGTTCCATTCCGCCACTCGACGTAATGCGAGGCGGCGGTTCCATCAGGTTCTTGGGCACGTTCAGCACTTCGTGAACATGATCCACTACCAATCCCAATACGAAGCCCTCGGCATCCACCACGATGATGCGCTGGTCTTCGTGGATGTTCTGAGCGATCTGCTCCTCAAACTGGCGTAAGGCGGCGACCGTTTTCCGCCCCCCGGAGACCACCTCCTTGCTACAGGCGCGTGCGGCATCGTGATCGCCATTGGCGTCGTGCTTGATCCGGAGCTGAAGCTGCTTGATGACCATTTCGTTCAGCCCGCGCGCCTGGGCCAGCGTCTCCATCAGCAACTGACTGGAACTGTTGGTTTCGGCAAGCCACTTGCGGAGGCGCTCGCTCGTTTTGAGCTCCACCTTTTGCTGGCCATCGCCAGCGAAGACCCCCGCGGCCTGATCGAGCGTGCGCTCATACTCTTCCCGCAGGGGCCGACAGGTGTCGGCGAACTCTTCGGCGAGCGATCGCTGCTGGAGCAATCGCCGGAGATCGATGACCGGAAGAATCTGACCGCGAACGGTCAGCACTCCCAGCACGTAGTCGGGAACGTCGGGAACCTGGTTGGGAGTCTCGACGCGCAGAATCTCGCGAACGTGCTCCATATGAAAGGCGAATTCCTCTTTCGCGATGCGAAAGGTGACCACCTTTTGTACTTCGGCGTCGGCGTTACCGGACTTGCCCGACGACGCTTTACCCGACGGCTCGCCGCTTCCGGTTTCCAAACCCGCAGCCACGCCGTTCGCCGCGGAAGCCTTGCGTGTCACGCCGATTGTGCAGACATGGGCCGCATTCAGGGCCATAACGATGCGCTGCCCCTTGTCGAGTTTCACAACTCCTTCGAGGTAGTCCGAGGTGGTCCCACGGATGGCGGCCGGCGGAGGTTCAATTTCGCTGCGCAATACGCTGGTAACCTGCTTGACGCGGTCCACGCGTAAGCCGGTCTTGACGCCGTCGATATCGATCACCAATACCCGGGTGCGGTCGGTCTCTTCGGCCCGCTCCATGCCGAAACGGGTGCGCATGTCGATGACTGGCAGCACTACACCGCGCAGATTGGCAATGCCGTCCACGTAGGCCGGCGTGCGGGGGACTTTCGCCATCTTGGGAAGGCGAATGATTTCCTGTACCGACATGATGTCGAAGCCAAACTCCTCATCCTTTAACAGGAAGGTGACCAGTTGGCTTTCGTCTTTCAGGCCGGAGGATGGCTGTAGAGTGTCTTTTTCCATAACGAATCTCCTTTGACGAGAACGCTCTACCGGCTACCCGTTCTGCAATTCATCGGCCTGTGAAGCGATATCCTCGATGGCCTGGGCGATCTCCTGGGCGGCTTTCAAGCCCTGCTCGGAGGCGCCGGCCGCTTCAGTTGAGGCCCGCCCCGTTTCTTCGGCGGCGGCGGCGATCTGCTGGCTGGCTTTGCCCGCCTGTTCGAGTCCGGCGGCAGCTTCGCCAGATCCTTTCGCGATTTCCCGGATGTCGGCCGCCACCACGTCGCACTCTCTGGCCATGCGATCGAGGTTCGCCGTGGAGACTTTGGCGCGTTCCACTTCGGCCCGCCCTTTGCTCCCGGCCAGTTCGATGTCCCCGGCAACCTTGGTAATCTGTGTCTGCACGTTCTTGACCAGGTCTTTGATTTTGTCCGCGTTTTCGCTGCTTTCGTTGGCAAGGGAGCGGATGTCTCCAGCCACCACCGAGAAGCCCCGGCCGTATTCTCCGGCGCGCGCAGCTTCGACGTTGCCGTTCACGGCGAGCATCTTGGTTTGGACCGTCACCATGACAATGGCATCCACGATCTTGTCGATTCGGCGCGTCCGTTCCTCCAGTTCCAGAATGTTCTTGGCGGATTCCCCGGCTGCATCGGCGCTCTTTCCAACGTTGACAATCAACGTATCCACGTTCACCTTGTTGCTGGCCATGAGTTTTTGGATGCCCAGAGCTTTCTCCACGCTCAATTCGGCACGGTCTCCCATGCCCTTAGCGGCATGCCGCATCTGAGCACCCAGGGCGTTGGAGGCTTCCGCCGCCTTGGCCTGGGCGCCGGCCGCCTTGTTAATCTGCTCGATTGCAATGGAGATCTGCTGCGAAGAGGCCTTCAGTTCTTCGGCGTTGGTGGATAGTTCCTCCGCGGTAGCGGCCAGTTCCTCAGCCGACTTCTGGGCGTTGGTTGACGTCTTCAACGACTCCGCCATTTCGGCCAGCGAGCGGGCCGCGTCGCTCATCTCCGAGTACGCTTTGGACTGCTCCTGAGTCGATTTCTGGGCTTCCTGGCAGGCCGAGGTAGCTTCCTCGGCGGCCGCTGCGATCTCCTCGGCGCCCTTCAGATAATTCTTGGCGCCCGCCAACGCCTCGGTAGCGTTTTTCCGGATCTCGGCGCAATTT
>PMTT01000595.1 GCA_003167275.1 Bryobacterales bacterium | reverse complement strand
ATCGGCGGCTACGGCGGCGCCGGTATGGCACGCAAACTAGGCCGGACCGCGGTTCGGCGAATCGTCATCGCCATCGGGTTTGGCATGGCCGTGTCGCTATTCATCAAAAGATAGTTAATTTCGGGCCGGCGCCGCCGTCATAGAGGTAGCGTCGGCGGTCTTGCCGCCGGTCCGGTCCGGCCGCCGAACAATTCCCGAACTCCGGACCCGGATTGTTCGTATATCGAAAAGAAGCATCCAGGCCGGTTCATGCGATGGCTGCCCATTTGCGGCCATAATAGATTTTTGAGGTTTCACCGATTATGTCTTTTGCCAAATCTGTTGTCGCGATCCTCTTGTGCTACGCAATTGCCCTCCCGGGCTTCGCCCAGGCGCCGGCAAGTCCCAATGAAAGCCACGGCGTGTTCCAATGGCTATCCCATAACTACGTGACGCATCCCATGGCGTACACCAGTTACGAAGATTCGCCCCGCCTCGAAAAGTTGATGCGCGCCGGCAGCATCTATCTCTCGCTGCGCGATGCTATCGCGCTGGCGCTTGAAAACAACCTCGATCTGGAATACGCCCGTTACAATCCGAAACTCTCGGAAGCCAACCTGAAACGCGTCAGCGCCGGTGCCCTGCTGCGCAACGTCTCGAACAGCATTTCAAGCGGGCCGTCCTCGGCCTCGTTGGGCGTGCTCGCGGGAGCATCCACCGGTTCCGGCGGATTGAGCAGCAGCAGCAGCAGCGGCAGCGGCCAGGGCGGCGTGCTGAGCGGACTCAATGTCCAGTTGCAGGGCACCGCGGTTCCCAACTTGGATCCAGTTTTGTTCCTTCAGGGGCAATTTACACATTCGACGCAGATTGAGACCGCCACGAATATCGCCGGCGTGAACGGCCTGGCTTCGCAGTATGGATCGGCCATCTGGGGGGTGCAGCAGGGCATGCTGACGGGCACGCAGTTCACCTTGAGCATGAGCAACACGCTGCATTATACGCAGAACTCGCCCTTCAGTGACTTCAACCCGTTTTCCCAGGCGAGTCTGTCCATCGGCGTGACGCAGAACCTGCTGCAGGGGTTCCGCCCATCCATCAACAACCGCTACATTCGCGTCGCCAAGAACAGCCTCCGCATCTCCGACCTCACCTTCAAGAACCAGGTGATGGCCACCGTGGTGGGCGTGGTCAACCTCTATTGGGACCTGGTTTCGGACATTGAGGGCCTCAAGGTAAAGCAACTGACGCTCGATCTGAACACCCACCAGTACAACGACAACAAGCGCAAAGCCGAACTGGGCGCCATCGCCCCCATCGACATCATTCAGGCCGAAGCCGAAATGAAGGCCAGCCAGCAGGACGTCACCACCGCCCAAGCACAGGTGTTGAACCAGGAGACCATCCTGAAGGCCTACCTCACCCGCAGCGGCATGGACAACCTGGCAATTGTCGAGGCGCACGTCATCCCGACCGACCATTTCGAAGTTCCGGCCCAGGAGACCGTACGGCCGATTCAGGACCTGTTCACCGAAGCCCTGGCCAACCGTCCCGACGTCGAGCAGAGCCAGATCGGGATCGAGAACTCGCGGATTACGACCCTTGGTGTAAAGGACGCGATGTTGCCGCAGTTGACCGCATTCGCCAACACGTCCAACAGCGGCCTGGCGGGGTCGGTGAATCCGCAGCCGCTCCCGGTGACGCTGCCGAACGGCGGTACGGCGTACGTGACTCGCACGGACGCGAATGTGAACGGCTACTTCCTGGGCGGGTATGGGAGCATCCTCAGCCAGGTGTTCTCGCGCAATTTCCCGAACTACAGTGCGGGCGTCACCCTCACCGTCACGCTGAAGAACCGGTCCGCCCAGGCGGACTATATTACCGACCAGTTGAACTTCCGGCAGCAGCAGATCCAGGATCACCAACTGCATAACACCATCAAGCAGAACGTGATCAACGCCCGCACCTCGCTCTCGCAGGCCCGCGCGGCATGGGAAACCGCCGTAGTGGCGCGGAAACTGTACGAGCAGGTGTTGGCCGGGACGCGCCGAAAATATGAACTGGGCACCGCGACCATCCTCGACGTGGTGATCTCACAACGCGACACCACCACCCGCGAGCTGTCCGAGGTGGATTCGCTCAACCAGTACGTTCACGCCAAGGTCAATCTGGAGAATGTGTTGGGCGAGGTTTTGCAGAATTACGAGGTGAATATCGACGACGCCAAGACCGGCATGGTCGGCCGTCTGCCGGACATGATCCCGGCAGTCCCGCAGGGTGGCGCCGCGCTCCCGCCAGGCTCCCAAGGCGTCCGGAAATAACCCCGTGGGGCATGCTTTAGCTTGCCCTGTGCTTTTTTCTGGCAAGCTAAAGCATGCCCCACGAGTTATCCTGATACTTGGCCCAAATCTACCCGTTTCATCCGCTCCGTTACACAGACCAAGCCGGTCCGCTCGGGAACCTCGTCACCCAGCCGTATGACAAGATCTCCCCTGCGATGCGCGCCCGCTACCAATCGCTGAGCCCGTACAACCTGGTGCGCATCATCCTGGGAGAGCGCAGCCTCGCCGACTCCGACACCGAGAACGTCTACACCCGCGCCGCCCGCCACCTGAACGACTGGACCGCCTCCGGCATTCTGGCGCGCGACCGCGAGCCGGGGATCTTCCCCTACTTCCACGAATTCACCGTCCCCGATACCGGTGAGCGCCTGGTGCGCAAGGGCTTCATCGCGCTCGGCCCCGTCGAGCCCTATTCCGCCAACGTGGTATTCCGCCATGAACAGACCCTCACCGGTCCCAAGAAGGACCGCCTGGAGCTGCTGCGCCACACGCACGCCCACTTCGGCCAGCTCTTCATGCTCTACCCGGACCGCTCCGGCACGATTGATGGCCTGCTCGACCAGGCGGCCGCCGGTCCTCCGCTGGCCGAAGTCACCGACGAATACGGCGCCGTCCATCGCCTCTGGAAGGTCACCGAAACCGCGCCCATTCAAGAGCTGATGGCGGACAAGAAGCTGCTCATCGCCGACGGCCATCACCGCTACGAAACCGCTCTCGCCTTTCGCAACGAGAACCCCGATCTTCCGGGCACCGATCGCGTCATGATGACGTTCGTCAACATGTACTCCCCGGGTTTGAAGATCCTGGCCACCCACCGGCTGGTGAGCGGCATCCCGGCCGAGGGCTTTCCCGACGAGTTCCTTCGCAAAGCGGCTGGCGCTTTCCAGGTGGAAGAGATCGATTCGGTCGACCGCCTGAAGCAGGACTGGGACAGCTCAGGCGGCCGCACGATCATCGGCGCGGCGATTGGCAACCGGCTCTTCCGTTTGGAAGACGCGGACGCACAGGGTGTCTTGGACGTACGCATCTTGCACGAGCGGCTGCTCGGCCAAGTCCTCGACATCGGCGAGGAAGCCGTGCGGGACGAACAGCACCTGCGCTACATCCGCGGTCTGGATGCGGCCGTCGAGGAGGCCCGTCAGGGCACTGCCCAAATCGCGTTCCTCCTCAAGCCGACATCCGTCGAGCAGGTGGCGGACACCTCCTTCGCCGGAGGCGTAATGCCGCAGAAGTCCACCGATTTCTACCCCAAGCTACTCTCCGGGCTTACGATTTACAAGCTGGCGTAATTCGTACGGTATGCTTTAGCTTGCCCAGTCTAGATTCTTTACTCCTGTGTCAGGGCAAGCTAAAGCACACCCTACGTCACAGCCTCCG